>JAAAOU010000096.1 GCA_009908745.1 Bacteroidota bacterium
GCAATTTTTTGGTTAGACGAGACCCGAAAACCGGAGTTTAGCCTGAGCTAAATGCCCCGATAGCGATCGGGGTTCGGAACGAAGTATAAGCAAAAAAGTGCAGTTTGCAGACCGATTACTAAAGTCCCAACAAGCTCTAAAAGAAGGCTTTTCTTGCTTTTTTAATGATCAATCGCTTGTTGTGGTCAGGGGCGCCATCAGGGCTGTCAAAAAGACGCGTCAAGGTATTGTTTATTTTTATTTATTCAAAAGGCTGCCGTTAATAATTGGCGGGCAAGGCAGTCCAGCGCATAGCCTTTGGGAAGATTGCAAAGGAAATGCTATTTTAGCCGGAGTAAAGCACCCCCAACGAAGAATAATCACCCATTGCGACAACCTTACACGGATAAAGAACTCATTCGACTGCTGGGCGACGATAGTGAACGGGCCATCGTGCTACTTTTTGAGGCCTACTACAGCTATATTTGCAAAGCAGTTTACAAAATCATACCCGACGCTGTTCTAGTGGAGGATTTGGCACAGGAGGTTTTCTTGGAATTATGGCGCAAGCGGGCACAGCTTCGTATCACCACTTCCCTGAAAGCTTATTTGCGCCGCGCCGCGGTCAACAAAGCCCTGAACTACATCCGCGACGAGCGGGTGAAGTTGACAGACGAGTCGCGGGCCCCCGAAATACGCGCGAAGCAAGCTGGCGCCCTCGAGCGCATGGAAGCCGAAGAACTGCAAGCGGTAATCGACCGGGCCGTAGACAGCTTGCCCGACCGTTGCCGCATTATCTTTGTGCTCAGCCGCTTCGAAGATAGGACGTACAAAGAAATCGCCGAGCAGCTCGGCATATCTGTCAAGACGGTAGAAAATCAAATTTCTAAAGCCTTGCGGACCTTACGAGAGCAGTTAGGCCCCTATTTCGGCCAGACGCTTTAAAGCCCTGATTTGGTTGCTGGCAGACAATTTTACCGCTAAGCAGGAAAAGGGGCAGCGTTCATTAGGGGGGAAGGTACGAACAGGGTGTCATAAAGATGTGCCTTGCCTATTGGGGTAAGTCAACGCTTGCGCTGAATGAGAGATAGCTGCGGATTTACCGCAAGCCGGCTGCCGTTCATCAAAAGCAGAGCGGTTTTTTGCAATAAAAAATGCGAATGAAGACTTCGGACTATATCATATTATTACACAAAAGGCTCCGCGGGGATATTGAACCCAATGAGGAGCAAGCTTTGGACGATTGGCTGGATAACCAGCCTGATCGCAATCTGGCCGACGAAATGGAACAGGCTTGGGTGTGGACAGCCCGGTATAAGTCGGACTATGAGCCCGATACCAAACAAGGCTTAGCCGACTTTAAAGCAAAACTTCACCAAACGGCCAATACAGGCGAGCCACAACTGAAACGACGCTACCTCCGCCCTTCTTGGTGGGCTGTTGCTGCTAGCTTGCTGCTGATAACGGCGGGAGTGTGGTGGTGGGCTAACCAAGCTTACAGTAGCAGCGATGAGATTTACGCAACGGAAGCTGGTGAAACCCGTACAGTAGAGCTGCTTGACGGTTCGACGGTAAAGCTTAATGCTTCTTCTCAACTGACTTTTACCGACCTCGGCAATGAGCGCCGAGCTACTTTTTCGGGCGAAGCCTTTTTCTCCATCGTTTCCGACCCTAGCCGCCCCTTTGTGATTGCGGCCAACGGTACCCAAACCCGCGTACTGGGCACCGCCTTCAACCTGCGGGCTTACCCTGATGAGCCGACAGTGGAGGTAGAAGTAAAGGAAGGGAAAGTCGAACTCGCCGGCCCCGCGTCGGCTGGCCCGATACAATTGTCCGCCAAAGAAAGAGGAATCTGTAGCCCGCGCCAAGACCAGTTGTACAAAGTCCCCGCCGAAGACCTGAATGCGCTGGCTTGGCACACCGAGCCATTTGGCCAGGCACTGCTGGAGATGGAACGTTACTACCGCATTGATTTGGAGCTCGCTAACGAGCGGCTGGCCGACTGTGCTTACAACGGTGCTTTCAATAGCGATAACGTAGAGGAATTGCTGACGAACCTTACTCTGGTCTTCGGCCTCGATGTCGAAAAGACGGGTGAGCGGATGTACCGACTTGAAGGGGGGCGTTGCCGATAGTTGTTAATACCTCTTAAGCAATGGGCTTACTCAAGCGGAAGTCCACCCGGCGGTTTTTCAGCCGGCCGGCAGCACTCTTGTTAGAATGTTTGGGAAAGCGCTCTCCCAACCCCCGGGAATTGAGCTGCGCTTCGGGTATGCCTTTTTCCTGTAGGTACTTAGCCACGGCGCGCGCCCGCCGCTCCGATAGTTGCTGATTGTTGCTGGCAGAGCCGACATTATCGGTATGGCCCAAGATGTCCAGCTTCCAACCTGGGCGGGCTTTTATGATGCGGGCCAGTTCATCAAGCTCCATTTGGGAGGCCGGCAGTAGCTTGGCACTGCCGCTTTCAAATTTGATATTGCTGAGCGAAATAAACTCCCCGTCAATCAGGCGGTTTGCTTTCGGCCCAGCCAGCTCAAGATTGGGCCGTTCTTCCACCAGCTTGAAGTCCAGCTTTTCTATACAAACCGACTGCCGGTTGCTATACTGCCCTGTCCCCGAGGTGACACCCCAGTATACCTTGTCTTTGCCGCGGAATACCTCATTAAGCAGGTCGCCTTGGTAAAAAAGCACCTGCCGCCCGTCGATATAAATGGTCAATTGCTCCCGATTGGGATACCAGTTGATACGCAGGTCGTGCTCGGTACAGTCTTCGATATTGCGGATAGGGTTAGGGCCCTCAAGGTTGCGGTAGTGGGCTACGCTGCCATCCCGCAGCAGGGCGATATGGTCCTGCCCAGGGTCGCCAAGGTGCTCGTTTTCCCAAGTGTCAATTTCGATACCAATAGAAGGGCGCAAACCGGAGAACCCCATGCCTTCGCCGGCGTAGCCTACCCGGCGGTCATTGGGGTGAAAGACGAACACCATGCCGTCGGCACCGTCTCGGTTCTTGCAGCCCAGCATCACCTTGAGCTCCATGGTGAATGGCGACTTCAGGCTGATGGCTTCTTTGTACCATATTGAACCTGAGGACCAGCGTTGGTCAAAGGTCAGTTGGATACAGCGGTCCCCCGTTTTAACGGCGTCGCCGGAAAGGCGGAAATCGCTGATGGCTGGGCGTTGTGCAATGGCAAAAACAGGCGTCAGGAAAAGGAGTAAAAGGTAAAGGTGCCGCATAACAGCCGTTTTGGGTGAATGTTATACGGGAAGAACGGAAAGCGTTGAGGATTAGTTCTTTGTGAGCGGCAAAAGAAAAGAGAAAAGTGGCCCGACGGCATTTGTTTGCCATCAGGCCGAGTTTCGTTCTTAAATAATCATACCCGCCCCAACGGTATCATTCGTGCCCTCCTCTACGAAAAGCAAGCTGCCCGTAATGCGGTTTTTGCGGTAAGCATCGAAGAACAGCGGCTTGGTAGTACGGATAACGACGCGGGCGATGTCATTCATGCCAATTTGCTTGTCTTCCTCATTGCGGTGCAGGGTATTGATGTCCAGTTTGTACCGTATCTCCTTGACGATACAGCGCACCTCCTGCGTGGTATGCAAAATGGCGTACTTCCCGCGCAATTGCAGCGGCCGGTCGTGGAACCAGCAGACCATCACCTCCAAGTCCTGTTCTACTTCCGGGTGGTTGTTTTCCCGTACGATCATATCGCCCCGGCTCAAATCCAGGTCATCCTCCAGCAGCATAGTGACGGACATGGGCGGGTAGGCCTCTTCCAGTTCGCCGTCTAGCGTGTCAATCTTAGCAATCTTGGAAGCAAAGCCAGAAGGCAGCAGCATCACCTTATCGCCTTTCTTGAACACCCCGCCAGCGATACGGCCGGCATACCCCCGGTAATCGTGGAACTCATCCGTGTTGGGGCGCAGGACCAACTGCACCGGGAAGCGGCAATCGATGAAGTTATGGTCGCTGCCGATGTGCACGTTTTCCAAGTAGTAGAGTAGGGTAGACCCTTGGTACCAAGGTGTCTTATCGGAAGGGTTGACCACATTATCGCCTTTCAGTGCGGAGATGGGGATAAAGTGCACATCGTTGACGTCCAGTTTGTAGGAGAACTCCTCGAAGTCCTGTTTGATTTTTTCGTATACCTCTTCATTGTAATCCACCAAGTCCATCTTGTTGATGCAGACCACGAGGTGCGGTATTTGCAGCAGCGAGGCGATGAAGGCGTGCCGGCGGGTTTGCTCCAGCACCCCCTTGCGCGCGTCGATGAGGATCAAAGCCACGTTAGCGGTAGAGGCGCCAGTGACCATGTTGCGGGTATACTGAATGTGGCCCGGCGTATCCGCGATGATGAATTTACGCTTTGGAGTGTTAAAATACCGGTACGCTACATCTATGGTGATGCCCTGCTCGCGTTCGGACTTCAGGCCATCGGTCAGCAAAGCCAGGTTGACACCTTCTTCCCCTCGGCGCTCGCTGCTGTCGCGCACGGCATCGTACTGGTCTTCAAAAATGGATTTGCTGTCGTATAGCAATCGCCCGATCAAAGTGGATTTGCCGTCGTCTACGCTGCCCGCTGTGGTGAAGCGGAGGAGTTCCATGTTGGTATAGTCAGTCATTAGTGGTTAATTTTGGAATTCGGAATTCGGAAATAGTAATTCGGAAATGGGAATTCGGAAATGGGAATTGGGAAATGGGAATTCGGAAGTGGGAATTCGGAAGTGGGAATTCGGAAATGGGAATTCGGAAGTGGGAAATATTAATTGTCTGATTATCCATCGAGGTCAATTCCATGTATTGGGTTTCACAGTTTCTTTTTGGCCTTCTTTATAAGAGAAACGATGATTGCCGTCAGTTGGTCTGCTTCGCTTTGTAATTCCAAGGCTAAAGCCTCAAGGTTGCTCCACTGCTTTCTAGCGGCGGAAATGTCTAACCAGAAAGATGACTCATCTGCTTCTTCTTCTGCTATTCCAAGTTTAGCGATATACTCCTTGACAGAGCGGCCTCTGAAGGCAGCCCGGAAGTTTGCCCCCACAGAAGAAGACGATCGAGTAAGTTGATTAGCGACGTTTCTTCCGGAAGGAGATCCTGGAAGCTGATCGCAAAAGTCCCAAACTTCTAGTATGAACCGTTTGATCCGTTGGTTCAAACCATACCTTGCTGCTTCTTCCTTTAAAATACTCAAGTCAGTAGCACTCATAATAGTGTATTGATTATTGTATTTTTTTATGCCGAAAGCTTCCGCCCTCCAACCTCCGCCCTCCAACTTCCAACCTCCGCCCTCCAACTTCCAACTTCCGCCCTCCAACTTCCAACTTCCAACTTCCAACTTCCGCCCTCCAACTTCCTAAAAATACCCCTGCTTCTTACGGTCTTCCATCGCCGTCTCCGAGCGCTTGTCATCCGCCCGGCCCCCGCGCTCCGTCTTGCGGGCTATAGACACCTCTTTAATGATATCCTCGATGGTAGCGGCTTGCGATTCCCATACGCCGGTGCAGGTCATATCGCCTATAGTACGGCAGCGGACCATACGCTCTTCTATGGCACCTTCCTCTTCCGGCCGCTTTTGGATATAGTCGCAATCGGCCAGCAGGATGCCATCGCGCTCGAAGACCGGGCGCTCGTGCGCGAAATAAAGGCTCGGCAACTCCACGCCCTCGGCTGCCAAGTACATCCACACATCGAGTTCCGTCCAGTTGCTGATGGGGAAGACGCGGAAATGCTCGCCGTAGTTCTTTTTGCCGTTAAACAAATTCCACAGCTCCGGGCGTTGATTCTTGGGGTCCCACTGCCCAAATTCGTCGCGGTGGGAGAAGAAGCGCTCCTTGGCGCGGGCCTTTTCCTCATCGCGGCGGGCGCCACCCAGCGCGGCGTCGTACTTGCCTTCCTCCAGCGTTTCCAGCAGTACGGAGGTTTGCAAGTAGTTGCGGCTGGCGTTGTAGCCTTTTTCCTCTGCGATTTTGCCTTCGTCTATAGCGTCCTGCACGGAGCCTACGATGAGCTTCGCCCCGATTTCTTCCACCAGCTTGTCGCGGTATTCAATGGTTTCGGGAAAGTTATGCCCCGTATCAACGTGCAACAAAGGGAAAGGGATGCGGGCCGGGTAAAAGGCTTTTCTCGCCAAGTGGACCATGAGAATGGAGTCTTTGCCCCCTGAGAACATGAGTACGGGGCGCTCAAACTGCGCCGCGACTTCCCGCAGGACAAAGATCGATTCAGATTCCAGCTCTTTCAGGTGATTCAGATGGTAGCTCATATCAATTGGAGGATGCTTGTTTAGCCAAACCATGACCGCTGCTATTCGTAGCGGATGATTGGCGCGATGAAATCAAAGACTTGGTCTACGCAGGCCTCTAAAGCCTGCTCGTGCGTACGTATTTCCAAAGCGGGGCGCAGCGGCGGTTCGTAGGGCGCGTCAATGCCCGTAAACCCCTTTATCGCTCCGGCTCTAGCTTTTTGGTATAGCCCTTTCACGTCCCGCTCTTCACAGACTTCCAGCGGCGCATTGACGAATATCTCCAGAAAGTCTTCGGACCCGATGATGCCGCGCGCCATCGCCCGTATCTGCCGGGTCGGGCTAATGAAGGAGTTGAGCGTGATAATACCGCTGTTGAGGTACAAACGCGCCACTTCTGCAATCCGGCGGATATTTTCACGGCGGTCCTGCGGGCTGAACCCTAGGTTGTTGTTGATGCCGCTGCGAATATTGTCGCCGTCGAGCACTTGGGCGAAGTAGCCCTCGTTGTAAAGCCGTCTTTCCAGATGCTCCGCAACGGTGCTTTTCCCGGAACCCGATAGGCCCGTAAACCAAAGCACTTTGCTCCTTTGCCCAAGGCGCCGTTCCCGGTCACCGCGCTGTAGCAACCGGTCAAATATAGGATGGATATTGTCCGCCAACGGTCATAAGGTTTAAGTGAACTGCAAAGAAATAGTAATTCTGCCTTATACCCAAATCTGGCCCGTGCTTTCGCAGCGGGATGAATAATCTGCCAGATTAGGTGCGGCACGAATTGCCAAGAACGCCTGCAGCCATACAATAAGCCAGCCCGTAAAGACGTATATTGGCAGAACAAAACTACGTTTATGAAAAATACGCTTATTCTGTTGCTGACGATGGCTTGCCCGCTAATGCTTATGAGCCAGGCTTATTCCGCTGTCTTCAAAAACGGGGATACCCCTACAGATATTGGCCTGCGCCTGAGTTGGGAAGACTTCACCAAGCGGCACGAGCAGCTACAAGCCAAGAACTTTGAGTTAGTAGACTTGGAAACCGCCCGTGACGAGGGCGAACGCTACTACTATGGCGTGTGGAAAGAACGGGCGGAAGCACCGGAAGTCATTGTCAAGCAGGTGCCCGGCTGGGACTCGCTAGTGGTGCTAAAGCGGCAAATGGCAAGGGACAAATACGTCATGCAGGATATCGAGGCTTATGTGGAAGGGGAAGAAGAAGTCTACTTCGTGGCTTGGTCGCCCGGCACTACCCTGCACAAAGTACGCAAACTGTCTTCTTGGACGGGGCTCATGAACGACCACGAGGAGCTGGGCCGCCGTGAGTTGCACATGGTGGATTTGGAAGGCTTCGAAATGGCCGACGGCAAGACCTATTACCTGGCGCTTTACCACCAACTGGTACCCGAAGCACAAACCTACCCCTTCCGCGCACCCGACCCGGAAAGCTTCAGCACCGATAAAATATACCGGAATAAAAGCCGCTTTTTCCTCTTCGATTTCGAGCAGTTTGAAAAGCGCGGAAAGCCGTTCTTGTTTGGCTTGTACGACGCTCAGCGCATAGGAGACACGCTGATCGAAGCTTGGGATCAGGAAGGGCTGCTGGAAAAAGCCGCTAGCCTGAAAGAAGAAGGCATGGAGCTCTACGACCTGGACGCTGTGGAATATTAACACTTCCGGTACGCCGATATCAGGAAAGAATGCCTATTATGGCGGGAGCTATTTATCCCGCATCTATGCATCTACGAATCGTAACCGTTTCACTGCTGCTGTTCTCTTGGGGGGCAGCGCTGCAGGCTCAAGTTTCCCCCGCGGCTAAAGTCGTGGGCTATTTGCCGTGCTACCGTTTTCCCGTAGTGGAGGACTTGCAGCTGGACAAGCTCACGCACCTCTGCATTGCTTTCGCCAATCCTGATGCCTATGGCCGCCTGCAAACGGAAGGCATTGATATCAAGCCGGTAGTCAAGCGGGCGAAGCGCGATAGTGTCAAAGTCCTTATTTCTCTGGCGGGGGGAGGTTTGCGGGAGGAATGGAAGACCGCTTGGAAGCAATACTTGCAGCCTTGGAACCGCCCTTTGCTGATCAACAATATCGTACAGTACGTTCGCGAACATAATCTGGATGGCGTGGACGTGGACCTGGAGTGGGGGGACGTAGATGAAAATTACAGCCCCTTTATCTTGGCGCTGAGCCGGGCATTGCAGGCCGAAGGTAAAATCATGTCCATAGCGGTGCCGGCCAAACACCGGTACAAGCATATGAGTAAAAAAGCCCTAGCCAGCGCTGACTTTGTCAACATCATGGCTTATGACTTGACGGGGCACTGGGCACCAGACCGGCCGGGGCCGCACGCGCCTTACCTGCTGGCCAAATCCGCTTTGAAATACTGGAAGAGCCAAGGCTTGCCGAAGAAAAAGCTCGTGCTTGGTTTGCCTTTCTACGGTTGGGATTTCAGCAGCAAACGGGTGCGTTCCATGAACTTTGCGGAAATCGTAGCCGAAAACCCCGCCTTCGCCCATCAAGACCAGATGGGTAAGGTCTATTACAACGGCTTGACGACCATTACGGCCAAAACCGAATTGGCGATGCAAGAGGCAGGCGGGGTAATGATTTGGGAGATTGGGCGGGATGCGTTCGGAACGCCTTATTCGCTGCTTACGGCTATTGCCAAGACCGTACACAGCCCGGCAGGAGCAGCGCACGAACCCATAGAAGCGGAGGAAATAACAGGAACCAAAACTTCTCCGCTAGCCGAAGCCCCCCTGCCGCCTCGGCCTGAGCTGCCTGACGCTATGGTAGAAGGCGATTTCGGGCAAGAGCCACTCCCGACGACGGACACTGATCCCCACTCACTTCAGGTTCAAGTGTATCCAAACCCTTTCAAAGACAGCGTGACCATCTCCAACGAAGAGGAGCATCTGTTGGAATTGACCCTGACCAATCAGGAAGGCCGGGTATTGCACCAAGCCGACCTGTTGCCAGGCAGCGCCATCAGCTGGGATACCGACAGCTTCCCCCACGGGCACTACACCTTGTCAGCGGTGGTGGAAGGCAGGCAACAATCTAAACAATTGGTGAAAATGGTGGAAGTCAAGGAAGAAACGGAAGGGCGTTCTGTGCTGCGCAATTGGACGGTGGACTAAAGCATGAAATCCGCCCAGTACTGATAGTCTTTAATCGGCCAGCATCGGGCGTCTTCGCTAGCGGGGCCGAGCTCCATGAGCGGGTAAGAGATAATAGCCCGCCCCTTTTTGACGGAAGCGATAATCCCGAAGCAGTCTTCCTCGTCTACGCCTTCTATGCCTACTACCTCCACGGGGGTGCCGTGTGGCAGCTGGGTGAAAATCAACCCGGCGGCCACGGCTGGCAACGGGTACTGCACTTCGTTGCGGAAGAAATCCAACCAATTGTCCAGGTCACTGCTACTAGGGTTCTTCATCATGATCCGATGGATACGGGTAGCTTGCTGGTCTTTTTCGATATCCCCCCAAAAGTAGCGGTGGTAGACCGCGCGCTGGGCGGCCGTTGCTTCTTCAATCGTGTCTCTGGGGGATGCCGTTTGCAGCTCTTCGGCCAAGAACTCGAAGGAAGGGAGGGGCGACTCTTCGCAAAGCATTTTCAAGAACGCTTCGGGCAGGGCAGCGATGGTAGGGCTATCCAACTCAATCGAATAGATAACGCGGTTTCCGTCTGTCAGTGCTTCCTCGACTCGGCCGTGCCAACCTTTGGTACTGATCCCCGGAAAGCCCTGCTTGTCCAGCTGGTTGTCGGCGGTAACCGCCACTACACTGCCCGCCGGAAACTTGGGGGAGTAGACAGGGTACCACTCTTCATCCTCGAAATACTCGTAACTCATGGCGTATTGATCGTTCGTTCCATTCAGTCAGAACGTACTGGCGCGGGGCTTAGTTTTACGCCATACCGGTATTCAGGCCAATTTGGGCAAACGGAGACCTACCGCGTGAGGTACATGTAGCGTTGGCGGTCCAGCTCGCGGAAGAAGGGGTCGCTCAAATCCTTGATGAACCGGATGCCCTCGCCGGTGGAGCGCATCTCCGGCCCCAGGTTCTTGTCCACATTCGGGAATTTGTTGAAGGAGAACACCGGCACCTTGATTGCGAAACCACCAGGCCGGGGCTTGATGTCAAAGTCCTTGAGCTTATGGGTGCCCATCATCACCTTAGTGGCGATATTCAGATAGGGCACTTGGTAAGCCTTGGCTATAAAGGGCGTGGTGCGCGAGGCTCTCGGGTTAGCTTCGATCACATAGACCTTGTCGTCTTTAATAGCAAACTGAATATTGATCAGCCCCCGGATATCGAGCGCCTTGGCCAGTTTTTCAGCATACTCCACCATTTTGTTGACGGCTGCTACAGACAGGCTGTAGGTCGGCAGCACAGCGGAACTGTCCCCGGAGTGCACGCCGGCCGGCTCGATGTGCTCCATGATACCCATGATGTGCACTTCGTCGCCGTCACAGATGGCATCAATTTCCGCTTCTTTTGCCCGGTCGAGGAATTGGTCGATGAGTACCCGGTTGTCAGGCAAATGCTTGAAGATGCTCAGCACATGGCGCTCCAGCTCTTCGTCGTTGATGACGATGCGCATGCGTTGGCCGCCTAAAACATAGGAAGGCCGCACGAGCGCCGGGTAGCCCGTCTGCTGGGCGATGGCAAGTGCTTCGTCGGCGTCGTTGGCTACACCGTATTCTGGGTAGGGTATTTCAAGTTCTTTCAGCAGGTCGGAGAAAGCCCCCCGGTCCTCCGCCAAGTCCATGTTCTTAAAACTAGTGCCGATGATGTTGTACCCTTTTTCATCCAGCGTCTCGGCCAGTTTCAGAGCCGTTTGCCCGCCGAGTTGTACAATAATGCCATCCGGCTTTTCCAATTCCAGCACTTCTTCCAGGTGCTCCCAGAAAACAGGCTCGAAGTAGAGCTTGTCTGCCACATCGAAATCGGTAGACACCGTTTCCGGGTTGCAGTTGACCATTACCGATTCGTAACCGGCTTCTTTGATCGCCAGCAGGCCGTGGACGCAGCAGTAGTCAAACTCTATACCCTGCCCGATGCGGTTGGGGCCAGAGCCCAGTACTACGATTTTCTTCTTGTCGCTTGGCACGCTTTCGTTCTCGGTGTCGAAGGTGGAGTAGAAGTAAGGGGTTTGCGCCTCAAATTCCGCCGCGCAAGTATCCACCATCTTATAGGTACGGCGTATGCCCAAGTTTTTGCGGTAGGTGCTGACTTCCTGCTCTTTGATGCGCAGCAGCCAAGCGATTTGGGCATCGGAGTAGCCTACTTCTTTGAGCTCGCGCAGGAAGTCTTCGGGGAGGTCCTCCGCCACGTTGTAGCGCATCAGCTGCTGCTCCATTTTCACCAGCTGCTTGATCTGCTTGATAAACCAAGGGTCAATACGGGTCAGCTTTTGGATGGTCTTTTCGGGCACACCTAGCCGCAGCGCGTCTTTCAGGCGGAAAATGCGGTCCTCGCTGGGGTGCTCAAGCCGCTCCAGGATGTCCGCGGTCTTGATCCACTCTTTCTTGTCGGCGCCCAGGCCCATGCGGTTGTTCTCCAGCGACTGGCAGGCTTTCTGAAGCGCCTCTAAGAAATTGCGGCCAATAGCCATGACCTCGCCTACGGACTTCATTTGCAGGCCGAGGCTGTGGTCCGCACCGTGAAACTTCGAGAAGTTCCAGCGGGGCATTTTGACGATCACATAGTCGAGTGTAGGCTCGAAGTAAGCGGAAGTATTTTGCGTGATCTGGTTTTTCAGCTCGTCAAGCGTGTAACCGATGGCCAGCTTGGCAGCAATTTTGGCAATGGGGTAGCCGGTGGCTTTACTGGCCAGTGCAGAAGAGCGGGAGACGCGGGGGTTGATCTCGATGACGATCAGCTTCTCGTCGGCTGGGTTGATGGCAAACTGTATGTTGCAGCCGCCGGCGAAGTTGCCCAGCGAGCGCATGGCTAGAATGGCTTCGTCCCGCATTTGCTGGTAAGCGCGGTCGGATAAGGTCATAGCCGGCGCGACCGTGATGCTGTCGCCCGTGTGTACCCCCATGGGGTCGAGGTTTTCTACCGTACAAATGATGACCACGTTGTCATTAGCATCGCGCAGCAGTTCCAGCTCAAACTCTTTCCAGCCCAACACGGCTTTTTCGACCAGTACTTCGTGGGTAGGGGACATGTTGAGCCCCCGCCGCAGGGCGGCGTCAAATTCTTCTGCCGTATGCACAAAGCCACCGCCGCTACCGCCCAGGGTATAAGAAGGGCGGATCACCAAGGGGTAGCCGATTTCCTGCGCGGCCTCCTTGCCTTCCAAAAAAGAATTGGCAATTCGAGAAGGCGCTACGCTCAGCCCCATTTGGATCATGTGCTTGCGGAACGCCTCCCGGTTCTCAGTCAGCTCGATCGCGTCGAGGTCTACGCCGATCAGCCGTACGTTGTATTTGTCCCATACGCCCTGTTTGCCGGCTTCTATGGCCAAGTTCAACGCGGTCTGCCCACCCATGGTAGAGAGTACGGCGTCGAATTCCCGTTCTTCAAGAATCTGGACAATGCTCTCCACCGTTAGAGGCAGCAAGTAGACATGGTCGGCGGTCACCGGGTCGGTCATGATGGTCGCCGGGTTGTCGTTGATCAGCGATACCTCAATCCCTTCTTCCCGCAGGGAGCGGGCGGCCTGCGAGCCGGAATAGTCAAATTCGCAGGCTTGGCCAATGATAATCGGGCCGCTGCCTATGATGAGGACAGACTTGATGGAGTTGTCTTTTGGCATTATCCTGTTTTTATTTGCCGGGTTGGGCGCAGTTTTCAAATTGCGTGCAAAGATACAACAGCAACGCTAGCTATTAAAATACAGGCTGACTTATTTCACGACCTCAAACGGTTGGCTGTCGGAATAGTACTCCGCGGCAGCCCGCAGGCGGATGCCTGACAGTTGGGTGTCGCGGCTTACTTTGCGGACCAAATACAGGGTATGCGGCCCGGGGGAGAGTTTGCGCAGCCGCAGGGGGTGGAGTTTGATGGTGTCGTCGAATTGCGGGCCTGGCAAGGTGATGCTTTCCGCTTTGTTTTGCGCGTCGCTGAACAGCAAAACGAGCCGTTCGCCTTCCTGCAGCGGCTGCCCGTGCAAGTACAGCTTCATGCCATCGCTCAGGCTGGCACTGCCGCCTATGATGTCGAAGGAGTCGACAGCAGGGAGCTGCAGTTGGTAGGAGGTTGGTTGCCCGCCGGGTGGGGAAAAAGTAAAGGTGTTGCGCGGTTGGTAAGGGCTGGTGTTGTCCAAGCGATAACGGGTGAGGCCCTGCGGCAGCGCATGGGCGTTCATCTCTTCCGACTCGAACTGTACGGGCTGCGGCAGCGATATGGGTTGGGCTGTCTTGAGGCTGTCCCCTTGCCGGAAAGAAGCCGAAGCCGTGCATTGCTGTTGGGGGGCGATGTAGCGTACGTAGAGGTCCGCAAAGAGTAGCGCTGCCGGTTCTTCGTCCTTTGGGGCAGGGGCGTCCTGGCAAGCGTTAAGAAAGAGGAGTGCCAATATCGAGCACATGGGCAGTGGCAGTGAAGCTAGCTTCATGTTTTTGGAAGCAAAAGTAATAAACGAGACACTAATTCTCGGCTTGTCGCGTAGAGGACGAAGCACAACAATTATCATTTTAGGAAGGAACCCTTATATTTGTGCCTTGTGAACGAAATTCCCTCCCCCAAACCAAGTTCTTGAAAGCGGCTTTTATCGGTTATTTTTAATAGCCAGAAAACTGTTTAATCAGCGCCAAGGTGTCCACTTGGTAAAGAGAAAACAAAACAGGTAGCTTGTCAGAAACCTGACTTATCTTAAAAAAGGAATCTGTAGGCTTACCATAATCTATTACATTTGATCCCATCAATCCAACAACCGCTGAAACAGGCTGCTTGCAGGGTAGGGTGCGGGAAATTTCGGCTGCCCGACAAATAAAAGTCGGAATCTGCCCCCTATCTTAGCGCGCAATTATGGATATTCGCGCTGCTGAGTACTATTCGTAGTTTGGCTTGGCAGGAAGGAAAATATGCTAACATTATTGAACCCTTGGATTCAATAGAATTTTTTAAAACAGGAAATTTTATGGTACGTTATTTACTGTTAATTTTTGCACTCACGGTCTCGGGTGTGGCTGCTTTCGGGCAGACCTCGCTGCAGGGCAAAGTGGTGGACGATACCGGAGAACCCGTTATCTTCGGCTCCGTCGCCCTGTACAAAAACGAGGTGCTCATTACGGGTGCAGAGACCGACTTTGACGGCAACTATGCCTTCAACGAGCTTGACCCCGGTACGTATGACCTTGAAGTGAGCTACGTTGGCTTGACGACTAAGCGCGTGAACGGTATTCAGGTGTTTGCCGGCAAAGCCAACATTTTGAACGTAGAAATGACTTCCGACGCCGTCACACTCGAAGGGGTCGAAGTCGTTGACTACAAAGTCCCGCTCGTCGAAGCGGACAACACTACTCAGGGCGGTACGCTGACTAGCGAGCAGATCAAGAACCTCCCTACTCGTAACATTAACGCGTTGGCCGCTCAGACTGCGGGTATCGCCTCATCGGACGAAGGGGACGCCATCGCTATCCGAGGTTCCCGGAGCAACGCTACGGACTATTACGTAGACGGTATCCGTGTACGCGGTAACTTGGTGCCTGAATCCGAGATCGAGCAGCTGCAAGTCATCACCGGCGGTATTGAAGCACAGTACGGTGACGTGACCGGTGGTGTGATCTCTATTACCACCAAGGGGCCATCTAGGAATTGGTCCGGTGGCGTGGAAGTGGAGACCTCCGAATTCACCGACCCTTACAACCAGCGCTTGATCGGATTCAACCTCTCCGGGCCGCTGATTAAAAAAACGAGTGACGATGGCAAGCGTGAAAAGTCTATCCTCGGTTTTCGCCTGGCTGGCCGTATCACCGATCAACTCGACGACGACCCGCCGGCGACCAATATCTTCCAAGTCAAGCCAGAAGTACTCAACGAGCTGCAGGCGAACCCAGTAACCGATAGAGATGGTGTCGACTTTACGGCGGCGGATTTCATCGATAATGGGGATGTTAATGTGTTGGACATCAACCCGAATGAAAACTTTTTGCGTTATGCGGGTACGGGCAAAATTGACGCCCGCCTCAGTGACAATATTGATATTACGCTTTCCGGCCAAGTCAACCTGTCGGAGAATACCTTCACGCCCGGTGGCTGGCAGCTGATGAACACGCAGAACAACCCGACTTCGTTCAGCGACAACTACCGTGGTAACTTCCGCTTCCGCCACCGTCTAGGCCGCGGCGGGCAGCAAGGGGAAGACGGGCAGACGAAAGGCTCCCTGATTCAAAATGCATCTTATACCCTGCAATTTGGCTATGAGCGCCGCGACACAAGACTCTACGACCCCCGCCACGGCGACAACCTTTTTGACTACGGCTACATCGGGGAGTTTGTGCAGGAATGGGTGCCGAGCTGGGAAACCCGGCTAGTGTTTGATGATGCGGGTACACCAATCGATGTGATCGGCGTACACACGGACTACACGCCCGTGTTCCGCGATTACGATCCGAACCAGGATATCAACCCCGTACTAGCCAACTACAATAATACTTTCCTTAACGACGAAGGGGGATACGACTTGCCAAGCAATATCCCTAGCATGAATACCTTCAACGGGGATGTCAACGATATATTCAGCAACTCTTGGGGGCTGCATACGAATGTAGGCTCTGTCTACAACTTGAACCGTACTTTCGCGCAGGATGTCTACACCCTGCAGGCTCGTACTTCTTTCGACCTCGTACCTGGCGGCTCTGACAAAGGCCGGCACAGCATACAGATGGGCGTTTGGTACGAGGAGCGGATCAACCGCAACTACGATATCAACCCGCGTGCGCTTTGGCTGCTAGCTCGACAGCTTGCTAACGAGCACATTCAGGGGGTTCCCTTTGGCGACGACAACCTGCCGATCAGCGACACGCTCGATATTGTGCCCGTCACAACCGTTAACGGCGATACCGTTACCAACGGCTTCACCGGGGAGCCGCTCTTTGGCGCCTTGCACGACGTAGAGATCGCACCGGGCGAAGGTGCCCGTTTCTACGAACAAGTGCGCCAAGTCGCCGATGTGGGGCTGCGCGAGTTCGTCAACGTCGATGCGTTGAGCCCCGATCAGTTGAGCCTCGATATGTTTTCCGCCCGAGAATTGACGGACTTCGTGAATAACGGCTCGCCTATTCTCGACTACTATGGTTATACCTACTTGGGGGAAGTTTTCAATGGTACTTTTGATGATTTCTTTACCGCCCGGGACGAGAACAACGTGCGCACCTTCCCGGTAGCGCCTTTCCGCCCTATTTACGGTGCGGCATTTATACAGGATAAGTTTACGTTTAAAGACATCATCTTCCGTCTTGGTGTGCGGGTAGACCGCTATGATGCCAACACCAGCGTATTAAAGGATAACTACTCCTTGTACGATATTCAGGGCGCCGGAGATTACCACGCGGAATTTGGTGGCGAAGCACCGGGGAACATCGGTGATGACTTTAAGGTATACGCCGACGAAACCGGAGAGGAAGTTGTGGCTTACCGTAACGAAGACGAGTGGTTCCAGCCCAACGGCAACCCGGTTAACAACCCCTCCTTGATTTTCCAAGGCGGTACGGTCAACCCTGTTTACGCCAACCCCAACGCCCGTGACAACGACAACTACATCAAAGAGCCGGGCTTTGACACGGATGCTTCTTTCGAAGACTACGAAGTGCAGGTAAATGTGATGCCACGTTTGGCCTTCTCTTTCCCGATCTCGGATGAAGCCAACTTCTTTGCGCACTACGATATACTTGTGCAGCGTCCGCCTTCTAATTCTATCGCCACGGCACTGGATTACTTCTACTTCTACGACCGGCCCAATCTGGACAAGAACAACCCGAATCTGCGGCCGGAGCGTACGATCGACTATGAGGTAGGTTTCCAGCAGAAGCTGAGCAACTCTTCTGCCCTGAAAATCTCTGCTTACTACAAGGAGATGCGGGACATGATTCAGCTGCGCACCTTCTTCCCGGTACCGGTCATCGGCCAGTACACTACATTTGACAACATCGACTTTGGTACCACCAAAGGGTTTACTTTTGTATACGATTTGCGCCGTACGGGCAACCTGTCCATCAATGCCAACTACACTTTGCAGTTCGCAGACGGCACCGGCTCTAATGCCCAGTCGCAGCGGAATGTAAGTAACCGGGGGGTACTGCGGACCTTGTTCCCGCTCAACTTTGACGAGCGCCACCGCTTCGTATTGAACTTGGACTACCGCTATGCTTCGGGCAAGGCGTATACGGGCCCGCGTTTGTTTGGCTCTGATATTTTTGCCAACGCCGGGGTCAACTTGCAAGGCTCCGCTGTTTCCGGCCGTCCTTACACCGCTACGCAGCAGCCGTTGCAATTTGGCGGTGCGGGCGTCATCGGCTCTTTGAATGGCGCGCGTAAACCTTGGAATTTTGTACTGAACCTGCGGGTGGACAAAAACTTCAACATTGGTAAATCCATGGGGCTGAATGTCTACTGCCGGATTTCCAACTTGCTGGACCGCCGCAACGTTCTGAATGTATATTCCGCTACAGGCTCGGCTACCGACGATGGCTACATCGCCTCTGAGATCGGCAGCCGTCAGCTAGAGAATATCGAAGGCTCTCAGCGCCAGGTGGCCAACTTCTTGGCTTCCTATCAGTGGCGCCTGCTGAACCCTGACTTCTTCACGCTGCCACGCCGTATCTACCTAGGTGCTATTTTTGATTTCTAGCACAGCCAAAAGACCACGTGTGCCCGGGGCGTTTAGAGACGTTCCGGGCAACTATGCTGCATAGCAAGCACGTAACCATATAACTTTGAAAATTAAAAAATACGAGCAATGCGTAAATTAATACTCAGCTTGTTTGGAATGATGCTGACCGTGGCGGTGGCCACTGGGCACGTTCCCCCGAAAGAGGGGCAAGCTTCAAATCAGACGGACCGGGTCTCCTTCCGGGAAGACTGTGACCTGGCCAAGGCGCAAGTCGAACAATCTGTAAACAACGTACGGGCCCGCTTGACCACCGGCGGCGATGTTTGGTGGGATGGCAACAACGCCCGCTATATCGTCCCTAAAGTGCCTCCTGGCCAGCCCGAAGTCGCTTCTATCTTTGCCGGCGCGGTATGGCTCGGTGGGGTAGACAGAGGCGGGCAGCTGAAAGTAGCCGCTCAGACTTACGGCCGCTCTAGCGGACAGTCCGACTTTTGGCCAGGGCCGCTGACACCACTGACCGCTGAGACGCCAGGTGTAACTAGCCAGACCACTTGCGCCAACTGGGATAAGCTCTTCCATGTTACTGGCGACGAGATTGACGAGCACATCCGAAATTTCGAAGAAGCGGAAGAAACCGGTGAACCTTACGATCCAGCTCTGATCCCGGATGGCGTGAAGGGCTGGCCCGGCCAGGAAAACCCTTTCTTCTTTGAGCAGCATGGTTTTGACCTGCCGGTAACCGGGCAGGCCTTGGCTGGCTTTAAAGATGAGGATAACAACGGTTTTTATTCTCCTTTGGGAGGGGACTACCCCACCATTGAAATTCGTGGCTGTGGGGCCAACCCGCAGTACCCGGATGATATGTACTTCTGGATTTACAATGATGCAGGCAACACCCACACGGAGTCCAATGCTTTGCCCATCAAAATGGAGGTGCAGGTGCAGGCCTTTGCTTATGCTAGCAACGACGAGCTGAACAACATGACCTTCCAGCGCTACAAGCTGATCAACCGGGCCATTGAGCCGATTGATAGCACCTTCTTCGCTATGTGGGTAGACCCAGACTTGGGGTGCTATGTAGATGACTACGTCGGTTGTGATACTTCTCGTAGCTTGGCGTACATCTATAACGAAGACGGCCTCGATGGCCAAACGGGTTGTACCTGCCCGCAGGGGGTAGAAACCTACTGCGATGAAATTCCTGTTTTGGGGGTCGACTACTTCCGTGGTCCAGAAGGGCCAGCACTGGTCGATGAAAATGGCAACGTATTCCCGCCGGATGTGGAGGGGGGAGAAGACCTTAAAGATACACTGGTAGAACTGGGGATGTCTTCCTTTACTTACTATCACAACGCTGGTGACAACGTACCAGACAATATGACCGACCCGGATAACGGGCCACAGTACTATAATTACCTGACGGGTTCTTGGCGTAGCGGTGAGCCCTTCGAACTCGGAGGCGATGCTTACCAAGAAAATTCTGAGCCGATCAAGTATGCTTTTATTTCCGAGCCGGATGACGAAGGCGATAATGCTTGGTCTATGTGCTCCGAAGACCTGCCTCCCGGAGACCGCCGTACCATTCAGGCTTCCGGCCCGTTCCGTCTCGATCCAGGTGCTGTCAACGAGCTAATCATCGGTGTGGTTTGGACCCCGAGCCTCGATCACCCTTGTCCCAATATCCGGGAATTGCAAAATGCAGATGATATTGCCCAGGCACTGTTTGACAATTGCTTCGAACTGCCGGAAGGACCGGATGCGCCCGATGTGGACATCATCGAGCTGGACGAAGAGCTCATCCTCGTACTTACGAACGATACCGTTACGTCCAATAACGCCTACGAAGAGTACGCCGAGGAAGGCCTGGAGATTCCAGATGGCGTGGAGGATAACCTCTACCGCTTTGAAGGCTACCGGATTTACCAAGTGGCTGGCCCTAACATCGGCTTGACGGAGGCCAACCGGCAAAACACCGAACTGGTGCGTCCCGTAGCGACCGTAGACCTTGTCAACGGCGTCACGGAAATCTACGACTGGGAAGCTGTAGAGGGGCCAAACGACTCGGATATTTTTGTACCCCGCCTCCGTGTGAATGGCACAGACAACGGCATTCGCAATACCTTCCGCATCACCTCTGATGCTTTCGGGGGCGACTTGGTGAACCACCGGCCGTACTATTACACGGTGATCGCCTATGGGTACAACAATTACGAAGATTTTGACCCGGAAACCTTGATTGGCCAGCGGGAACCTTATATCGAAAGTAAGAACAACATCGGCCCGAATGATGATGGCTTGCCGTATACAGCCATCCCGCGTCCGATTGTCGACCGCGACCTCAAGGCGCAATTCGGCGATGGTGCGGTGATTACCCGCTCCGACGGGCTGGGTAGCGGCGAAAACTTCCTGGACATCGGCACTGAAAGCCGCCAAGAAATTGAAGAGACGCAGATTTTGGAAAATGGTTCCTTCAGCGGCGAAATCACTTATGCTCCGGGCCGTGGCCCACTGAGTATCAAAGTCTACAACCCACTGGAGGTGGTGGATGGTGATTACGAAATTCAGTTTATTGATAGCGACCTGAGCGACGATATGCTGGACGAGGATGCTCGTTGGGTGCTGCGTGAACAGGACAATCCCGAAACGGAAATCGTTTCTGCCAAAACGATCGAGCAAATCAATGAGCAGACGATTGCGGAGTTTGGCTTTTCCGTAACCATCGGCCAAGTGCCGGCGCCAGGTTCCTTAGTGACGCGCAACAACGGGTATGTAGGGGCAGAAGTAGAGTATGCCAACCCCGAGACAGAGAAAGAATGGTTTACTTTTGTACCGGAGGAAACGAACCTCTTCCCGGTACCGGCTTTTGATGATAACGTTTTTGATTATTTCCAGACGGAAGAAACGCAGCCCGACGCCGCGCTTGACCCCTTCCCGGATCAAGGGTTGTCACAGTTTGGCGAGACGCCGTTCATGCCGTATTACCTGCTGGGTTTTGTACAGCGTAGTGATTTCAACTTCCCGTACGTCAGCCCTGTATACAACGACGATGTGACTGTCGCCCGCCGGGTGCGCAGCAATACTAGCTTGAGCGAACTGAATAACGTAGACATCGTCTTCACTTCCAATAAGGATCTGTGGAGCCGCTGTGTGGTCGTAGAGACGGCCAACAGCTTCTACCGTCAAGACCCGAACTTGGTAACCGAGGGGGACGTCGATCAGTTCTTCCCGCGTCAAGCGCCTTCTGTGACGAAGCAAGCGGACGAAAATGGCAACCCTATTCCTGAAGATGACGAGGTGGAGCCTCGATCTGGCTTTGGCTGGTTCCCCGGTTATGCCATTGATGTGGAGACCGGTCAGCGCCTAAATGTTTTCTTCGGGGAGAACTCCGTATACCGGAATGACCCCGACAGTTACATGTTCGATTTTTACGAAGAAGCGGGAATCAAACCTACCGGTGGAGACATGATGTTCAACCCGGGATGGGAAATCGTATTGGCAAATGCATTAGAAGACCCTACCTCTCCGCAGGCGTGGACAGCTGGTGGCCAGCACATGGTATACGTTACCAATCAGCCCTACGACGGGTGTGAAAGCCTTTACGATTTCTTCGACGGCCCTTCTATCTTCAAGTCTTCTGGATTGCAGGCAATCAAATGGGCCGGCATGATACTTTCGGATCAAGAGGTGCCCATGAGTTCGTATGAGGATGGCTTGATCCCGGAGGACGTACGTGTGAAAATGCGCGTCACTAGCAGCTACAAAGTAGAGACTGGCGACAATCGGACGGGTACAGGGGTTAATAATTTCCACCCGCAGTATCGCTTCTCCCTCGATGGCCTGCAAGCCGAAGGGCTTACGGAAGAAGGGGTGGAGAACGCGCTGGATCAGATTCTGGTGGTACCTAACCCTTACTACGGATTCTCCGAATACGAGACTTCGCAGTTCACCAATACCGTGAAAATCACCAACCTGCCTGCACAGTGTGTGGTAACCATTTACACCCTGGAAGGCAAGTTTATCCGTCAGTACCAGCGTGATGAAGTAGGCATGACGCCCGAAGGCAATAACCGGGGTATACAAAAGGCGCAGATCAACCCGGCGCTAGAGTGGGACTTGCGCAATAGCAAGCAAATTCCGGTTGCCAGCGGTGTTTACCTGATTCACATATCGGCGGAAGGCTTGGGAGAACGCACCATCAAATGGTTTGGCGTGAATCGTCAGTTCGACCCCTCCGGACTGTAAACAAGCTGCCGTGGGGCGTAAGCTCCAACGAGGGCTATTCCTAAAATAGTAAAGTGGGCCCGGTATAAGGCCGGGCTCGCTTTCAAAAATAGAAGTATGAACAAGTTTATTACACTACTTTTGACAATCGGCTTCTTTTACGGAGCCACACAGGCTGCTCAAGCGGGCAACCCTGACCGTCAGGGGGAAGCCGGCGCAGCCCAACTGCTGCTCAATCCTTGGGCACAGAGTGCGGGCCTGCACTCGATGTCCACTTCCTTTGTCTCAGGAGTGGAGTCTATGCGCATTAACGTCGCCGGCCTGTCCCGCATACGCAAAACGGATGTTACGGTAGGCCACGCCCGGTATCTGGAAGGAACGGATATCGCGCTCAACGGGCTGGGGATTGCCCAGAAAGTAGGGGAGTCCGGTGCTATCGGCATTAGCTTGATGGCTATGGATTTCGGGGATATCCGCGTTACCACCACGGAGCAACCCGGGGGTACAGGAGCTACCTTTTCGCCCGCTTTCTTCAACATTGGCTTCGGCTATGCCCACACGTTTGAGAACAAAATCTCCGTGGGTATCCTGTTCCGGGGTATTTCCGAGTCTATCGCTGACGTCAACGCCTTTGGCTTTGCGATTGACGCGGGCGTACAGTATGTGACTGGCCCGAATGATAACTTCCGCTTCGGTATTTCACTGCGTAACATCGGCTCCCGCATGGAGTACGGCGGCGAAGGTTTGACCACGCAAGGGCCGGCACCGGATGGCGATAGCTACGAGCTGACGTATAACCAGCGGGTAGCCGACTTTGAGCTGCCTTCTATGCTGAACATCGGCCTTTCCTACGATTTCCTCATCGCTGGTGGTACGCACCGTATCACGCCGCTGGCGAACTTCACCTCCAACTCCTTCTCTGAAGACCAAATTGGGGCTGGCTTGGAGTACTCGCTGAACGACATGTTCATGGTGCGGGGCAGTTACCGTTACGAATTTGGCTCTAATGATGCCGATACCTTCGACGACCCGATCTACACCGGTCTGAGTGCGGGCGCTACAATCGCCGTACCCCTAGGCAAAGACGAGCCAGCAGAGGGGAATATGCCAGCGAAAATGGCACCTCGGTTCGCTATCGACTATGCATATCGCAATACCCGGGTGTGGGACGGCACGCATAACATTGGTATCCGCATTAGTATTTAAGTGCCAGCAGGGGGCAGAGCGGCTAACATAGCACCTTTGGCCTCTTTACTCAACCCTCGGCGGGCTCACCCATAAGCAAGAGGGAAACACACTTGTTTCTTTCCTTAATATTGCTTATTTTTGTTGAATACAAATAAGGCAAGAACGTTTTCACCACAAGTGTGAGAGCGTTCTTGCCTTTTAGTAGGGCTTATTGTTAAGCCTCTAACCGCCGCCTTTTCACCACGCTGTTAACGGGTTCGCGAATGTTTCAACCACGGCAGATTTGAGTTTGCCCCGGCTGAATGTGACAATACCTTACCCTTTTAGGCAGCAAACTGGAACAGAGCGGTGGCCCGTAAAAACAGGGGGCCCTAACTCCAACAACTTGTAATCGGAGCCCCTTATTGTAAAGTAAAACGAATAGAGAATGCCTGACATCAATTATCTGACGCCTGAAGGCTACAAGAAGCTGAAAGAAGAACTCGACGAACTGAAAGGCAAAGGGCGCACCGAAGCTGCCGCCGCTATTGCCGAAGCCCGCGAAAAGGGCGATCTGTCGGAAAATGCAGAATACGATGCCGCCAAAGACGCACAGGGTATGCTGGAAATGCGGATCAGCGAGCTGGAAAAGACCCTGTCTAATTCCCGTGTGCTAGACGCCAGTCAGTTAGATACTTCCAAAGTTACCGTTTTGTCTGATGTAGTCATCAAAAATGTGAAAACGGGCAAAGAGATGAAGTACAAGCTCGTTTCTGAATCCGAAGCGGACGCCAAAGCCCGCAAAATATCGGTCACCTCGCCGATCGGTAAAGGCCTGCTGGGCAAAGCAGTGGGCGAAATCGCGCAAATACAAACGCCGCGTGGCCCCATTGAATTTGAAGTCGTCGATATTTCTATCAGCTAAAACCAGTTCACCCAATGTCTTCTATCTTCACCAAGATCATTAATGGGGAAATCCCCGCCCACAAGCTGGCTGAAAATGACAGCTATCTGGCTTTCTTGGATATCCGCCCGCTGGCCAAGGGGCATGCCCTAGTGGTGCCGAAGCAAGAAATTGATTACTTGTTTGACCTCAGCGACGAACAGCTCAGTGGTTTGATGGCTTTCGCCAAACGCGTAGCCAAAGGCCTGGAAGCGACAGTAAGCTGCAAACGGGTAGGGGTGATGGTGGTTGGCACGGAAGTACCACACGCCCATGTGCATCTCGTGCCTTTCCAAAAAGAAGCGCAGATTGACATTACCCGCAAGCCCATCGAGATGACGCAGGAGGAAATGGCCGCGCTCGCCGAGCAAATCCGGCCCAACATTACAACGTAAAGCGATACGGCGGCAGTAGCTGCCTGACGGGGTGTTTTCGATAAGCGGAGACACCCCGTTTGTTATTTCTTCCTATGCGGGTTGTCTTTGAGAAAGCTGCCCCAGTCGTTATAGCGCTTTTGCCCCTTTAGTACGCTGCCAGATTGGTAGAAATGGCACACGGCAGTAGCAAGTGCGTCGGTGGCATCCAAGTAGTAGTCGTCAATATTGAATTGCAGGATGCTGCCGAGCATAGCCGATACCTGCTCTTTACTAGCGTTGCCTTTGCCCGTTACGGATTGCTTGATCTTCCGGGGGGCGTATTCGGTAATGTTTACCCCCTTGGTCATTGCGGCGGCGATAGCTACCCCCTGCGCCCGGCCCAGTTTGAGCATCGACTGCGGGTTTTTGGCATAAAACGGGGCTTCAATGGCCATTTCTCTAGGCTCGTAAGTGGTGATGATGCTTTGGAGGCGTTCAAAAATGTGTTGCAACTTCTCTTGGTGCGTTTCAAACTTACCGGGGTAGATCACGCCCATATCGCATAGGGCCATTTTCTTCCCTTGGATATCGAGCAGTGCATACCCTAGCACATTGGTGCCGGGATCAATGCCCAGTAAACGGTAGCGGGATACTTGTTTCTTCACGTTGCGGCTTATCTTTACAAAAATCTACCGCCAAGGTAGTGATTATTTAAGCCGAAAACAATTGCTTTGAATACTTTTGTTAACCCTCGTAAGCGCTCTTGATGCCCTTGAGCACCTACATATCCTGGCGCCGTGCTGTTAACGGCGGCGCAAAGCTGCTGATCATTGGTTTGTTAGGGTGGGCCCTGTATAGCGAACTGCAGGGCGAGGTAGATATACCGACCCTACAGCGTCTGTTCGGGCGTTCTTGGCAGGGGCACCGAGGACATTTCCTGATATTGGCTATAGTGTTGATGCCGCTGAATTGGGCAATGGAAGTAGAGAAGTGGCGGGTCTTCCTGAGCCCGTTTTGGCGGGCACCCAAGAGGCTGGCTTGGAAGGCGGTGTTTGCGGGTGTGGCACTGTCGTTGTTCACGCCCAACCGTATTGGCGAGTACGGGGGGCGCGTGCTGGCCGTGCCGGCGCGGTACAACTGGGCGGCGGTGCTCGCTACGGCAGCGGGTAGCTTGGCGCAGCTGATTGCCTTGTTGGGCGGCGGCTTGGCGGGCGTGTTTTTCTACCTGAAGCAGCGGCAGCTGTTGCCGGAACTGTGGGGAAGTATGGGGTGGGCGGTGCTGCTTTGCACACTGCTGGTGTTAGCGTTGTTTTTGTATTTGCCCCGGCTTGTTGTCGTACTGCGGCGGTTGCCTTTGCCGCAAAAGTGGTGGGCGCCAATCGCGCAATTGAAGCATTACCGCCGACGGCAGTTGCTAAGCGGGCTGGCTTGGGCCGTGTGCCGGTACAGTTTGTATTCCTTTCAGTTTTTCTTGCTGTTGCGTTTTTTCGGCCTGAACTTGCCGGTGGGCGCTGCTCTAGGAGGAATTGCTACGCTATTTTTGGCACAGCTGTTTTTACCCCTGCCGCCGGTGGCTGCACTGCTGGCCCGCGGGGAGTTGGCCCTGTTGATTTGGTCGCCTTTTGCGCCGGAGAAGCTGAGCATAGTGGCAGCCACATTCAGTTTGTTTATAATAAATTTGCTCCTGCCCGCGTTACTTGGAGCAGTATTCATCGTCAAAATAAATGTCTTAAAATCACTAGGTTATGATCAAGAAGCTAAGCGGTACGATTCTGGTCCTGATGCTTCTAATGGCATTTACAGCCCCAGCACCGAATCCATGGAAAACAACAACGACTCCACCTCAGCATGAGGTAGAGATGTCCCCCTGTTCTATTCAAAACAAAGCGTTCCGCCACGGCGAGACGATCACATACAAGCTCTACTACAACTGGAACTTCGTCTGGCTGTCCGCCGGGGAAGTCACCTTCAAAGTCCAAGAGCTGGACAATACTTACCACCTTTCTGCCTACGGGGAGACTTACAAATCCTACGAGTGGTTCTACAAAGTGCGCGACCGCTACGACACTTACGTCGATAAGGAAACTTTGCTCCCCAAAACGTCTATTCGCGATATCCTGGAGGGCAAGTACACGCTATACGACAAAACGACCTTCGACCAGTCCAAAAACAAAGCCTACTCCCTGCGTGGCAAAACCCGCTCCACTGCTGAGCTGAAGTCTTACCCCGTAGAAGGCTGCATGCACGATATTCTGTCCATGATCTACTATACCCGCAATATGGACATCACAAAACTGCAACCCGGCACCAAAATCCCGGTGAAGATATTCATGGACGAAGAAACCTGGCCACTCAAATTGGCTTACCGGGGCATTGAAAAAAACATGAAAGTCAAAGGGCTGGGGCGATTCGATGCCATTCAGCTGAGCCCGGAGGTGATTGCCGGCGATATTTTTGACGAAGGCACGGAGATGAACATTTGGGTCTCTGCCGATGCTAACCGCGTCCCCCTGCTTATCGAATCCCCCCTTTCCGTCGGCTCCGTCAAAGCGGTGCTCAAAGACTATGAGGGGCTGCGGTACGAGCTGGATGCGCAATCCGGTAAATAATGATCAAGAAATTTTTTGTCCTATTAGGGGTTATCGCCGCATTTGGCCTGGGGATCCTCGTGACGCGCTGGTTTTTCCAAGCACCGCAAACCGACGAGACCATCACCAATAGTACAGTCTTGCTGGAAAAAGTCGAGCAGGTATGCAAGCTCGTCACCGTGGAGGGAAACTTCTCGGAATTATACGACGAGACCAATATCCGCAAGTTTACCATTTATATGCCACTGCCGAGTACTTGGCGCTTCTCTAAGCAGGCCATCATCAAGGTAACAGGCAAGGTGCTGGTCGGTTATGACCTGAAAAACCTCAAAGTCACTGCGGATAGTACCCGCAAACAGGTCATTCTCTCCAATATCCCCGAGCCCGAGATTTTGTCCATCGACCACAATCTGGAGTACAAAAACCTCACCGAGAGCTTCTTCAATTCCTTTGAACCCGAGGACTACACGGCCCTAAACGCTAATGCCAAAGCCGTTTTACGCCAAAAAGCGGAGGAAAGCCGCCTGATGCAGGAAGCCCGACTGGAAGGCAATCAGCTCATCCGCATCATGCAATTCATCGTGGAATCGGCGGGATGGACCTTGGTGGTAGAGCAGCCGGGCAAGCCTGCCATAGCCATCGACAGCCTGTTTCAGTTCAAAAACTAGCCGACATTTCCCCCAGCTAGCGCGGTATAAAATAACGGCAAAGGCAACCATAGGCCAAGGAATCGCATTACCTTGGCAGAAAAAGTATGGCTATGTCGAAAAGCATCATTTACAGTCTGATTGGGGCTGTGATTTCAATAGCGCTTGCGGCCTGCGGCAGTGAAGCGGACGACGCTACATCGCAGCCGGATTTAAAGGATTTAAGCTGGGAAGAAATCGAAGCCCAAGCACAAGGCACCACCCTCACCCACATGATGTGGACCGGAGACCCGCTCATCAACGATTACATGAACAATTATGTCAAGCCCGCGGTCCAAAAGCGCTACGGCATCGACCTGAATATCGTCAGCGGGCAAGGGGCAACTATCGTGCAATCTATGATGGCGGAGCTGCAGGCCGGCAAGCAGGAGAGCGAGGTGGATATGATGTGGATCAACGGAGAGACCTTTTACCAGTTGCGGCAAATCGAAGCGTTGCACGGTCCTTGGACAGATCGCCTTCCCAACGCGCAGTATATCGACTTCGATAACCCCTTCATCGGTGTGGACTTTCAGCAGCCGGTGGATGGGTACGAGTGCCCTTGGGGCAATGTGCAGATGGCGATCATCTATGACACCCTGCGCACGCCCAATCCCCCGCAGAACCGGTCGGAACTGCTGGCCTATGCTAAAGCAAACCCCGGCACTTTTACCATTGACACCCGCTTTACCGGTCTGACTTTCCTAAAGGCTTTGCTGATCGACATCGCCGGGGGGCAGGAGGTGCTAGCCGGCGACTTTGACGAAGCCAAGTACAAGCGTTACGCCCCGCAGCTGTGGGATTACCTGCGTAAGCTCAAGCCTTACCTGTGGAAGGAAGGGCAGTCCTTTCCGGAAGGCGTGGCGCCTATGCATCAGATGTTTGCCAACGGCGAGCTGCACTTCAGCATGAGCAACAACGACTGCGAAGTCGACAACAAGGTGATGCAAGGGCTATTCCCGGAAAGTACCCGCGCTTATGTCTGGGAGCTGGGCACTATTCAAAACTCTCATTACTTGGGCATCGCGAAGCATTCTGCCAACAAAGCGGCTGCTATGGTCGTCGCCAACTTTATGATTTCCCCTGAGGCGCAATACCGCAAAATGGACCCGGCCGTTTGGGGAGACGGCACCGTGCTGGACCTGGACCAACTCCCGGCGGAATGGGCGGAGAAGTTTCGCAACCTGCCCAACCGAAAATACGCTCCCGACCGGCAAGCTATACAGAATCGCGCACTGATGGAATTAGCGCCCGAGTATATGATCCGCCTGGCCGAAGATTTCCGTAAAGAAATAATAGAGGGTTGATGCAAGCGAATGGGGCCGCCCAATTTGGCCGTTTTCTCTTTGTTTTGCTGTCTGCCGTGCCGATAGTAGCCGGCGTGGGCTATGCGCTGCTGTATAGCCTCGGGCTGACGGGGGTGATGGCAGAGGGTATGACAGGGGCCCACTGGCGGGAAGTGCTCAGGGATGCGGCTTTCTGGCGGACGATCGGCTTTAGCTTGTACGTGGCGCTGGTGAGTATTTTGATCGCCCTGGCAATTGCCCTGGCTTTGGTGCTGCGGTCGCCCCGTACTTTTACCAAAGGCAGCCTGTCTTATATGATTTACCTGCCGCTGAGTATCCCGGCTATTGTGATGGCGTTTTTCATCTTCCAATTGCTGGGCAAAGGCGGCTGGCTTTCAAGGCTGGCGCATCAGCTGGGGATGATCAGCGCGCTGGGCCAATTTCCAGATTGGGTGAATGACAACTATGGGATAGGCATTATCGTAGCGCATGTGGTCATGGCGGCACCGTTTTTCACCATATTCTTTGCCAATTTGTACGAAAACGAGCGCTTGGGGGATTATTTGCACTTGGCGACAACGCTCGGGGCAGGGCGGCGGCAGCGCATCTTCCGTGTAGGGGTGCCCATACTGCTGCGCCGGGGGCTGGCCACGGTCTTTTTGTACTTTATGTTCGTCATGGGCAGTTACGAGATTCCGCTCTTGCTGGGCAGCCAATCGGTGCAGATGGTCTCCATCCGGACGATACAGCGGCTGCAGCGCTACAACCTCGGTGACATCCCCGAAGCCTATGCCATCAGCGTAGCGTATACGGTCTTGGTCGTGGTCTTGCTGAGTGCTTTGCTATGGTTCAACCGCCGTCAAATGAGACCGTCATGAGCCGAACCGTAAAAGCCATGCTGGTGGGGCTGATCTTGTTCCCCTTCGCCTTTCTGCTGATGCTGTCGGTGGGGCGCCAATGGCCCTATCCGGCTTTGTTCCCGCAGCAGTGGTCCTTGGCCAATTGGGCGATGGTGTGGGGTGGGAGTGAGGGCCTGAGCAACAGTGTGGCGATTTCGGTGTTGCTATCTACAAGCGTCGCGGCACTATCCACTGGCACGAGCTTTTGGGTCAGCCGCCACATCGCTTACCACCCCAAGCGGGAGGCTTGGCTGAGCATGGCCTATTTGCCGTACGTTTTTGCGCCGGTGATTTTGGCGGCCTGCTTGCAGTTCTTTTTCATACTGGCAGGGCTATACGGTACTTTTGGCGGGGTGTTGGTGGCACAGTTGTTTATCACTTTCCCCTACGGCGTGATCTTTTTCAGCAGTTTCTGGAATGAGCGCCTGCGGAATATGGAGCAACTGGTCAAAACGCTAGGGGGCAACAGCCGGCAAGCGTACGCCAAGGTGTTGATCCCGGTAGCACGCGGAGCGCTGGCCACTTGCTTTTTTCAGCTTTTTCTCATCTCTTGGTTCGAGTACGGCCTGACGAACCTTATCGGGGTGGGGAAGGTGCCAACGCTGACTATACGCGTCTTCCAGTATGTGAACGAGGCGAATCTATTCTTGGCGGCCTTGGCGAGCTGCTTGCTGGTTTTTCCGCCGCTCTTGCTGCTTTGGGTGAATCGGCGGGTGGTTTTTAAGGGTTGAAAGGTTGGAAGGGTTGTAGGGTTGGAAGGTTGGAAGGGTTGTAGGGTTGGAAAGTTGGAAGGGTTGTAGGGTTGGAAAGTTGGAAGGGTTGTAGGGTTGGAAAGTTGGAAGGGTTGTAGGGTTGGAAAGTTGGAAGGGTTGTGAAGGTTGGAAGGTTGAAAGGGTTGAAGGGTTGGAAGGTTGAAGGGTTGGAAGGTTGTAGGGTTGGAAAGTTGGAAGACACATAAGACTTGACAAGTTTTCCGAGTGGATAAGCCCGCCCTTGTCAAGTCTAATAAAACATAAAAAGCAAATGCTCCAAACCAAGAATATCAGCAAGGTCTTTCAGGGCGAGCAAGTCTTGGAGGGCCTAAGCTTCCGGATCAACGAGCATGAGATGCTCAGCATACTCGGCCGCTCGGGGAGTGGCAAAACCACCTTGCTGAAGGTGCTGGCGGGCTTGGAAACTGCCGATAGGGGGCAAGTGATTCTGGAAGGCCAAGACATTACTACTGTCCCTGCTAATCGACGGGGGATAGTTTATCTATATCAAGAGGCACTGCTGTTCCCCCACCTCAATGTGTTTGAGAATATCGCCTTCGGCCTGCGGTTGCGCAAGCAGCCTGAGTCGGTGATCAAGGACAACGTCTACGCCCTACTCGAGCGGCTGGAACTACCAGAGCAGGCGCAGAAAATGCCCGAGCAGCTTTCCGGCGGGCAGCGGCAGCGGGTGGCTTTCGGCCGGGCGCTGGTGATTGAGCCGCGGGTGCTGCTGCTGGACGAGCCGTTCGGCGCACTGGATAGCGAGACGCGGACAAATATGCAGGATTTGCTCAAAGGTGTGGCGAAAGATTACGGGCTGACCGCTATATTCGTCACCCACGACCTCAAAGAAGCCATGCTGATGGGCGATCGTATGGGCATGATGCAAAAGGGTAAACTGAACATTTACGACAAGCAAGCCGATTTTATCGCCGACAAAGCGACTGGGGTATTGGAGGAAGCCCAGTTTTGGATCAACCTCCAGGATTTAAAAAAATAGACGACATGAAAGCAGATTTCAACCACTGCGAATCTTTATACTGGGTCTTCACCCAACTTTGCAACGACGAATGCGACCACTGCTACAACAACTCCGGCCCCTTTGGCGAGCGCATCAGCGAAGAGGAGTGTATGATGATCATTGACAATATGCCGGAGCGGATCGATCGCCTGATTTTGTCGGGCGGGGAGCCCATTGCCGACCGTAAGAAACTCTACAATATACTGGATGCCCTGCGGGAGCCTTACACGGATCAGGGCACGCAGATTATGCTGCAGACCAATGGTGATCTGTTGAATGAAGAAATCCTGGACACGCTGATCGAAAAAGGCGTCACCCGCTTTGACATCGCGAGCATTGACCGTTTTCACAAAAAGGCGGGTGCGCGCCTGATGGAGCTTGCCGAGCTGTTTGACTCGCGCGGCGTCAATGGCGACGACAAAGACCCGCTGGTCGATAAGCAGAACTACCTGCACGGCCACCCGCTAAGCTGGGGGGCCTGGGGCGCTACGGACGATATGTGGCTCGGCGGCAACTGGGCCCGCGGCCGGGCGATGGAAAAAGACATCTGGAAGCGCGACCCGGAGCATAACTTCTGTGCTATACTTTCCGGTGCCCGCAACTTCCTCGGCGGCTACGAGGATATCCCGCAGGAAATCAGCATTCAGTTGTGGAAGATTAACCCTTGCTGCCCGGGTACGCAATTCCCGATGGGCGACGCCCGGCGCGAAAAGGTCGTCGATGTACTGGAGCGAATGGCGGAGCACCCCGTCTTCCAAAAGCTGAACGAGGGCGACCCTTGGCGCATGGGCGAGCACTTGGGCGTGACGGAGGCGGAAGCCAAAGCCCGTACTCGTGAGCTGGAAAACATTTGCTTGTACTGCGACGAGTTTTTCAACAACCACCTGCAAGACTTGAACCCGGATACGTTTGTGGAATTGCCGGTGGTGAAGGCGTAGGGTGTACCGGCGGCTTCAGCTGCTTAGTTATAGTAACCCTGATGGAACTGATTGGGCTGATTGTACTGATTTGTGCAGACGCTACGGTCTGCACGGCAAGCACATCAGCCTAGCGCAGCCACGAAGTGGGCGCCAAGATCAGTCGGATCAGTGTTCCCATACTGTTGGCGCTGAAAGCGGCCCGGCGCTCGGTTATGTAGCCATGAATGCCCCTGACGAAGCTGTGCTTGTCAGGGTCCTACGGGCACGAATGTACTCTGCCGAAGCTGCGCTTGTACGACGCATTTTATTGCCACGAATTTCACGAAGGGGCACGAATGCGAGCGTGTCGTGTATGGGTTTTGGCATAGCCAAAGCAGACTTCGTGTCCCTTCGAGTCATTAGTGGCTAACCTTACGTAGCGCCTGCCTAGCGTATTGTGTCGCCCCTGACGAAGCTGCGCTTGTCGGAGCCCTGCGGGCACGAATGCGAGCGTGTCGTGTGTGGGTTTTGGCCTGGCCAAAACGGCTTCGTGTCCCTTCGTGCCCTTAGTGGCTAACCTTACGCCGCGCTTGCCTAGCGTATTGCATCGCCCCTGAAGAAGCTGCGCTTGTCATGGCCCTGCGGGCACGAATGCGAGCGTGTCGTGTGTGGGGTTTTGGCATGGCCAAAACAGACTTCGTGTCCCTTCGTGCCCTTAGTAGCTAACCTTACATAGCGCCTGCCTAGCGTATTTTGTCGCCCCTGACGAAGCTGTGCTTGTCAGGGCCCTACGGGCACGAATGCCCTCCGACGAAGCCAAGGCTTGTCGGGGTCCTACGGACACGAATTTTCTCGGACGAAGCTGCGCTTGTCGGAGCCCTGCGGGCACGAATGCGAGCGTGTCGTGTGTGGGGTTTTGGCATGGCCAAAACGGTCTTCGTGTCCCTTCGTGCCCTTGGTGGCTAACCTTACGCTGCGCTTGCCAGGGTAATTTATTGAAGAAGCAAAACCTGTCAGAGCCCTAAATGCCCCTCGCTACGCGGTGGATAGAGCATGCAGTACCGGCGGCTTCAGCCGCCCGGAGAATAGTAACCCTGATGGGACTGATTGGGCTGATTGTACTGATTTGTGCAGACGCTACGGTCTGCACGGCAAGCACGTCAGCCTAGCGCAGCCACGGAGTGGGCGCCAAAATCAGTCGGATCAGTGTTCCCATACTGTTGGCGCTGAAACCAGCTAAAACCGCCCGGACATTACGGTACGCACGGCGGCGTAGAGTCAACAAGACAACCATAATGACAAGCCCGTAGCAGCAGACTTGCCCCAAAATTTGTAAATTGCCCAAAAAACCAGCCATGCTACGCTATACGCTATTCTTACTATCCTCTCTTCTCCTACTTGCAGCCTGCGAACCGGCGGAAGCTCCGCCAGAAAACCGATTGGGAGATGCCCACCTTGCCACAAGCGGGGACGAGGCCGCCCTGCCCCATTTCGAAAAAGGCCTGCTCTTGCTGCACAGCTTCGAATACGAAGACGCCCGCACCGCTTTCGTAAAAGCACAGGAAGCCGACCCCGATTTTGCCATGGCCTATTGGGGAGAAGCCATGACCCACAATCAGCCCATCTGGCACCGGCAGCAGTACGAGGAGGGGCAGGCTGCCTTGGCAAAGCTAGGCGATACCCCCGAGGCGCGTTTGGCGAAAGCCGAAACCGAACTGGAAAAAGACCTGCTGAAAGCGGCGGAGATATTGTTTGGCAAAGGGGAAAAGGTAGAGCGGGACAAAGCCTATGCCGATTACTTGGCAGATATTCATGACAAATACCCGGAAAATCAAGAAGTGGCGGCCTTTTACGCCCTTTCCCTGCTGGGTGCCGTGCCCGTGGGGCGCGATGAAGCAGCCTACGAGCAAGGGGCGGCGATCGCCCAAGGTATACTGAAAGAAAACCCGCGCCACCCCGGCGCGCTGCACTACCTCATCCATTCCTACGATGATCCCGGTCATGCCCGTTTGGCCCTGGAGGCGGCCAACAGCTACGCTAAGGTTGCACCCGACGCGGCGCACGCCCTGCACATGCCGTCGCATATTTATGTAGCCATGGGCATGTGGGACGAGGTGATTTCCTCCAATATTGCTTCCTATGACGCTAGCGTCAAGCGGATGGAAGAAAAAGACCTGACCAACGATGCGCGCAGCTACCACGCTTTTCATTGGTTGCTGTACGGCTATACACAGAAGGGGAATACCGATAAGGTGGTAGACATCCTGCAAAAAATGGTGCAGTACACCGAAGAGGAACCGTCTAAGACTGCGCGTGCTTACCTAGTGCGCATGAAGGGCAACTTCTTGGTAGAAACGCAGCGCTGGGGGCACGAGCTGGCAGCAACTGAGGTGGATTTGGAGGGCTTGAATATTAGCCATCAGGCAGTGGGGCATTTCTTGGAAGGCATGCAAGCTTACCGCTCTGCTGACCAAGCGAAACTGTCTGCCATTATCGACACCCTGTCCAGCAAAAGGCAGCAAGCCGCTATGGGGATGACGAACGAGGGTATTCCCTTTTGCAGTGCCGGCGGCAGTTTTGGCAAACCCAACCGGGTAGATGTGGGGCAGGCGGAAGTGATGGAGTTGGAATTGAAAGCCCTGTTGGCCCGGTTGCAGGGGGAAGAGCAAAAAGCGGAGGCGCTGATGCAGCAAGCCGTCGCTACGCAGGACGGGCTCAACTACTCCTATGGCCCGCCGGAAATTGTCTACCCCGCTTACGAATTCTACGCGGATTACCTGGTGGAGCAAGGGCGCTACGAGAAGGCCTTGGCGCAATACGAGCGGGCATTGGATAGAGGCCCGGGCCGGCGCAGGGCATTGGCCGGCAAAGAGCGGGCGGAGCAAGAAAATCACCACTCTCTTTAAAATAAAATTTTTTGAGTCATGCATCCCTACCTTCGTTACTACCTATTGATGTTTATCTCCTACGGGCTGGTTTTCCTGCTGCTGCACTTGGGTATTGACTACTTTACAGGCGATAGCGGGGAAAGCTTGGCTGGTGCTGTTTTGGCAACTGTGCTAACCACTGCCTTTTTCGCTGCGTTCATGCTGTATATGGAAGTACGCGGTTTGAAAAAGGCAGGCGTCAAGCAAATCCGTTGGGACGATTTAGGGGGAGATTATGGCGAAGAACTCTCCATGCCGCTTTCCGTTAAAGAGATACTTGGGCTACTGGCAGAAGACGTGCGTTTCTTGTTGGAAGATGGCGTTCAGCCGGGCGAGTACAAAGTGTTAAACCGCGTATACGGCCACTACGGTAAGCATCGTACCTATTTGGTTGTACTGGAAGAAGGGGAGGGGCGATGTACGCTTAGGCTGGAGAACCGTTTTAAAAACGCCTACCAACTGAGTGACCTTGGGTACAGCCGGCAGCAGTACGAAGAGATAAAATCGGTGCTGCTTCGCGAGCGTCAGAAATGGGCAGATGAAAAAGTGGCGTAAAAAACAACCGCAGCACCCTTGCGGGCACCACGGCTGATTGGGGGGAATCGTAATTTTTACAAAACAGATATACCTGCTACGGGCTTGCCGGTGGCAACCCTTTTTGTCTTTTCCCAACTTGTTTTGTGCATTTCTATACAGACCCGATTTTAGGCAAAAGTGCTGCCCAATGGCCAATAATTACTTTCCCTCTGCTTCTTGGAGTACACGGCGCAAGTCTTCCACCAAGCTGTCGAGCTCGTCCTCCGCTTGCTGCTCCATAGCCGTAGCGATGCGTTGGCTGATGCTGCGCAGTTCCTGTAGCCGCTCCCAGCCCTCTGGCCAGTGCTCGTCCCCTTCGAGGGCTTGCAATTGCCGGAACCAGCGCCGACGGAGCCATTCTGCTTCCTGCAGCAGGGCCGTAATATCCTTGCGGTCGTCCATCAGTTCAGAATTTGCAGCTTGGCGAATTTGAGCATAATCTTGCGCTGCTGCGGGTCATCGGCATCCTTGAAGAAAATAGTGGCAATCCGGCTGTTGGCCGAGCCGTCTATACTAAGTACTTTCCCTTCGCCAAATTTGAGGTGGAGCACTTTCATGCCCGCCTGTATGTCCTGCGGTTTAGCAGGCTTGAAGTCTTTAGGGTTGATGAGTGGCGCTCGGCGCGGGCCGCGCTTGCGGAAGTTGCCGCTCACCTTAGCACCGCCGCTGCTGCCGTTGCCCCCCGCCTCTGAACCGGAGAAGGAACGGTCGAAATGCCCCCGGCTGCGGGTGTGGCCCACGCTTTCTACTCGTTGCGCGGGTATCTCTTCCAGAAAGCGGCTCGGCTCGTTGTAGCGCATCTGGCCGTAGCGGTAGCGGCTGTTGGCGTAGGAAAGGGTCAAGAACTGCTCCGCCCGGGTGATCGCCACGTAAAACAAGCGGCGTTCTTCATCCAGGCCGTCCTGCGTATCCATCGCCATAAAGGAGGGGAAGAGCTTTTCTTCCATGCCTACGACGAAGACCGACTTGAACTCTAGGCCCTTGGCGGCGTGCACGGACATCAGCGTGACGAAGTCGTCATTGTCGTCTTCCTTCGTATCAAGGTCGGTGAGCAAGGCAATGTTCTGCAGGTAGCTGGCCAAGGATTTGTCTTCTACGATATCCGTGTCGATAACGGTGCTTTCCTCCACAAAGGCTTTGACGCCGTCGATGAGGGAATTGACGTTTTCCAGGCGGTTCACACCCTCCACCGTCTGGTCGTTCTTGAGCTCGTCGAGAATACCGGAGCGCTTGATGATGAATTCGGCCACTTCAAAGGCATTGTCGTTTTGGGCTTTGCGCTGGAAGGACTTGGCCATGTTTTTGAATTCCGTGATGGCGTTCTGGGCGCGTTTGCCCAAGGCCACTTTGCCGAGCACCTCCCACATCGGTTTGTCGAGCTGGCTGGCGGCTGTGGACAGTTTCTCTACCGTCGATTTGCCGATGCCCCGCTTCGGGTAGTTGATGATGCGCCGTAGGGCTTCTTCATCCTGCGGGTTGACGGCCAAGCGCAGGTAGGCGATGACATCCTTGACCTCTTTGCGCTGGTAGAAAGAAAGCCCGCCGAAGACTTTGTACGGCACGTT
>JAAAOU010000395.1 GCA_009908745.1 Bacteroidota bacterium
GACTACCCGGCACAGGAAGGCACCGAACGCATCACCGGCTTGTCCGGCCGCTGGGAATTCCGGAAGCAGCCCGGTGGCTACACCGAAGTACAGTATTTTATTCAGACGACAAAGACGCCTTCTTTGCCGCGCTTTATCACCGACCCCACTGTACGCTCCAATATGATGAAAACGATGGCGGGGTACCGGCGTGTGGCAGAACGGCAGTAACCGCCGCGCCCATTATTTGCCTACGCTTGCGCCCCCTTTTCCAGCTCGTACTCCTCCCGGGACATATCCTCGAGGGTTCTCCCCTTTGTTTCCTTAACGAAGGTCTTGACAAAGAAATACGCCACGACGCCAAAGAAGGCATAAATACCGTAGGATAGCCCCAACCCAATAGCCGACAGCAAGATAGGGAAGCTGATGGTAATGATAAAGTTTGCCCCCCACTGCGCCATACCGCACAGGGCCAGCGCCGCGCCGCGGTACTGATTGGGGAACATCTCGCCCAGCATCACCCACATGACCGGCCCCCAGGAGAAAGCGAAGAAGGCGATGTAGCCGTTGGCCGCAAGCAGGGCGTAAGTCCCCTGGCTGGAAGTCAGTTGCAGGCCCTCCGTCTCGGAAGTAGCAGCCGTCGAGAAAATATAAGCCATGATACCGAGCATTACCGCCTGGCCAATGGAGCCTACTAGCAGCAGCGGCTTGCGGCCGAGCCGGTCTACCAGGGCAATAGCCACAAAGGTGAAAAATATGTTGACACTACCGGTAATGACATTCTGCAGCAGCGCGTCCGCCTCGGTGAAGCCGGCGGCTTGCCAAAGCGTGGCCCCGTAGTAGAATATGACGTTAATACCCGTGAATTGCTGCAGCACGGCCAGCCCCAATCCGGCCCATACCAAGGGGTGGACTTTGCCGGTGTACGAACTGATTACGTCCTTTAAGCGCGGCTTGGTGCCTTCGCGCAGCGTAGAGCGGATGTCTTCCACTTTGGCTGCTGCATCTTCCTCCGGAGCAAGGCCTTCTAGCACTTTTTGCGCTTCTTCCGAGCGGCCAGCGGCTACCAAATAACGCGGGGATTCCGGGATGACAAGCAAAGAAATGAGGAAGATGCCTGCCGGTATAATTTCCGCCCAGAACATCCACTGCCAGGTTTGGAAACCGCCCCAGAACACTTCCGAGGCACCGCCCGACATGCCCGCCAACCAGTAGTTGCTCATAAACGCCATGAACAGGCCAATAACGATCATAAGCTGCTGCAGGGTCGCCAAGCTGCCCCGTATTTTCGGCGGCGCCACTTCGCTAATATAAGCGGGTGCCAGTATACTCGCGGCCCCCATAGATATTCCGCCGATGATCCGGTAGATGACAAACTCAACCGAACCGTCTGATACGCCCGACCCCCAAGCACTCAGGGTAAAGCCTAATGCGGTAGCGATCATTACCGGCTTGCGGCCGAATTTATCAGCAGCCGTTCCCGCGGAGAAAGCCCCTATCATCGCCCCGAGTAATACGGAAGCGACATTAAAGCCCGTTCCAGCGGCATCCGAGTCAAAAGCTCCCTTCAAAGCGTCAACCGTGCCATTGATGACGCCGCTGTCGAATCCAAAGAGAAAACCGCCCAGCGCAGCGATACCGCTGATGAGGACTAGGCTGGTCTTTTTCGTTTGCTGTTGTTCCATACCGTTTTTTGTTTTGAGCCGCGCTTCAACGCGGGCCGTTGGTTCGTTTTGTTGATGATTCCGGTCGGCATAGCGCCCGGAAGATGGTGTAAGTTAAACAATAAGCGTTCGCTTTTGAGAAGGCAATTTAAAAAAAAGGAGGTAGGGTAGTGGAATTATGGTTGGGTATTTACGCTCTTTCCTAATTTTCTTTGGTCTAGAGCCTTGAAAACCTAGGCTTTGGTGCTCTTTCCCAATGATGGCTCATCTGTTCTTGCCAAGATCAACTACTGGTTGCTGCCTGCTTCCGGAATACGCGATACAAAGGCCGACCTTGCTGCAGGCTTTCCACCCAGTTGAGCACCAGGTCGTCCATGCCGAGGGGGGCTTTGGCCTCTGCCGATTCCGCCTGGGTTTTGACGTCTTGGGCGAGTGCTCGCAAGATGCCGGGGATTTCTTCCAGCGGGGCGTTGTGGGCCTTGCGCAGCCGCTTGAGGCAAAGGGCGAAAAAAGCAGAAGCATTGCCGCCGCGGTTGGCGCGTTGCAGCGCGCGGGCTGAGGCATCGAACTGGTCAATATCGTCGCTGCTGTAGGCCGACAGTAGCCGGATGAGCAAAGTAGACCTGCGGAAAGTAGGATTGTCTACCTGCCGGTTGTAGTCTTTCAGCACCCGCCCGGCCCAGTCCTGGCAAGCCTCGTACTGCTCCAGGATGAGCAGCAGCACTGTCATGTTGAAGGCGATAATCAGCTGGCTGACGGGGTTCAGCTTGTAAGTCGCCATGCCGTGCTCCACGCGCTCTAGTAGCTGCTCGTGCCCGTCCAGCACCCCTAGATTGATATGGTACAACAATTGGTAATTGGTCAGCTGCTTGAAGATCAGCTGCTGATCATGGTAATTGGCGGGCTGTTCCTGCTCAATTTTACGGAGGACACGCTCAAATTGCTGGTAGTGCTTCTGGTAGTAGGACGCGTGTAGCAGATTGAACAGGTCTGCCAAATAACGCACATACTCCTCTTGCTTGATATTCGGGTAGCGGTCCCACCAATCTACCAAGTGGGTGTAGTGCTTATTGGCGGCTTCGAAATCCCCTTGCCAATCGGCATGCAGGGCCGCACTTTGCAGAAACCTACGCTGCGCGTGGGCGGATTCCGGGAAGCGCGACGCGGCAAACTGATCATCCGGCACCTCCTCTGCCAGCGCTTCGCCCCCCGTGTCTCCTTGCTTCGCCATCTGTATACGGTAAGCCAGCGCCAGGTACTGCAGTTCTTCGTTGATGTTTTGAATGTACCGGTCCTTATCCTGTAGCAACGCGCCGATTTGCTGGCCGAAATCCTTCTTTTTCATCGTCCAGACAAAATTGAGCTGCTCTCGGGTGATGTCCAGCAAAGCCAATTGGTCATCCAGCTCCGCCGCCATGGCTTTTGCTTGCGACAGCCGCTCCTCGCTTTGCTGGTACAACCCTCTTTCGTACAGGTAAGTGGCATCCAGTACCATTTCTTTGATCTGCGCCGATTTGGATTTAGAGCTGCGGTAGTCGCGTATGCTGCGCAGTATAGCTTCGTAGAGGTAGTGTTTGTCGGTGGGTAGGCTGCGGCCGAACTGCTCTTGCAGTTTTGCCTCGTCGTATTCCCCCATGCTGTTGATGGCCCGGAACAAGTCCAAATAACGGCTCGACCGCCGGCCACTTTTTTGGGCATCCATGCTGAAGTACCGCTTCTCCGTTTTGGACATTGATTGTATGAGATGGAAGAGATCAGCCTTGCTTTTCATGCCTGTGTACTACCGTTTTCTACCCAAAAAACACCATTTACCACCCCAAAACGACCGTTTACCATACTTTCTTAATTTTTTTCTATTTTTTTTGACGGCTTAGAAATTTAAAGTTGTAAGCATTGACTAATGCCTTCTCCAGTCTGATACCGCCTAAAAATACTAAAACTAAAGCAGAATTGCCATCCAGAACAAAGGTTTTAGCACCATAAACGCCACCTTAGAAACTTAAACCACCTGTACCTCGTGGTTTTGCCTACTGTGCAGAAGCCTATAAATTTGTACATGTAATTAATCGACAACGTAAGGCGCAACAATTCAAAAGCGAATTCAACCGTCTTCATACTATGAAAAAACCACTCATGCATCTGGGTTGAAATTGGGGGTCGCCCCAATACCCGGGTCATGCGTACTATGAGAAAACAGCGGCTGCAAGCCGTTTAAGAATAGGGTGTTTTATTTTCAGAAGGGTGTGCCCACAACGGTGGGCATAAACTTAATTGGAGATAAGTAGATAGTTGCTATTATTCTGAGCTGGGTCAACGTTCGTTCGTTGCCCAGCTTTTTTTTGTACAAAGGCAGCGTTTTTTCTGCTAGCCAGGTCTATAGGGTAGATCTAGTAAAAGCACAACGTATCAAACGGGGCTGCCCTAGCTGTTTTCCACCGTTAACACCCAGCTTGGCAGCCCCGGCGTTTCTTCAAAAGAACAGCAGCCGGCATTTCCCAGTTTGGTTATCGTTTGACACCCTTTTCCATCCCAAAGGCTAAAGGATTTACAAGTCCGGCTGCTCTTTCTTTTCCCCTACAACCACTTCACCACCGGCAGATCCTGCCGGTGCGCCAGCAAATCCGATTTCGGGTAAGCCCGGAAGCCATATTCGAATACGCCCGCCAGTTCAGGGTCCAGCTGGCAGCGGTACACGGCCGTGCCCTGCTCCTCCTTTTCCAGTTCCAGCGGGTGTTTAACTTCCAGTTCCAGCGTTTCCTCGTCTACCCGGCTGAAGAACACCACCTCCACGCCGATATCTTTTGCCGCCAACCCGTTGAGCGACAGGCGCAGGCTTGCGTGGAAAGACTGGCCGGTCTGCAACGCTTTGTTATCTGAATCAAATGCTTCTGCATCTACCATTTCCACGCCCGGCCACTGCTGCTGCACGCGGGTTTTCCAGTGGGCGATGGCTTTTGCTTTTTCGGCATCCGAAGCCTGCAGCTCCGCCGAACGCTGATGGAGCTTGTGGTAGAAGCGCTCGTAGTAGTCGTCGAGCATGCGCTTCATGGTAAAGACGGGGGCAACCTCAGCGATGATGTTCTTGATGTAGGACACCCACTTCTCAGACTGCCCGGCGGTGCCACCTTCGTAGTATGCGGGCACGATGTCGTAATCGAAGGTGTTGTAGATGGTCTCCGCGTCCAGCTCGTTTTGCAGGTCCTGGCTGTCGTAGGCTTTTTCTTTGGACAGTGCCCAGCCGGCATCGGGGCGGTAGCCTTCTGCCCACCAGCCGTCGAGCACGCTGAAGTTCATCACGCCGTTCAAGGCTGCTTTCATGCCGCTTGTGCCGGAAGCTTCCTTAGGGCGCGTCGGGGTATTCAGCCAGATGTCCACGCCTTGTACCAGCAGCTTCGCCATTTCCATATTGTAGTTCTCCAAGAATATGACTTTGCCGCGGAACTCCGGCCGTTTCGATACATTAATAATGTGCTTGATCAGGTCTTGCCCGCCTTGGTCGGCCGGGTGGGCCTTGCCGGCAAACAAGAAGATAACCGGCTTGCCTTCGCGGTTGACGATTTCCGACAGGCGGTCGAGGTTGGTAAACAGCAAATGCGCCCGCTTGTAAGTGGCAAAACGGCGGGCGAAACCAATCACCAGCGCGTTGTCCTCTATAGCGTTGACCAACTCGAAGATGCTGCGCGGGTTTTCCCCCCGGCGCGCCAGGTCCTCCTGCAAGGTTTCCCGCACATAGTCCAGCAGGCGTTGTTTGAGCAAGCGGCGTATGCCCACGATCGTCTCGTTGGGGACGTCCTGTATTTTACGCCAATAATCGGCATTGGACTGGTCCTTCAGGAAGGCCTCTCCGAAAGTCTGCACATAGAGATCGTGCCACTCCCGGGCGATCCAAGAAGGATAGTGGACGCTGTTCGTCACATAGTGGATATGCAGTTCCTCCGGGTTGTAGCCCGGGTATAGCACGTTGAACATTTTTTGCGAAACCGCGCCGTGCAGCTCGCTGACGCCATTGACCTCCTGCGACAAGCGGATGGCCAAGTGGCTCATAGAAAACAGCTCGTTGTGGTCATTCGGGTTGACCTTGCCCAATGCAACGAAACGCTGCCAGCTGATGCCCAAATCATCCGCATAACTGTACAGGTATTCCCGCAGCAAATCTTCGTGGAAGTAATCGTGCCCAGCCGGCACTGGTGTGTGGGTGGTAAAGAGGGAGCTGGCCCGCACCAGTTCCAGTGCCTCTTCGTACTGCAGCCCCTTTTCTTGCACCAGCCCTTGCAGACGTTCTACGTTGCAGAAAGCAGCGTGCCCCTCATTGCAGTGGTAGATATCGGCATCCAGCCCCAGCGCGTGGAGCGCCCGTGTACCGCCGATGCCCAGCAATATCTCTTGGCGCAGTCGGTGCTCGTTATCGCCGCCGTACAGCTGATGGGTCAGAGAGCGGTCGTGCCATTCGTTCTCATCGATGTCCGTATCAAGCAGGTAGAGGGAAATCCGTCCTACCTTCAGTTCCCAGACCTTGGCGAATACCATGCGCCCTTTGAGGCCTACGGAAATTTTCAGCCACTCACCCTTCGCGTCGCGCACGGGCTGAACGGGCAGCTTGGTAAATTTTTGCGGAGGGAAATTATTGATTTGATCGCCGTGCAGGGAGATGGCCTGCTGAAAATAGCCGTAACGGTACAACAGCCCTACGGCAAACATATTGCTGTTGGAGTCGGATGCTTCCTTGAGGTAATCGCCGGCCAGCACGCCCAGGCCGCCGGAGTAAAGGCGGAGGGAAATGTGCAAGCCGTATTCCATGCTGAAATAGGCGACTTTGGGGCTCTTGGGGTCCGGTTGCTCTGCCATGTAAGCGTGGAAAGCCTGCTCTACGGACTGCAACCGCTGCATAAATTGCTCGTCGGCAGCCAATTCGTTGGCCCGCTCTATGCTCAGTTGCTCCAACAGGGCTACCGGATTGTAGCGCAGACGGATAAACCGCTCGCGGTCGATGGATTCAAACAAGGCAATAGCCTCCTTATTCCAGGACCACCACAGGTTATTCGCTAGCGTCTTCAGCGGCTGCAAACTCTCCGGCAGTTTTGACTCGATGAAGATACGCTTGAGTTTCACTTGGTTGTCTTTAAGTTCGCCTATCATAAATCTGAAGGTTTTATTCTGGCGCAAAAATAGCAGGAATCAATCGTAAGACGGCAAGTATTGTTGTGAAATTTACACTAAGTGCGTCTGTGCTCCTGCGGCAGCGTGCGGTTAATGCAAAACGAAGGCCGTACTACTTGTTCACGCCGGCGGGGATAAAATGATGGCCGGGCCTGGTACACTGCAGCATTCGCAAGTTGGCGGGCCACTACAAATGTAATAATCTATATATTTTTGTTTGTTGCTCGGGAAATGCGTATATTGCTAACCTATTCATTATAGCCATGAGAAAGAAGCTTCAAAAATTCACGGACTTTGCCAGCAGCCTGCTGCCCCACGAGACGGCCTATCTGCTGGGGTCGCAGCAGTTTGAGGACACGATCAAGCTCAGCATCCTGGAGCGGCTGGACTACAACTGCCGGAACATCAGGCAATTCACACCCTACGACAAAAGCATAGACAAGCGCAAATATTCCAACCTAAAAAATTGGATCAATGACCGCCTGGAGGCTGTAGATGTTGACGAGCGTTTTGAGTGGATGAGCCACTTGGAGCGGCAGATCATGACGGACGCTATTGAGCCGAAGGAAGAAAAACAACTGATCCGCTCGATCAGGGACTACGACGAGCTCGGTTTTTACTTCACTAAATTTTACGAGCTCGTGCAGCTGTACCGGCACTTCTTGCTGATACGCATGCGGCACGCCCACCACCGGGTAGCTGACGATTTTATCAAAAAATACGAGGATAAATACGCGGAGTGCAAGCAAGTCTTTGACCGTATGCACGAAGCTACGCTTGACATCGTGGACCAGTACGCAGAGCAGGGGGCACAGTCGATCCACTGGGAGAACTGGTTGACGGAAGTGTTCTACAATGAGCGGCTAGACGGCCTGAACCGCTACCTTGCCTTGGTCCGGCTTACCTTTGTTTATTTCAATTATCGGCAGTTCGAGCAATTGCGGGAGAAATACAATTACATAGACGAAGTGTTTAGCCGCGGGCAATACTACTCCCGCCGGTTGTTGCTCAACTACTACGGCAACCGGGTGCTGTTGCACACCAAATTTCAAGAGTACGACAAGGCAGAATACTATGGCTACTTATCCATCCGCGACAAAAACAGCGACTACATTCACTACGTCAACAATCTGAGTGCGGTATTGCTGCGGCAAAAGAAATATCAGGAGGCCCTCAAGCTGATGCGCACGGCCTACCCCGAGATGAAGAACAGCCCGAGCTTCCACAACCGGATTGGCTTTGTGGCTTTCTACCTCAAATGCCTCAACTACAATCAGCAGTACCGCAATGCGGAGAATTACGCGGAGTCCTTTCTGCAGGCCTACAAGAAGGAAGTCTTCGAATACCGTTGGCACATCTTCTTCTCTTCCTACTTGGAAGCGGTGCTGCGTCAGGAGAAGTATGCCAAACTGCTCAAGATCGTCCGCAAATACAACCTGCTGGACCGCGACCGGCAGTATCAGCGCAACGCCAATTACCTGCCGACCATACGCTGGTACAACGCCATAGCACGATACAAGGAAATGCTAATGGAAAAAGAGGAAATCACAGCACTTGTCCAATCTTCCATCGACAGTCTAGACCGCATAGAAGACAAGCAATACCAGCTGCAGGACTTGCTGGAGCAAATCCGGCCGTTCATACCCGGCGTGGTGAACCGGATACGGGCAAAGATGCAGCTTGTTTAATGTTAAATACTAGCTAGCCCAACGTTGTCGGCGCGCTTGAAGAAGCGACGACTTGGCGCTCTTGTTGCGGTGCCCTGTGGGCGGTTTGCGTGGAGGAAGAAGTGGATATAAGGGTGTTTTCGTAATGACGGACAAGCCGTGCTTGGTTTTCCGCCATTTTGTTGAGTACCCGAAGCTCCTCATTGAAGATTTCTTCTCTTTGGCTCGACTGCCTGGAGTAAGTCAGGCGTTTGCGGTTGCGGTTGATATCAAGAATCTTTTGGATGGTATGGTTTAGTGCGATTCGGGCTTTGATGAGTCGGCGTTTGACAGACCTCTTGTTCATACCTCGGTTATTTGGTTATAAAAAAGCAGCTTACTTGAAAGTTGCTTGTCAGATTTGGTCAAGTGGCTCTATTTGTTGGGAGCAGCTTGACCAGCTACCAAAAACAAGAAGCGGGTGTGCAGGTGATCATAGGGTGCGATTTTTGGATTGTGTGTAATGACCTGATTGGAATAATCAGACTGGCTTCCAAATATACAAAATTTAAACAACTTATCCTAGAATTTGGATCGCATAACCCGCATAAAATTTTACCGAAGCCTTTCTGTACCGTATACCCTCCCGCGGGAGGGCTTGCTGGCGTTGGGTTGGCACGCCGCCCTAAAAAGCATCAGGGCTAAAAATAATGGAGCGCCCCTTACCCTGCTAACGGCATGGTCAGCAACCTTTCCAGCCACCCTTGTGCTCTCAGGCAATGATTAAGATACAGGATGCTACAGCTCTATATCCGCATCGAAGTTGACCAGTTCCACAAACTGCGCAATACGCTTGTTGATTTCTTTGTTCGACAGCTCTTTTAGCCGCTCCACGCTGAATTTCTCCACGCAAAAGGAAGCCATCGCCGAGCCATAGATGACTGCCCGCTTCATATTCTCGAAAGACAAATCGTCGGTACGGGCAATATAGCCCATGAAGCCGCCCGCGAAGGTGTCGCCCGCGCCGGTAGGGTCATACACTTCGGCCAGGGGGAGGGCAGGGGCGAAAAACACACGGCCCCCTTCAAAGAGCAGTGCGCCGTGCTCGCCTTTTTTGATCACTACATATTTCGGCCCCATGTCGTGAATGACATCCGCGGCTTTGACCAAAGAGTGCTCGCCGGAAAGCTGACGGGCTTCCTCGTCGTTGATGATCAGCCCATCAATATGCTTGAGGACATCAAGCAGGCTCTCCATGGCCGTGTCCATCCAAAAATTCATGGTGTCCAAAGCGATGAACTTCGGCCGCTCTTCCAGTTGCTCAATCACCGCTTTCTGTACCGCCGGCGTCAAGTTGCCGAGCATCAGGTAGGCCGGGCTTTTGTAAGAATCCGGCAGCACAGGGTGGAAGTCCGCCAGTACATTAAGCTGTGTATCCAAGGTGTCCCGGTCGTTGAGGTTGTCATGGTAGCGGCCCGCCCAGAAAAAGGATTTTTCGCCCGCTTTGACTTGCAGACCTTCCAGGTTGACACCCCGCGATTCAAGGTAGCTCAGCTCCTCCTTCGGGAAGTCGTCCCCGACCACAGAAACGATTTTCAGGTTATCGGTAAAATAAGAGGCAGCAAGGGTGATGTAGGTCGCCGCTCCACCAATGACGCGCTCCGCCCGGCCAAAGGGCGTTTCGATATCGTCAAAGGCAACGGTTCCGACAGCGAGTAAGCTCATGTGTTGAAGATTTTTTTAATTTTTTGCCCCACAAAGATTGCACATTTATGCGAGATGGTATAACTTTGCACTCGCCTTTTGAAAGAAAGGGGCGAAGACACTGAAATAAGCACTGAAAGTTGCTTCTTTTGTATGTCTAGAAGTTGGTTAGGGTAGTCCTGTTTTTTGAGAAAAAAGCGGGATTAATCCGTAGGTCATAGGTTCTGACGAAGCGTAGCTTGTCGGGGTGAATTCAAGTCCTACATCTACGAATTCCGACTAGCTGTATTGATATAGATAATTAGCCTCAGTAGCTCAGCTGGTTAGAGCGGCGGACTGTTAATCCGTAGGTCATAGGTTCAAGTCCTATCTGAGGCGCCAGTAAAAGCCTCGAAGCGTCGCTT
>JAAAOU010000085.1 GCA_009908745.1 Bacteroidota bacterium
GATTGTAACCGTGGAAATGCCGGGTTGGGAACCCTCGCCGCTCGTCGCAGAATTGCGCAGCCAAAATATACATACCTCAGTGGCCAGCCGTTCTTCAGCCCTTATTGATTTCAGGAAAAAAGGGGTAAGTTGGGCACTGCGGCTTTCTCCCCATTATTACAATACCGAAGCGGAGATCGAAGAGGCGGCAAAAGCCCTGCAGCGACTCGCCCGCTCCTAAAGCCCTGCATTATGAAGCTGCCCGTATTGCAAGTTGACCAACACACTTCGCTTCAGCCGCCGCAGCAGCAATGGGCAGAAAACCTATTCTGGCTCATTGACAACAACCGTGATTACCTGGCGCGCTGGTTGGATTGGCTGCCTACTACCACTACTTTAGAAGACACCCGGCGGTTTTTGTTTGAGGCTATTCGTTTCAACGAAGGGGGGCAGCGCTGCACCTACATGATCGTGCATCAGTCGGCAATAGCCGGTATCGCGGGTCTGGTCCGGGTTGATTATCGCCACCACGAAGCCGAATTGGGATACTGGCTGGCGGAATCTTTGCAGGGTAAAGGTATCGTCTCTAAATCTTGCGCGGCCCTGCTACGCTATGCTTTCGCTGATCTTTGCCTCAACCGGGTTGTACTCAAAACCATGCGGGACAATCAAGCTTCACGGGCGGTCGCCCAACGCTTAGGCTTTGTGCACGAGGGCCGCCTGCGGGAGGCCTTCTTCTACCAAGGCAGCTATCATGACCTGGAATTGTACAGTATTTTGAGAAAAGATTGGAAAAAGTTGTGAATTTATTTGTTTACAACAACAAGTTGTTTTAACTTGCGTTCGTAAATCGGTATTTGTTTGAATACAAGTGTAGCTTCCTTCTGGGAAAGCGCACAAACTGGCACTAGGTGTTTAACCGGCTTGGTGCAGTCAATTAAAAATCAGGATTATGATAGGAGAGGATCGCAGGCAACTCAACGAACGCTTTGTAACCGTATTTAAAATGCTGGAAGAGCGTGGCGAGATCGTCAAGAACGACCGCAACGGAAAAGGCATGGGCGATTTTGCAGAACGTATTATCGGCAACCGCGCCTACGGGCACATCATCCGGGCTTTCCTCAACCCGGAAGATAAACGCTGTATTGACTACAAACACGCCCGGGCCCTGTGCCGGGAGTACGGCGTCAATGAATCCTACATGCTCGACGGTGAAGGGGAGCCCTTCGGCTTGGCGGCCCCCCGCTATGACAAGGTCATGGAGGAACAGCCGGACTGGCAGGGCAATATCTTGTTTACGACCACGGAAGCATTCGCAGGCTCCACGGTAGGTGCTGGCAGCTTTGCCAAAGAGGAAAATGTGTTCTTCAGCATACCCGGGCTTGCAGGTGCCAGCCTGGTAGCTTTCCCCATCAACGGCAACAGTATGGAACCGGTTATCCTCGACGGTGATGTCGTCGTATGCCGGGAAATCAGCGGCCTGCACGAAATCCGTGACAATAAGATATACGCGATCAAGAACAACGGTCAGCTCTGGGTGAAGTACGTGCAGCGGGTCGCCGACTCCCGCGGCCGGGTGACCCACCTCAAGCTGATCTCTGCTAACCACTTGGAGCACGACCCCTTCGTGGAAGAGGTCAACGAATATACCCGCATGTACGAAGTAGTGCGCCGCATCAGCGACGTGTGAAGCGGCTTGACTGGCGGGCCCCTAGCGGCTCGATATCAATAGGCAATAAGGTAAGATTAATGCTTTAGCACTGTCGGCTACAACTGCGGCTGCTATGGCTCTCGTGTGCCGAGCCAGCGTTTGCGAATCTTGGTTTGGTCGGGTATCCCCTGTTTTGCTGCAGCTCTTTAAGGCTGGTCCGGCTAGAGCAGTGGCCGGCTTCTTTTTGCCGATCGCATCCTTTTGACATGCCGTCTAACAAGAATAATATCCTGCTGTTTTTTGATTGTCCCCTCCCGGCTTGTCCGCAAGTCCGGGAGTTTTTTATTTGCCGAATAGGCCTTGGTATACTGCGTGCCTTCCCGACATTTTATTAACTTGTGAGGACAAACAAGAAACAAAATGTCAGCGATCGAAATCCGCCCCCGCTTCCAGCAGTCTGTACCGCTCTCCCAGCCGGAGGCAATTCGTTGCTTCGAGCAGGCGTTGGAGCAATCTTCTGCCCTGGAAGGCTCCATTATCGACCACCACATCGTACTGCGTATCCCCATCGAAAAGCAACACTACTGGTCCCCGCAGTTGAGCTTGACCTTGGAAGAGGAGGAAGAAGGCGGTACGCTGATCCGGGGTTTGTTTGGCCCCCGGCCTTCGGTCTGGCTGCTCTTTGTGTTTCTGTACTCCAGTATTGGCGCGATTAGCTTGTTTATTGCCATCACGGGCTTTTCCCAGCTCAGTTTGGGGATGTCCGCGCCCGCACTCTGGGCCTTGCCAGTCGCTGCCGTTATGGCACTCGGCCTGTACCTGGTGGCCAAGGCAGGCGAGCGGCTCGGGCGTGAGGAAATGCATGTGTTGAAAAACTTTATGGACACTACCTTGGTTAATTCAGCAAACCTCACGAAACATGCCAGCACAAAGCCCTATGCAGACGCTTAGAGAAACCTTGCCGCAGGTAGGGCGTATCACTTGGATTGGCCGCCGGCCGGTCAAGCGGATGCCTCTGGAATCAGTGGAAGTTGCACAATTGGATGCCGACACGGGCTTAGTCGGCGATCATTACAGCGGCCGTTCTGGCAAGCGGCAACTTACCCTTATACAAGGCGAACACCTGCGGGCGGTAGCGCAAATGTTGCACCGCGAAACGGTAGACCCGGCCCAAACCCGACGCAACGTCGTGGTAGAAGGGATCAACCTCTTGGCCTTGCAAGACCAGCGTGTGCAGATCGGGGAAGCGGTGGTGGAAATCACCGGCCTATGCCACCCGTGCTCCCGCATGGAGGAAATACTCGGCCCAGGCGGCTACAACGCTATGCGCGGGCACGGCGGGTTGACCGCGAAAATCCTCCGCCCCGGGGCCATTAAGCTAGGCGATGAGGTACGCTTGTTACACGACGACAAATCATGACGAATGGCAAAAGATGTAGAGATTAAGTGCCCGAAATGCGACTGGGCACACGATGGCGGCGAGCACTGGTGGTGTGAATGTGGCCATCGCTGGGATACTTTCGAGACCGCCGCCCGGTGCCCCAACTGCAAGAAACAATGGGAAGTGACCCAATGCCCTACGGACCCAGGAGGCTGCGGGGAGATAAGCCCCCACCTCGACTGGTACCGGGGCTTGGATGACTGGCTGCGGGAAGAATTGGAGCGGATATTACAGACGCAACCCGCAGAATAGCCCCTGTTGGCACGCACTTCTTAGCGATTTATGTTATCTTTGAAAATGCGCTGGCGGTTGCCGGCGTTAGACCAAGAGCTTTGTGTTTCGCCACCAGCTTTTGCGGCGAGGCGTACATCCCAAGAACATGTCATCGTATGAAGCGCGTAATTACCCTACTGTGGTTTTTCACCGGGTGCTGGCTCGCCGTCTTGGCGCAGCCTTGCGGCTTGGAAGATACGCTCAGTATCGCTGCTAATTCCAACCCCAACTTCGACTTTGAGGTTTTCAATATTTTCAATGACGATCTTTCGGACCCAGACCAAGGCGTCTGTGCTGTAGAAATTGAATTCCTCCACCAGTATGTCGATAATCTAGAGCTGTCACTGACCTCGCCCGCTGGCCAGACGGTTACCCTTATTGGGCCGGACACCGACGAACAGCTTGCCTTTACAGCTTTCGCCCGTTGGGGTATCACCTTCCTACCCTGTACTACCCCTGTAAGCCCTGATCCAGGCTTCTTAGAACGGTGGGACAATGCCCAACCCAACAATTTTGTGCTCGGCGGGCAATACGACGGCTCTTACTATCCTTACGACGGTTGCTTGGAAGACTTCAACACCGGCACAGTCAATGGCACTTGGACCATAAGTGTAAACAACAACCCTTCCCCCTATTCCGGGGCTATATTAGGCTTTCGCATCGTGTTCTGTGACGAGCGCGGCGTAGACTGCTGTTTCGCAGCTTCCGGCAACCTACTGCAAGACGACATACTGACCTGTGTGGGCGATAGCAGCTTAGCTTTCACCCCGCAGGTCGACTATCAAGGCTCCCCGCCGGATACCCTTAGTTACGGCTATACTTACCTTATTGGAGATGAGACGGCACTACTGGAGTACGACTCCCTGCCTGACTTGACCGGCTTTGCCCCAGGCCGCTATCAAATCTGCGGGATGAGCTACCGGCGGGACGACCGCGACAGCTTCCCCGCCCCGGAGGGTATGCTGACCATCGACAGCTTACGGCGGAACCTGGGGGGCTTGCTGCCCGATTTCTGCGCGGAGGTGACCGATAGCTGTATCGAAGTGCAAATTGTCCCCCAACCGCTACCCACCAACTTGCAGGAAACGCTCTGTACGGGGGATACCCTCCTAGTCGGTGATTCCAGTTTGACGAGTACCGGGAATTACCAGCTCATCGTGCCTTCCTATGCGGGTTGCGACAGCTTGGTCAATGTAGAATTGGAAGTCTTGCCACCGGTTTTTACCAACATCGATACCACTATTTGTGTAGGGGAATCCGTGCAACTGGGCGACAGTGCCTACCAAGCGACGGGCAATTATGTGGATACGCTATTGTCGAGCCGGCTCTGCGACAGCATCGTCACTCTTGATTTGCAAGTACTAGATACGGCTTTCTTCGATACTACGCTTACCATTTGCGAGGGCGAGCAATTTGTGGTGGGGGACAGCGTGCTTACGGAGGAGGGGGACTATAACATCAGCCTGGTTTCGGCACAGGGCTGCGACAGCTTGGTGCGCGTAGCCTTGAGTGTCATAGCCCTTTCTGCCGATATTGCGCCACCGGATACCCTTAGCTGTGACCGGGCGGTGGTCACGCTTGATGGTAGTGGCTCTTTGCCCGCAGCAGCCGTGTCGTACGAATGGCAAAATGCAGCCGGCACTGTGCTCGGCAGCGCAGTTACCCAAGCGGTAGACGAAGCCGGTATCTACACCCTTTCGGTCAGCCGGACGGAAAGCGGGCAAACCTGTACCGTGACCGATACGGTGGCGGTGCCCATAGATACCCTTTCGCCCGTAGCAGATGCGGGCTTGGCGGACACCTTGACCTGCACGGCCCCTGAATTGTCCATTGGCGGGGCAAATACCTCTATAGGGATGGCGCTAGTCTACAGTTGGGAGAGCACGGACGGCCATTTTACGGGAAGTACCGCCACCGCCAACACCACTGTAGACAGCAGCGGTACTTACACCTTGACTGTGCGCGATACCGCGAATGGCTGTGCGGACAGCGCTACCGTCCGCATCGAGAGCGACCAACAACTCCCGATCGCGGCTGCTGGCCCGGATACCACCCTCACTTGCAACCGCACTAGCCTCCGCTTAGATGGCAGCGCTTCTTCCGCTGGGCCAGCTTTTGTCTATGACTGGACAGCGGCTGACGGTAGCGTACCGGCTGATGGCGATACGCCCAGCCCCTTGGTCAGCACCGCTGGTGTTTACCAATTGGTGGTGACCGATAGTGGCAATGGCTGTACCGATACAGCGAGTGCGACAGTGGCCTACGACACCCTGTCGCCCCAAGCCATCATCCTGCCGCCGGATACGCTCAACTGCGCATTACGCCGCCTCAGCCTGCAAGCCCAAGTGAGCCAGGCCGGCACCATGCCCATCTATGATTGGCAAAGCCCAGCGGGCAATATCACGAGCGGGTCAATGTCGCTGGCCGCTGAGGTGGACGCACCCGCTGTTTACGAATTTATCGTAGAACGGGCTGAGAATGGGTGCCGGGATAGCGCTCAGGTGACTGTAGTAGAAACGCTGAACAATGTACAAGCACAGGTTGCACCACCGGACACCCTAAGCTGCGCCATGGATGAGGTGACGCTGGACGGTTCCGCCTCAAGCGTGGGAAGCGATGTGGTTTACGCTTGGTCTACACAAACGGGCCAAATAGAAAGCGACGCCACCGCACCCATAGTGGAGGTCTCCGTAGCAGCGGTCTACACCCTTATCGTCACCGATACCTTCACTCGATGTGCGGATACCTTGAGCATAGAGGTGCCCGCTGACACATTACGCCCCCTCGCGGATGCGGGCCCGGACCGGGAATTGACCTGCGATAGTACGCTCGTGACGCTCGATGGTTCGGCTTCGACCCAAAACGGCCCTTACACCTACGACTGGCTGGAGGTGGCTACGACTAATTTGGTAGGTATTGATGAGCTGTACCCGCAGGTCAGTGCGCCTGGCCAGTATTTATTGATTGTCACGGATAACAGCAACGGCTGCTTCGATACCGCCCAGGTGCAAGTCACGCTGGCCGTGGATACGCCGTTCGTGCAAATCGCTTCCCCTGACGTCTTGGACTGTGAGCGTACGAGCATTGTCCTTGACGCTAGTGCTTCCGCGAATGGCGGGCCCTACAGCCCTAGCTGGTCAGCCAGTGGGGGAGGGGTGATTATTGATGGCGGCAGCACCCTCATGCCTACCGTTACCGCTGCTGGCGATTATACCTTGACGGTCGAAAACGACAGCACCGGCTGCACCAATACCGCTAGCGTGACGGTGGTGGATACCATTTCCGATGTCAACGCCGCTTTGCAAGCTTCGGATACCCTGTCCTGCAGCCAAACGGAAGTTACCCTATCTGCTGACACGACCGCCAACCCGCCCGACGTCGTCTATCAGTGGTCAACCGGGCAGGAAAGCTCCGCTATCACCATCGAACAGCCGGGCGGCTACCAATTGGTGGTGCTAGATACGTTTACCCGCTGTGCCGATACCTTGGATTATTTCATGCCCGCTGATACCCTGCCCCCGCAAGTAGAAGCAGGAGAAGGCTTCGAATTGACCTGCGCGGTGCTGCAGGGGACGCTTGACGGCAGTGGCGCCACAACAGATGATGCGGCCTATGCTTGGTCCGGGCCGTGTATCGTTAGTAATCCGGACAGCGTGGTGGTGACGGTGGATTGCCCGGGCACCTACACGCTGACGGTGCAAGATACCTTGAATGGTTGCGAAGCTGCAGACACCGTGGTGGTCACACAAGACGATGATATCCCTACTGCGGTAATTGAAGGAGCGTACACGCTAGACTGCGACAGCTTGACGCAAACGCTGGATGCTACGGCTTCTGCGCAGGGGGAGAATCTGGCCTACTCATGGAGCGGCCCCGGCGTATTGACCGGCGAAAATAGTTTGACCCCCACCGTCGACTTAGGCGGCATGTATACTTTACTCATCGAGGATACCCTGACCAATTGCGCCAGCAGTGCCAGTGTGGAAGTGCTTTGGGATACCATTCGGCCCGTAGCGAACGCCGGCATAGCCGAAGTCCTCAATTGCGATAGTATCACCATAGAAATCGGGGGGGTAGAAAGTGCTATGGGCCCGGATTTTACCTACGAGTGGTCTGGCCCCGCCGGTGGTTTTGTAGCCGGCAATGAAGCCCCCTTTGTGGAAGTGAGCCTAGCAGGGGAATATACCCTGCTCGTCACGGATACGACCAACGGCTGTACGGCAAGCTCCACCACAACCGTATTCCTCAACGATGAGCCGCCCGTAGCCGAAGCCGGGCCCGGCCGGGAGCTCAACTGCGCGGCCCCGGTGGTTATACTCGACGGAACGGGTTCGACTAGCAATTTCAACACCACCTACGCTTGGGAGGGCCCTTGTGTGCCGTCTCCGGCTGACAGCAGTCAGGTCGTAGTAGATTGCGAGGGGCTTTATGTCTTGACCGTTATCGACACCGCAACGGGCTGCTCCGCTATGGACAGCGTGGAAGTGACCCGTGACCCCCTGTTGCCGAGTGCCCGCTTGCCAGATACCCTGGAGCTTTCCTGCCAGACAGGCACGGCTACCTTAGATGCCTCTGCTTCCGACGGCGATACTTTTGAGTGGTGGTTTGAGGGCAGCCCGCTGAGCGTGACTGGTCTGACGCCCAACGTGGATACTGCCGGACGGTACACCCTGGTAGCCTTTAGGGCAGGCGGGGGCTGTTCGGATACCGCGCAAGCTATGGTGCTGCTGGATTGCGATGTTGACATAGCTGTTATTCCTCCCGATACGCTAACTTGCGCGCGTACCGAAGTAACGATTGATGCTTCCGCGACGGTAGCCGAAGGAGCAGTCACTTTCCAATGGAGCCCGCCTGCGGCCAACTGTATTCTCGAGGGGCAGGGAAGCCCGCAATTGACGGTGCGCTGTCCCGGCGAGTACCGCCTGATCGTTACCAATACCGTCTCCGGGCAAAGCGATACGCTTGATGTAGAGGTCGTGTTAAACGATGACCCGCCACTGGCAGAAGCGGGCGAGAATATCCTTTTGACCTGCGATGCACCTACGAACACCTTGTCCGCAGCAGGGTCTACTGCTGGCCCGGGTATTGGTTACCGTTGGGAGAAGCTGGAGGACGAGTTTTTCCAAAAAGACAGTTTTAACATCACGGTAGATGACGACGGCACTTACTTTCTAATTGTGACAGACAGCACCACAGGCTGTACGGCGCAGGACGTGGTCTCCGTACAGCGCAGCGACGATCAGCACGACATCAACTTTGGCAGCCCGGTCATCCCTTGTTTGCAGGACAGTTTCTGGTTCTCTGCTTTTGTAGAACCGCCGGGTGCTGACTATGCCTACAGTTGGGAAGGGGATATTGTGCTGGCGGCGGCTGATAGCGCATCGGTATTGGTCGACACGGCGGGTACGCTCCGGCTGACGGTTACGAATATGGAAAACAACTGCGTAACGGTACGCGAAATTACCTTGCAGCAGCAAGATTGTATCCCTTGTACGGAGCTTGCCCCTGCGGATACGCTCAATTGCGTAGTAGATAGCGTACAGCTCACCGCTAGTTTCTGTGAGCCTTGTATAGGTTGTACAGTAGACTGGGAAGGCCCGGCAGGCGGCTTGCTGTCGCCCTCAGATGCGCTGTCCGTTTGGGTGGGGCGGCCGGGGGAATATGTTTTCACGGCCACGGACACCCTTGGCTTCAGTGCTACGGAGCGCGTGGTGGTAGTACAAGACACCCTTTCTCCCGCAGTAGAGGCCGGGGCTGATGGGCTATTGACCTGTGAGGTGCCCGTCTTGACCTTAGGGCAGGCCGATGTGGCGGACGAAGACTGGTCGTACCAATGGTCGAGCGGTACACAGGGGATACTGCCCGCCGATACCCTTTCCATATTAGACGTAAGCCAACCGGGTAGCTATACCTTGCAAGTAAGCGACCTTAGTTCCGGTTGTACCGCTACCGACATGGCCGAGATTGCGGTAGATACCTTGCACCCGCAGGCCGAAGCGGGGCCCTCCCGGCAGATCGATTGCACGGCGAGCACTGTGGCCTTGGATGGCAGCGCGTCCGATTTTGGCCTTGAGTTGGTTTATAACTGGACCGGGCCCCCTGATGCGGGTATCGCCGGAGCGGCGACGATCAACCCTACGGTAGATGAGGCAGGCTGGTACGTGTTGACGGTAAGGGATACCACAAACGGATGCACGGCGCAGGATAGCGTGGAGGTGACGGTGTCTGACGATTTGCCTGCAGTCCCAGATTTGCCGGATACGGTGCTGACCTGCGAGCACCCTGTGGTAAGCCTGGTGGGCAGCTTGCCGCCCGGCGACAACTTCAGCAGTTGCTGGTATTTTCTGGATGACAATGGCGATCCAAGTGGGCCTTGTGTGCCGGACTTGGTTATTCCTGTCAGCATAACCGGCAATTTCCGCTTCGAAGTGACGAATACACTGAATGGCTGTACCAATCGTGTGGACGTGAGCGTCACCGAAGACAAGCAAGCGCCTGTGGTCAGCCTGCCGGATACCTTGCTGCTCAATTGCCCGCCCGATACCGTTAGCTTGGCGGCAGCGGTCGCTCCAGACAGCTTGGTGTACGGTTACAGTTGGACGGGGCCGGCAGATGGTATTGTCAGCGGGGCGCAATCGGGCGAAGCGGAGGTTGTTGCCCCCGGGTTTTATACCTTGACAGCCGAAAATGAGGCGAATGGTTGCACCGCGGCAGCGTCCACGCTCGTGGTCCCCAATGAGAATGTACCTACCCTCACGGTAGGGCCAGATACTTCCCTAAACTGCCGCCGCACGAGCGTACGCTTGTCGGCTAGCTTCAGCACGGAGAGCGGCGGGGCAGACTTGGAGTGGCAAACCCAAGACGGCCAGATCGTGAGCGGGGCGGCATCGGCTGCGCCGCTGGTTGACGCGCCGGGGTGGTATACGCTTTCGCTTACGGACCCAGCCACGGGTTGCCGGGTGCAGGACAGCGTGCAGGTGGTTGATGCCGCGTTTGTGCCGACGGCGCGTATCGACTCGGTAGTTTTGGAACTCAATTGCCGGACGGACAGCCTTTTGCTTGACGCTACGCCTTCTATCAGCGGCAGTGGCGGCGCGCTGGCTTACGAGTGGCGGCGCGGGGCGTTTGACGTACTCGGGGATGCCCCGCAACAGTGGATAAGTTCTGCGG
>JAAAOU010000143.1 GCA_009908745.1 Bacteroidota bacterium
GGTGAGCACGACATCGCGGGCGTCGAGCCAGTGCGTCGGCAGTTCGGCTTGGTTCAGGTAAGCGGCTACGATTTTGGAAGAGACGAGCTCCCCCACCGAGACGATCTGATCGTACATATAATCGTAGTTCTCATACGGCTCTTCCTCCAGCACCCACTCAATTTCCACGAACGCGTCGTTTACCGCTACCATAGCTTCTTGGCTTTGCGCTCCCATAAGTGCTTCTATGGTGTGGTAATGCTGTTGCTTGATGGTGCTCAGCAGCTCGAACGCTTTGCCATCCTGTGCGGCATGGGATTCGACTACGGTTTCCAAGGCATTAGTCGTTTTACCCATAGCGGACACGACAACCACAAGGCGCTCGTTGGCGTATTGCTTTAGGATATTGGCAACATTTCTTACGGCATCCGCATCTTTCAGGGAAGAACCGCCAAATTTAAAGACCCTTACCGGCCGACTCATAACACTAATTTTTATAGCCCGCGAAGGTAAGAAAAAAGTATATTTAGCGGGTACCAAGCTTTAGAATGATGGCGTTGACCAGCGAAAAAGACAAAATGCTCAGTGGGCAAATGTACAACCCCATGGCCCCACCGCTCGTTGCTGAACGGCACAAAGCCCGGGCACTCTTCCAAGCTTTCAATCAGAGCCCGGAATCTGCCGCAGCCTACCGCCGGCGGTTACTGCGACAACTGCTCCCTAATGCCGGCGGAGATATCTTTATTGAGCCTCCCTTTTACTGCGACTACGGCTATAACATACACGCCGGACAGCAGGTGTTTTTCAATTTTGACTGTGTGGTGCTGGATGTAGCGCCGGTTTATCTCGGTAGCCGCCTCCTGTGTGCCCCCAAAGTGCAACTGTATACGGCTACCCACCCGCTAGAAGCCAAAGCGCGCTACAGCGGCAAGGAGTATGCCCGCTCTATCCATATTGGCGAGGAGGTATGGCTGGGGGGCGGTGTTATCGTTTGTCCGGGTGTGCGCATTGGCGACCGCAGCGTTATCGGTGCCGGCAGCGTGGTGACCAAAGATATTCCCGCTGATGTTTTTGCGGCTGGCAACCCCTGTAGGGTCATCCGTGAGATAGAGCAATAGGGTTTAACCTCACAGGTCTTGCAAAGCATCAATAATATCCATTTGTGAGCAATGGCGCAGGTGCACGTTCAGGGTTTTTTGCTTGGCTTTCCTGAACCGGTTACGGCCTAGGAAAAGCTGACCTTGCTTCAAGCCTAGCACAATGACCTCGGCGGAAGACTGCGCGGGGATGTTGAAAGCGCTGAAATGTGATCCGCTCCAGTACATACGGGCTACCGTGTTCCTATTCCGGAAAGCCAAGAATGCCAGCTGTTCGTCTAGCGCCCGTACGCCTACCGGGTACACGCTTACCATGACTTTACGTTTTTTTGAGGGCAGGAAATGGGAACAGTGGTACCAATTAAGCGTATCGATGGAGAACACATGGTACTTGACCCCATTCAACCGTTGCAATCCTACTTTGACTCCTTTGATGGGCTGCCAGTCCGAATTTGTTTGGGCGGAAAAGGCGCGCATCGTCGGTTTGCTGTGCTCAAACAGCTGCATGGCGAGAGGGTTGTGGGCTTGGCTCCAGATCGGTAATTCTACCCATAAAGGCCGACCCAAGGTCAATGGTTTCCCTTGTTGATAGGCAAAAACGGCCAATTGCCCGCCCATTTCCAGCAGGCGGTCCTCAGAAGTAGAAGGCCGGTTGGCGAGTATCATTTCGGAAGGCTGAAAAAGCTCCACCAGCTCAATATCTACCGGCCCCTTTGCATACTGTGCCGTAGTACTGACCAAGGCATAAGGTGGAATGTGCAAACGGGTGCCCCGGCTGCCGGTGATTAAGTTTTCGCGGGTAGGGTCGACTCGGAAGTATTGCTTTTGCGGCCCTTTGGAAGCTAAAAATGCCTCAAGTGATTGAAAGCGCACCCCCTCAACCGCCTGATTGTGGCTAGACGTCATCATGCCAATTGTTTTCTCATAGTCCGTAAATAAGCGGGCGTCCACTGTTTAGGGGTACGGCCACTTTTAGTACTACGCACGCTTTCCTAGCGAATGAGTTACAAAACAACAATAGGGGGCAGCCAATGAAAAGCGAAGCGGCGCCAGCTGAACAAGCATTCTGGCCGGCGTTTAGGCGACGGAATTGGTTGAATCTATACCGGCAGAGGGTAGAAAAACCGGCTTATAAAGGTGAAGTTGGTAGTATTAGTGGTATGGTATACGCCCCAAAGCCGCTAAGGTTACAACTTTCGGCATTAATTTGCTTGCCAGCAGATAAAACACCGTTTGTCAACTACATGATTATGTGCTAAGAGTTCTAACATCCGTTCCGTAACTTGGCCCTAAAAGATGAGGCCACTCGCTGAACGCATGCGCCCCCAGCAATTGGACGAATACGTCGGGCAGGAACATCTCGTGGGGCAAGGTGCCGTGCTCTATGATGCCATCCGTTCGGGCAATATCCCCTCTTTCATACTTTGGGGCCCGCCGGGTATTGGCAAGACGACGCTCGCCAAGATCATCGCGAACGAACTGCAACGGCCGTTCCACACCCTGTCGGCCATCAACTCGGGGGTAAAAGACGTGCGCGAAACCATTCAAAAGGCCAAAAGCCAGCGCTTTTTCGACCGCCCCAATCCTATCCTTTTTATAGACGAGATCCACCGCTTCAGCAAATCACAGCAGGACTCCCTGCTCGGTGCCGTAGAGGAAGGCGTCATTACGCTCATCGGCGCAACCACCGAAAACCCTTCTTTCGAGGTCATCCCCGCCTTGCTTTCGCGCTGCCAAGTGTATGTGCTCGAACCCTTGAGCAAAGCAGAGCTGATCGGGCTGGTAGACAAAGCCCTGCGGGAAGACGAGTACCTGAAAGCACAAGATATTGACATAGCATCTTACGACGCCATGCTGCGCTACTCCGGGGGGGATGCCAGAAAGTTGTACAACATACTGGAGCTTGTCACTCAATTTGGCAAAGCATCGGAGGCCATTGCCATCACCGACGAAGCGGTCACGAAGCAGATACAGCAGAATATCGCCCGCTACGACAAGTCGGGCGAGCAGCATTACGACATCATCTCGGCTTACATCAAGTCCATCCGGGGCAGCGACCCCAACGCAGCAGTGTACTGGCTGGCTCGCATGATAGAAGGCGGGGAGGACGTGAAGTTTATCGCCCGGCGCTTGCTCATTGCAGCATCGGAGGACATCGGTTTGGCCAACCCTAATGCCTTGCTGATGGCCACTACTGCTTTTCAATCCGTACAAGCCGTTGGTTTGCCCGAAGCGCGCATTATCCTGTCCCAAGCCACGATCTATGTAGCTAGTTCCCCCAAGAGCAATTCGGCCTATATGGCAATCAACCAGGCACAAGCCTTAGTCAAAAAGACCGGTAATTTGCCCGTGCCGCTCCACCTGCGCAACGCTCCTACTCAGCTTATGAAGGAACTAGATTACGGAAAAGACTATAAGTACGCCCACGATTACCCTGGCAATTTTGCCGAGCAGAATTTCCTGCCCGATGAGGTTCAGGGTACCGCGCTGTTCCAACCGCAGTCTAATGCAGCGGAGGAAAAGATGCGCAAGCAATTGAAGCAATGGTGGAAGGATAGGTATGGGTATTAGACTTGATGCGTCGGGGATCATTGCAGGGTTAAAATGGCCCTTTACTGCCCACACTGTGCCTTTTTTCAGTCACTTAGCTCAGGCTAAGCACCTGAAAAAAGCCTTCGCGTGGTTGAAAATAGCTCATTTTTCCCACTACACTGACCCGACGCATCAAGTCTATAAAAAAAGGCTGCGCGGTAAGCACAGCCTTTGTTTTGTAATCCCATGAACATGTACAAAAAGAATCTTATGGAAGAGTGCTGCTATTGACCTTTATTTACCTGTTTGTTGAGCACTCTTTTTTCCTTTATGTGAATCTGGGCTTATAAAAAATAGTAAGCCGTCCAATCGTTTTGGACGACTCACTACTAACAAATTATAATCCCATGAACATATCTACGTAGTTAGTAGCGAGTTTTTGAAACCCTTTTCGGAAAGTTTTTGCAGCTCGTGTGCCACCGTTTCTTCCCTCTCACATTACAAATATTTAGCTTTTTCTTAGGCTTGCCAAAGACAAAAACAGGCTATTGTGAAAAAAATAAATTGTAGAAATGGACAAAAAACCGAGCGAATACCGAAAGTCATCAATTTTAGGGGCTGATATTGTGAAAAACATGAAGGCGGGACAATAAAAAAGTCGCACAAAAAATGTGCGACTCAAAATTGCAATGATTAATTCCACGAATGTAGAAATCTTAATTCCGCCCGCGCGAGCCTAAAGCGAGGCGTGGGTGGAATTAAGATTTCTATGCGGACAACGTTTACGTTCGTCCGTATCGAGACCATCCTATCAGGCGGCCCTCTTCCGCCCGCGCGAGCCAAAGCGAGGCGTGGGCGGAATTAAGATTTCTATGCGGACAACGTTTACGTTCGTCCGTATCGAGGCCATCCTATCAGGCGGCCTTCTTCCGCCCGCGCGAGCCAAAGCGAGGCGTGGGCGGAATTAAGATTGCTATGCGGACAACGTTTACGTTCGTCCGTATCGAGAGCATCTTACCAAAATTATAAACGCCTGCTAGTCAAGGATTATTACCTACCTAGCGCAGTACCTCAAACTTCTTCGTCAGCAACCCATCGGCTGTGACTACGCTGAGGACATACATCCCGTTGTGCAAATTGCCCGTGGGCACCTGCAAGTGGTTGCTCAGCACCTGCTCCGAATCATACATCAAGCGCCCCGTCATATCAAAAACGCGTACCCGCTCGAAATCGCGGCGGCCGTTCAGGTGGACGTTGATGAAGTTTTGCTGAGTGGGGTTAGGGTAGATTTTTAGCTGATCCGCAGTAAGCGGCCGGTCGGTCTCTTCCTCCTGCGGCTTTAGCCGAATGCGTATGTTGGCGCTGCCGATGCGCATACCGTAGGATTGCCCCGCGCTGTTCATGGCAGTAGAATTGCCACCACCAACGGAGAAGATGATCTCGCCATCGTCATCGCGTAGACCATCCAAATCATCAGAAACAATGAACCTGACTGTCCCTATTTCTCCATACCCAGTCGCCGAAATCTGGTTGGTCCGCGTAACCCCAGACTCTAACAAGCCGGCAAAGTCATTGCGCTGCATGTTCAATACCGGCGAATTATAAGACAACCAAGAGTTCGTACCATATTCGATCGATACCGTAGACGAGTCGACGACATCAGGGTTGTAACTAAACGGGAAGGTAAAGCCGTAAATATCTTCTGCTGGGTCTTGTGGCGTGCCCAGTACCATCGTCATTTCTACCAAATCCCCAGGGTCGGCGTAGAGGTCGCTCTCGAGGACAATTTCGTCTTCGTAAAACGGAGCTACCGCCGACGTCATAGAGTGGGCTTTGCCGTAAAAATTGCTGATGGCAACCGTATCCATAGCGGTGATCAAGCTGTCCCCATCGGTATCCGGGTGCTTCAAGTCAATAGGCAGCGGCTGAAAGGGGCTGTTCCAGTCTTCTCCATATTGCCCGTACCACCGCGTGAGGTCAACGTTAGGCCGGGGCTTGCCCACTTCTCCCATCGACAGGCCAATCGCCAGCAAGTCTTCCATATTTACCACGCCGTCAAAGTTGGCGTCGCCCGGCCAGATGCAGTCGTCGAAACACATCGGCCCGGAGCCGTCTCCGATGTCCAAGATATCGATGTCGATCTTGACCGTCTGTATGTAACTGCAAGCGCCGTTTGTCATGACACAATACTCGAGCTCTACCTCATCCAAACCGGAGGCCACGTCGTCATCCGGCGTGTAGATGATCAGGTTATAACCAGTGACTTGGCGTCCGTATATCGTCGTATCGACATTACCGGGCAAAAACGTTGTAGTCCCCAAGTCACCTCCTTCTACCACCTCAAAATTGAACTCCGTGATGGGTACGCTGTACCCAATGACCAGAGGCGTCAGCTTAGGCGTAGTCATCTCAAAGGTAGCCTCAGCGGGCTCGTAATTGCTGACGAATACAAAGACCGTAGCTACCTCTGAGTTGCCTGGCTGCATTGGGGGGCAAGACTCGTAAGTAAACCAATCTACGCCAGTAAAGCCTGCCGGTGGCGTATACCGAAAAACACCTTTGCCGTCATTTTGAGGGTCGTAAGTCACGGTACCGTATTCTGCGTTAGCCTCTATGCCGATGCAGCTGGTGTTGGTGCCAAATTCATCGTTAGCCAGCACATTGATTTCTATTTGCCCCTCGTAAGGGGTCATGTGTTCCTCGTCGTCGAAAGCGAACTGATTGGGCACGATATCCAAGACCGTTACCTCCACGACCCGATCCATGCCCATATAATCGTAACCGATGTAATCATCACCTGTAAAATCCGTATTGGGCGTATAGATGGGCATATCGCCGGATTCATCGTACACGCCATTAGCCGGGCTTTGCGTAAGCAGGTAGTCGCTGGGTACGAAGATGGGCTGCGCCTCATTTTTGGTGGTGAACACCCGCATAGTGTCTACCTGATTGGGGGCCTCTTCCAGCACATTGATCACCACCGTGCCGTTGTCACAGGAGCCAATCTCATCGCACACTACATAATTGAGGTAGGCAACACCGGAGAAACCAGCGGAAGGTGTGAAAACAATCTGACCGCCATCGGGCGTAAAAACAGCCGAACCGTTGTTAACTGAGGGGATGGTCTTCAGATTAAGCACGCCGGTGGAGCTGAAGTCGTTGGCCGTTACGTCAATCGTCAGGGATTGTTCATAGGGCGTGGTTAGGTGGTCGTGCTCTGCGGTGACGAGCGAAGGCAGCACCGTCACTTCGTAGGTAAGTTGAGTAAAGGAAGGTACCGATGCGTTTTCTTCCCAAATATAAAACTTGAATACGTCCGTCCCTGTGAAAGCCGAGTCGGGCGTATAATTTACTTCGTAGGTAAGATCGTCGATTTCGCCCCACACCAAAGTGCCATTGGATGGCGGCTGGAACAGCGCGGGGTCATTTGGGGAAGAAACGAAAGTGTCTACGTAGATTTGGGACTCGTAAATGGTGTCCTGTACTATATTCTGCGCCGTGCCTATCAGCGGCACTGCAAGCAGAAACAGCAACTGGAACAAGATTTGCTTGTGTAAAAATACATTCATGGATCGTGGATTTAAGACCTCATTGCCTTGGACTCCAATGAGGCATCATTACATTGCCCCACTAAAGTACAATAATTTATTGGATTGTACGACTAATTCGCCGGGCAGTTTCATTCCCGCTCGGCAAATATTAAAAGCCACATTAAAAAAGCGCCTTCAAAACCCGTGCAGCCTCGGTTTCGAAAAGCTGGTATTGTGAAAAAAATATTTGTAAATTTGTAACCCGGCAGATGGAGGGTACTTACGATTGCCGGGGTGTAGTTTTCTTCGTTGCTCAGTAGCAAATATAAAGATTTATCCTGACATGTACAACAGCAAGCTGTATAACATATTAGAAAATTTAGACAAGTACGAGCAGAACCGCTGCCGCAAGTACATACAGTCGCCTTACTTCAACCGCAGCCCGCAACTGATGGAGCTGTACGAACAGCTAGTCAGAGAAGTGAATGCTTCCAAAAAGACGGGGCTGAGCAAAGAGCAGCTCTGGGATACGCTGCAACCGGACAAGCCCTACGACGATGTGCGGTTCCGGAAGTATTGCTCGGATTTGCAAAAGCTAATTGAAGGATACCTTCAACAAGAAATTTACAGGGAAAACACACTCGAACAGGCTGCACACCTTATGCAAGCCGTAAGGCAAAAAAAACTGCAAGAGCTATTCAATACTGCTACTCGTTCTGCTAAATACGCCGCTAATAAATTCCCTTTTCGGTCCGCCCAATATTACCTCAATCAATACGAAGTAGAACAAAGCTTCTACGACATGGCGCAGTCGGAAACCAACCGACACTCCCGGTCAAATATTGAAAAAATATCGGAAAACCTAGATGTGTTTTACCTTGCGGAAAAACTGAGGCTACTGTGCGGGGCTATTACTCAAAAAAAGCTAACATCTGTAGACTACGACTTTTTCCTTATGGACGAGATCATTGAAAAAGTCAAAGTTCTAAACCTTAAAGACAAACCTCCCATTGCCCTCTATTATCAAATATACCTTACGCTCAAAGAAGCAGAAAAAGAGGAACATTATTTCAAACTGAAAAGGCTACTCAACACCCATGGATTGAAGTTTCCCACAAAGGAAGCCCGGGAAATCCTGTATATGGCGGCTCAAAACTATTGCATCGGAAAGATCAATCAGGGCAATCATAAATTCACCCTTGAGCTATTCCAACTGTACGAAGACCTAATTAATAAAGAAATCCTATTTAAGGATGGCGAATTCTCTCCTTGGTATTTCAAAAACATCGTACTTATCGCGCTGAGGTTGGGCAAGTACGCATGGACAGAACAGTTTATCAATCAGTACAGCGACCTTCTGCCGGAAGCTTTCCGGGAAAATGCCGTCACGTTCAACTTAGCTCGAGTCTACTGGTATCAAAAGAAACACGAAAAAGTTATCGAGTTACTTAGGGATGTAGAGTACGATGACGTAGCCTACGCGCTTGGTGCCCGCGCCATTCTCCTCGCCACCTACTACGAAACAGACGAAATAGAGCCTCTCTATTCCCTAATGGAGAGCTTCCGGGCCTTCCTCAACCGCCACAAAGACATACCGGAAAAGCGCCGAAAGAACTACAAGAACCTCATCAAGTTCACCAAGAAACTCACTAAGATAAGATACGGCGACCAAGATGCGATCAAAAAACTCCGCAAAGAAATAGAAGCCTCCGAAGGCGTAGCTGACGCTAAATGGCTCAATGAGCAAATCGCCGAGCTAGAAGGCTCGCCCAAGCCGGCTTGATGTTGGAAGGAAGTGGGCCAGCCTCCGCTCTTGTAAGCTTCGGCGGGTATCCATAAATGTGTGTCGCACGCAGAAGCGCAGAGGACGCAGCGCTTGATTATCAGCGCCTTAGATGTAGTAGCGTTTCCATTGGCTCAGTTTTAGAAAAAGTCTTAAGCTTCGGCGGGCGAAGGAGGGCAACCTTTAAACTTTACAACCCTACAAACCCTTCAACTTTTCAACCCTACAAACCCTTCAACTTTACAACTTTTCAACCTTTACAACCACCCCACCCATGCCAGCACCCCACCTCCTCCAAGCCCAAAGCGCCCGCCTCGGCGGCGTAAGCCCCCAGCCCTTCCAAAGCCTAAACCTCGGTTTCCATACCGCGGACGAAGCCGAAAACGTCAGCGAAAACCGCCGCCGCTTCTTCCAAAGCATCGGGGCTCCCACGGATCAACTGGCCGAGTCGTACCAAGTCCACGGCAAGGAAGTCTACCACGCTCAAGCCCCTATCCGTACGGAAGGCTATGATGCCCTCATCACCCGGACGCCCGGCTTGATCCTAGGCGTCTCCGTAGCCGACTGCTGCCCGGTACTGGTCTACGACCCGCAGCAGCAAGCCGTAGCCGCCATCCACGCCGGCTGGCGGGGCACCGTACAGGAAATTGTGAAGCATACTTTAGCGCAGATGGAAGCAGCATTCGGCACCCGGTCCAGCGACTGCCAAGCCTACATCGGCACCTGCATCAGCCAAGCGCACTACGAGGTGGACGACAAGGTAGCTGATCAATTTGCGGAAGCCTACAAAACCGCCCGCTCTACCCCCGGCAAGTGGCTGCTCGACCTCAAAGCCGCCAACCAAGGGCAACTGACGGAAATGGGAGTGGCCACAGAAAACATCACCGTATCCCCACACTGCACCTGGGCAGACAATGACCGCTTCTTCTCCCACCGCAAAGAGAAAGGGCAAACGGGTAGGATGATGGCGGTGATTGGGTTGATGGGAGAGATACTAAGCCGCTAAAATTAGCCGCCAATTCCACTGCGGCGTCATATTTTCACAAATCTCATGTTGTCAGACTATAGACTATTTGATTCTACTCGGGTACAATGCTCACATTACTTTTGCCTTTGATTGCAACAAGGGCACCACATACAGAAGCGCGTTATTTTGCTTTGAATAGCAATCGCCATCGAGCAATTGAAACTAAAGGGACAAACCGCAACTTTTATCACTGCTTGATTTGAAAGGCTGCTTGGTTACAATCAATTTCAAGGTTTTAGCGGGTTGAGGCTTACTTTGCGATTGCCCTGCCCCAAAAAACACCCTTCGTAGCTAAAAACCTTATCTTTATCCCACCAATCCTCAACACCATGATCGACAAATTCAAACAAGCCATCAACGAAGCCAGCGAAACGCTGCGCCAACAAGCGGCCCAATTTGGCGAGGGGGCCAAAGAAAAAAGCTACCAAGTGATAGAGGAATGGCTGCAGGTGTTCCCAAAACTGGAACTCTACGGCTTGAAGATCAACAGCTTTGCCCTGAGCGTCGCCCTCAGCCCCGCCCTGGAAG
>JAAAOU010000028.1 GCA_009908745.1 Bacteroidota bacterium
GGGGAGGGGGCGTATGATTACCTTTTTTACGATGTGAATGCCAAGTTCAATGCGGAAATCACCCCCAAGGATAATATATACCTAAGCTATTACCGGGGGCAAGACAATTTTTTTAACGCTGGGGGCAGCCGGGACACCTTGCAAGTCATGACCGGCGGGAACCCGGAAACGGAGACCTACCTGTCTACAAAAGACTACCGCTACGAGTTGGGCTGGAACACCCAATCGGCTGTAGTGCGATGGACGCACTTGTTTGGCGACAGGCTATTCGGCAGTATGGCAGCTACGTTTAGCGGGTTGGACACCCGTATCCGTTATCAGGAGAACGATTCTCTGCAAGCCTTGAGCGCGGGTGGAGAATCGGCTTACCTTTTGTCGATGGGGCGCTACAGCAGCAAAATTCGGGACTTTGGCTTGCGGATGGACTTTGACTTCCGGCCGTCCACAAGGTATCAGCTCCGCTTTGGGGCGCAAGGTGTGCGGCATGCGTTCCACCCTGGCCTGCTCAACTTGCAAGTTGCACAAGGGCCGATACCCGACGAGGAGGCGTTTTTGCAAGGTCAGCCGAGCACTTCCGCTTTGGAATACGCCGTTTATGCAGAAAATATCTGGCAGGCCACAGACGCGATAGAGGTGAACGCGGGGCTGCACTTCGCTGCTTTTCGGGTGCCGGGAAAGACGTACTTCATCCCCCAGCCCCGTCTGCTGGCCAAGTGGCAGTGGCATGCGGATTGGCAACTGCGCGCTTATTTTAGCCGCATGGCGCAGTTTGCCCACTTGTTGTACAATACCGCCACAGGCTTGCCTACTGAAATGTGGGTCCCCTCTACCCAAGATATTCGCCCCGAGGAAGCTTGGCAAGCCGGGGGGGGCGTTTCCTGGTCGGGGATAGAGGGGTGGAAAGCCACAGCGGAGGTGTATGGCAAGCGGCTGAACCACCTGCTGTCTTTTTTAGAAGGGGCTACCCCGCTTAGCAATTGGTCTACAAGCGTAACGAACGGAGCAGGGCGGGCGTACGGGCTCGAACTGGCTTTAGAAAAACAACTTGGTGCCACCCGCGGCTGGATGAGCTATACCCTCGGCCGGGCAACGCGGCAATTCGACAATATCAACAACGGGGCGGCTTACCCTTTCCGCTATGACCGCAGGCACAACTTCACCCTAGCTGCTCTGCATCGTTTCAGCAAGCGTCTGGAAGTGTCTGCTTCTTACGTCTACGCATCGGGTATCGCCATCTCGCTGCCAAGGGGGCAGTACGACTTTTTCCTGCCCGGGGTGGGGCGGATTGTCGTTACAGACTACGGGAACCGCAACGCTTTTCGCTTGCCGGCCTACCACCGGTTAGACGTAGGGGTGAATATACAGTTTGAAAGACCGAAGGTCAAGCATTTACTGGATATAGGCGTGTATAATGTATACAACCGACGTAATACCCTTTACGTGCGCACTGCCTTTGATACGGATGGAGCGTTACTGCGCTTTGAGCCGGTTACTTTTTTGCCCATCCTGCCTTCTTTAAGCTACTCGGTCCAGTTCTAAACGCTCCTCCCGCGTTTTGCTTGGCAAGCGGCTGTGCACCAAGTACATTTTGCCAAATAATCAAATTAAATTGTATATTTGCTTATGCAACCCACTGCAAAGTAAAAAAGCAGGAATGAATGGAAAAGCCTTTTTTCCTTTTAGCGACCTAACTTAAACGACCCTCTATGCGGCTACATGTACTCCATCACTTCTTACCGGTTTGCCTGCTTTTGGGGCTGGCGGCCACTGCTTGCGAAGAGCCAGTGGACTTCGACGCTGTTGAAGTGCAGCGGGAGCTGGTCGTGATCAGCAACTTCACGAGCGACCGCGCCCTGCAGGTGGTCGTTACCAAAACCCGTTCGGTGTTCGAAACCGCTGAAGAATACCCCTATGTGGCAAATGCTAATGTAGACCTTTATTTGGATGACGGTACCTTCATGGAGTCTTTGGAGTTCAATCAGCCCAAGACCGAGCAGGGGTTTGCCTACTACACCACCAAAGATTTCACGCCACAGCCCAATGAAGTGTATCTGCTTAAAGTGAGTGCTCCCGGTTACGCTAGCGTCACCGCCCGTAGCCAGGTGCCGGCGCCCATAGAACTGTCCGGTTTGGCTATGCGTGACTTTGTCAGTCAGCCGCTTGCTGTGTCCGAAGAGCTTGAGTTAAGCTACGAGCTGCAGGTAGACTTTGACGACCCGGACCAGGAAAAGAACTACTACCATATCAATTTGGTGCAGGAGCTGCAGGAGTATAATGTCGTGGAAGGGGATACCACCCTAATCGGCCTGACACACGAGCCATTGCTTTTTGACCCCCGCCAAAACACCAAAGAACGCGTGGCGCACCTGGGAGGCGGCATCTTAATACAGGATGAGGCCTTCAACGGGACTTCCTTCAACTTCAACCTTCCGGTGCGTTTTGCCTACAACCCTCAAAGATTCCGCTTGGGGCAGCTCATTGTCGAGCTGAGGGTGGTGTCTGAGGAGTATTATCTCTATTTTACCTCTTTGAGCCGGCAGCATGCCGCCAAAGGCGAGCCGTTGTCGGAGCCTGTTTTGGTGTTCAATAACGTCAAAGGAGGCCAAGGCGTTTTTGCCGGCTACAGCGGCTCTCGGGACTCCCTGATGCTCGGCCGCTGATTCTGCAATTTGTTGATTTCTGAAAATTATTTTCCTTTCCATAGGGGGGGCGCGATGTATTCGTGTCTGTATTAGTGTACAATCGAAATGAACGGCGGGTGCCGATTTGCTTTTCACTAAATCAGACTTTATGAATGCGCAAGCTAAAACGTCCTTTATTGATCTCTTCCCCCTTTTTTCCGTACTCTCTACGGAAGATAAGATGCTGTTGGCAGAGCGGATGGAACATCGGGTAGTTAAGAAATACAGCTTCGTCTATTTGCCCGGGGATGCTTCCGACTACATCTACTTTTTGGCCAAGGGTACCATCAAGATTGGCACCCACTCCTCAGATGGCAAAGAGATTATCAAATCTTTGATCCATCCTACTGCGATGTTTGGAGAGCTGGGGCTGATCGGGGAACAAAAACGCAAAGATTTTGCGCAGGCTTTGAAGGAAGACGTGCACCTCTACGAAATCAAAGTAGAAGATATGAAGGAACTCATGCGGCACTGTTTCGACCTCTGCAGCAGTGTGATGAATTCATTTGGCGGCCGGCTGATGAGAGCGGAGAACAAGCTGGAGTCGCTTATTTTCAAAGACGCTCGAACCCGTATCATCGAGTTTATCAAGGATTCTGTGGAAAAGCGGGGCCGGCGTGTAGGCTACGAAATGCTGCTCAAGCATTCGCTCACCCACCAAGATATTGCCAATATCACTTGTACCTCCCGGCAAACAGTGACCCTCGTGCTGAACGAGCTGAAAAAATCTGACCTCATCTACTTCAACCGGGGTAAGATTCTAGTGCGGGACATGGCAAAGCTAGCTTAAACTACAAATACGTTTCTAACGCATAAGCCCAGTATCTACGGAATCAAGTAGGTACCGGGCTTTCTTTTTGTTACCTTATAGCAACTATCCCGCATAACCGGAAAATGCGCTGGCCAACCGGGCGTTTCCTGCTGAGGAATTATGATTTTTTGACAGTGCAATAAAAAAGCCCGCAGCAGCAACTGTATAGTTACCACTGCGGGCTTTGTGCATAGGGCGTTCAACAACTACCGCATCAGCACCACATCACCTTTGATGATGGCGGTCTGCCCGTCGTTGTAGCGGATTTCGGCGTACCAGACAAACACGCCCGAGTTCATCAGCTCGCCCCGGTGGGTGCCGTCCCAGCCTTGGGCAGGGTCGTTGGCCTGTATGTTAGTGACTTCGTGGACCGGCTCGCCCCAGCGGTTGTAAACGCTGAAGGACTCGATCTCCACCACTTGGTCGCCCGACTGAATATAGAAGACGTCATTGCGGCCATCGTCGTTGGGCGAGAAGATATTCGGCACAAAAACGTCGCGTACCTTCTCGACTATCACGCGGATTTGGTCGCTGGCCGTACAGCCATTGACGTCCACCACGGTGAGGTCGACCAAAGAGGTTGCCTGAGGCGCGAACCAAAAGGACTTGCCTTGCCCCTGCGGCTCCCACAGGAAGGTGTCGATAGGCGCTGGGCTGTTGGTCTGCGCGGTCAGCAGCAGGCTGTCCCCGAAGACGATCACCAGCTCGTCGGCAGTGTCGATGCTCGTGCTGATATTGGCGGTCATCGGGTCCGGTTCCACCAGCATGAAGTCCTGCTCGGCGAAGCAGCCGTTATTGCCAGTGACCTTCACGGTATACGTACCGTCCTCAAGGTTGAAGAAGCTCGTCTGGCTGCCTACGCTCTGCCCGTTAAGCTCTACCTCGAATGGGGGGACGCCGCCGGCAATACTGTCGATGCTAATAGTACCGTCGGAGTCACCATTACAGCTAGGGTCGGTAAAGCTGAAGCTGGGCGAAGGCGCCTCCAAGTTAGCAACCGCCTCCACTTGGTCGCTGTTGGTACAGCCATTGGGGTCGACTACTGATAAGGTGTAAACGCCCGGCTGCCCCGTTTCGAGTATGAGCGTGTTCGGGTTGGTAATGACCACGCCCGGCGTCTGGCTCGACCACGTGTAAGTGTACCCTGCCCCATCGGGGTTGCTGCCGCTGCCCAGTGACACCATACCCATGTTGCAGCTCAGCTCTTGGTTGTCGCCGGCTTCCACTTCTGGGGTGGGGTTGATGACGATACCAACTTGCGCTTCGCTGTCGGGGCAGATACCCATGCCGCTGGCGGTGTAAGTATACGTATAGGTGCCCGGTGCCATGGCTGCTGTAGACTGCGTCCCGCCTGCGGCGTCGAAGCCTGGCGCATTGCCGCTGTCAAGCACCCAAGTACCACCGGGGGTCTCGCCCTGTAGCAGGCTTTCGAGCACCACGAGGGAGTCGGTGGCCTGACAAAGCACAACATCCGCTAAGGGGCTGCCAGCAGTAGGCGGCTCCATGACGTTGGTCTGCCAGCTGTCGCCGAGGGTATAGACGCACACGGGGTTGTCGATCGGGTAAAAGCTGTCCAACTCGAAGTCGAGCGTGTCCTGTACGTTTTGGAAGGTGACCTCCAGCCCATCCGGGCTAGACAGCACGACGGAGTCGGCCTGGCCGTTGAGCGTATAGTTAAACTGATAGTCGCCTTGTGACCCGCCCATGAGCATGATGGTAAAGGTCACATCCTCGCCTTGGCAAACATCTTGCGGCCCAGATAGGGTAGCAGACTGTGGCACGCAGGGCGGGGTGCTGCACTGCAAGGAAGCTTGCACCGGCCCGCAGGGCGTAGTGCCGATAGCGACAACGGTAATCTCGCTGCTTTCCTGAGGCAGCAAGCCGCTGACAAGATAGGAGGTGTCGGAAGTAGCTTGCCCGTCGCCGTTGGTAATGCTGATGTCGTAGGTGTCGGCACCGGCTACGGCGTTCCAGGTAAACAAGATTTCCGTATTGCTAAGCGGGTCGCAACTAATGACCGGCGGCACAAGCGGCGCGATCAGCTCTACAGATAGTTCGAAGAGATTGGACACACAGCCGCCGTCTTCGATCTGCAGGCTGAGGTCATAATTGCCGGGGCCAGGCCAGCTGACTTCCAGCACATTACCCGGTAACTCATTGACGATGGTGCCGCCGTCGAGTTCCCAGTTGAAGGTAGCCGAATCAGTTGCCGAGCCATCAAAGGTCAGTATCAGCGTGCTGTCGGAGCAGAAGCTGCCGTCCACGGTGAAAGAAGCTTGCGGCTGCGGCAAGACCTCTACTACCACCGTAGTGTCAAACACGCATACGCCAGCCTCATCGTAGGTAATCGTTACGAAGTTGTCCCCGAGGTTCGCCTGAACGGGGTCGAACGTCCCGTCGGCGTCTGTTATACCATCGCCTGACCAGGTGACAACACCTTCCGGGTTGCTGTTATTGACCGTAGTCGTCAGCTGTAGCGGCAGGTCTTCCGAGCAAACCGGGCTGGGCGCGGTAAACACAAAGCTGATATCCGGGCAAGGGGGCGTGCTGCACTCCAAGGAGCTACTCACTGGCCCACAAGGCGTAGTGCCGATGGCTGTGACATCCACCGTTGTGCTTTGGCCAGGCATCAGGCCAGTCACGGTGTAGGTCGTACCACTGAGCGTGCCGGTACCCGCTGAGGTTGTCACGTCGTACATATCAGCACCTGCTACCGCAGGCCAAGTGAAAACGATGCTGGTATAACCATCTGCTTCACAACTAATGACCGGCGGCACAAGCGGCGCGATCAGCTCCACCGGCAGCTCAAAGAGGTTCGAGACACAGCCGCCGTCCTCAATTTGCAGGCTGAGGTTGTAAGTGCCGGGGCCAGGCCAGCTGACTTCCAGCACATTACCCGGCAATTCATTGACGATGGTGCCGCCGTCGAGTTCCCAGTTGAAGGTAGCCGAATCAGTTGCCGAGCCGTCAAAGGTCAGTATGAGCGTGCTGTCGGAGCAGAAGCTGCCGTCCACGGTGAAAGAAGCTTGCGGCTGCGGGTGTACATTCACCACCACCGTAGTGTCGTATTCGCAGACGCCATCTGCATATTCAATCAATATATCATTATCCCCCAGGCTGGCTTGTGTAGGGTCAAACTGGCCGTCGGCGCTGACAATGCCGCTGCCGGACCAAGTGACGCTGCCTGTTGGGCTAGAGCCTATGACGTTGACGTCAAGCTGCAACACGGCATCCTCGGAGCAGACCGGGCTGGGCGCGGTAAACTCGAAGCTGATGTCCGGGCAAGGGGCCGTTGGGCAGTTGAGGGAAACCGGTGGGGCGTCGCCGCAGGGGGGCGGGCCTTGCGCGGTGACCGTCATGGTCACGTCTTGCTCGGGCAACAGGCCGGTGATGCTGTAAGTAGTGTCCGTGACAGTGTCTGTGCTTGCCGCCATACCGTCTACCGTCCACGAAAGCGCGTAGCTGTCTGCGCCCACGTCGTTCCACTCGAAGCTGGTAGAGCTGGGTGTCGCGCCGCCGCAGACAAGTACGGGTTGCTCAAGCGGCTCGAAGAGGGTAGTGGCAAAAGTGTCTGCATACGCACAATCTGTAACCGGATCGGTGTATTCATATACGATCTCTACAGGGCCCGTACCCGCTGTAGCCGGGTCGAAAGTATCGCCCGTTACACCGGGCCCGCTGAACGTACCGCCCGCTGGGTCACCTTGCAAGGTGAATGCCGCCTCATCAGTACAGTATTCCGCCAGCAAGTTGGGGATGCTAAGCGGTACATCCGGACAAGGTGCGGAAGTACAAGTCAAGCTGTCGAAGGGGCTGTCGCCGCAGGGGGCTTGGCCAAGCGAAGACACATAAATGGTAACGTCCTGTAGGTCGGAAATCCCCGTAACGAGCAAGAAAGTGTCGGTGGTCGTCGTAGTAGCTGTAGGCATTTCCCCGTCTACCTGATAGTAATACTGGTAGCCGTCGGGGTTACCGCCCGCCCAGCTGAATGTGACGCTGTTGGGGGTTGCTTCGGCGCATTCGAGCACCGGCGGCAGCAGTGGGTCGATAAGTTGTGCCGTATCCTCAAGTATATAAGCGCAACCGTTGGCGGTGTCCACAAAGCTGAAGCTGATAATGGCTTCGCTGACGCCTGCCGCCGAGGGGTCGAAGGTCGAGCCGGATACGCCAGGGCCGGCATAAGTGCCGCCCGGGTAAATGTCCGGCAGCATCACGCCGCTGGTGTCGCTACAGTACTCGTCTGCCAAGAAGTTCCCGGCAATAGGCGCGGGCGGGCAGGGTAGTGTGGTGCAGGTCTCGGTAGTAGCCGGGCCGTTGCCGCAGGGTGGCGGGCCGAGCGGCGTGACGGTCACGGTGACATCTGTTAGTTCAGACAGCCCATCTACCGTGATGCTCAAGTCCAAAGTCTGTATGGTATCAACCATGCCGTTTACCTCCGTGATCACTTCGTAAGCATCGGCACCTACGTCGTCCCAGTTGAAGGTAATCTCATTAACGGTAATGCCGGAACAGCTGACCGGAGTGGCGGGCAGCGGCTCGAAGACTTCGATCTCGACGCTGTCGCGATAGTCGCAGTCCGTGGCGGCATCGAAATAGTCGTAGTAGACAAAGGAGTTGCCGCTAAGCCCGGATAGGTCAAGCGTATTGCCCGTGACACCGTCGCCGCTGAAGGTGCCGCCGCTCGGTGTGGCAGACAGGGTGACTGTGCCTTCGTCGGCGCAGTATTCATCCAGCAGGTTATACGTAAAGTTGATCGGCTGGCAAACATCGGCCAGGCAGCTTGCCGTGCTCGTAAACCCATCTGTGCAGAGCGGGTCGATCAAGGCTTGAACGGTCAGGTTCACAATATCACCCTGTGCCAAGCTGCCAACGCCAAATACGGTATCCGTCACGACAACCGGGCCAATTTCGGGGCCACCGTTGATGTTGTACGAGACGGAGAAGGAATCGGCGACCATCAGCCAGTTGAAGGCTACGGTGTCATTGCCGGTAGACAGGCAAGTGGCCTCAGGGGGCAAGGCGAATATAGCGTCAAGCACAACTGCTACGGGCGGTGCCGTACAGGTGCCGTCACTGACTACGGCGTAGACCGTCTCGCCGGTGCTGGCGTAATCCATAGGCGTTAGCACCGGTGTGTTGGCCGCCGCGTCTTGGAACCACTCCACGGTAGTACCCGGGGTGTCGGTGACATCAGCGGTAGTCAGGTCGAAGGAAGCACTGCCTTCGCCGTTGTCGCAAGCGGTGAGCGTGTCGGGGAACGTATTGGGCAACGGCAGGACCTCTAGGGAGATTTCGGCGGGTAATGATGTGCACTCGCCGTCAAAAACCGTCGCGTAGACGATAGTGTCCGTCGTGACTACGTTCGACGGGTCGGGGACATTAGTCGTCAGGCCACTATCCACAAACCAGCTGACATCACCCGCTCCGCCGCTGACGGTGGCTTCGAGCGCGGTCAGGTCGAAGGTGCCTTCGCCCGTTACAGGGTCGGCGCAGGACTGCTGGGCGGCATCGTTGGCCGCCGGTAGTGGGGTGACGACCAAATACACTGGTACGATGTCCGAGGCGCATACCCCGGCGGTTACGTTCGCATATATGGTCGCTGTGCCACTCGTGTAGTTGGTAGGGTCTGGAATGGGGTTGTTGCCCGCCGCGTCGGTAAACCAGTTGACGTTGCCGCCGCCGCCACTGCGGATATCGTCGTCGGCGTCACGCAGGTTGAAGGTCGCCGTGCCGGTTCCTTCGTCGCAGAGCACCAAGGAATCGCTCTGAGCCGTTACGGCAACGATCAAATCCAGTTCTACTGGGGTCACTGGGCTTTCGCAACTGCCCTCCACAGCTTGCACGTAGATGGTACCCGCACTGCTTACATAATCAGTAAGGTCGCCGGTGATAGGCGTATTTGCGGCCGCGTCTTCGTACCAGTCGAGCGTACCCACGCCGTTGGTGATAATATTGGCGGCGGTCAGGTCATAGGAGCCCTGTCCGGAGCCATCGTCGCAAGCCTCAAGGGTGTCCGTCTGGACGAGCGGGGTAGGCAGGGCAATCAATTCTACTTCGCTGGCTGGCGACTCGCACCCCTGATTGAAAAGGGTGTAGTATACAGTGGTGCTGCCGGTAGAGACCATAGCTGGGTCTGGAACTTGGGTAGTGCCCGCGGCGTCGCTATACCATACTAGGGAGTCGCTGCTTCCGACCAGGCCAGATTCGATGCTGGTGAGGTCGAACACAGCGGTGCCCATCCCATCGTCGCAAAGGCTGATCTGATCGTCTGGCCCGGGGGTGGAGACGATCACATCTAAGGTGACCGGTACGGGCACGGACGTGCAGGTGTCTTCGGTAGCAAAACCATAGACGGTACTGGAGGGGCTGTCAAAGTTTGCGGGGTCAGCGATAGCATTGAGCTGATTAGGGTCTGTGAACCAACTTACCGTACCGGGGCCGGTGTATATACTGTCTTCCACCGCCGTGAGGTCAAAGGTGGAAAACCCACTCTGGTCGCCGCACTGCGTGATGTTGAACCCATCGGCGACGTCTACGCTGAGTATCTGCAGCTCCACGGCTACGACTTCGCTGGTGCAACTGTCCTGAGCAGCCTGTGCGTAGACCGTGGCCGCCCCGCTCGTAAAGCTGGCCGGGTCGGTAATCGGGCTGGTCTGGGCGGCATCTTCGTACCAGCTCACCGTGCCTACTCCATTCGTTATGATATCCGCTGAGGTGAGGTCGAAAAAGCCTACGCCTGTACCGTCTTCACAGGCATTCAGCGTATCCGGCTGCACGAGCGGGCTGGGCACGGGGTCAAGCACGACTTCCGCAAGCGGGGATTCACAGCCCTCCGTGAATAAACTATAGTAAACCGTGGTATCGGGGGCCGTAACCATGCTCGGATCGGCGATTTCTATGGTGCCAGCCGCATCGCTGTACCAACGGATGGAGTCGCTGCTGCCCGTCAGCCCTGGCTCAATACTGGTCAAATCAAAGG
>JAAAOU010000359.1 GCA_009908745.1 Bacteroidota bacterium
CAACCGCAGCTCACGCAGCCGCTCTAGCAGCCCAAGTTACAACCGCAGCTCACGCAGCCGCTCTAGCAGCCCAAGTTACAACCGCAGTTCGCGCAGCCGCTCTAGCAGCCCGAGCTACAACCGCAGCTCACGCAGCCGGTCGAGCAGTGGTTTCAATCGCAGCAGCCGCTCGAGAAGCCGCAGCTCATTTAGTCCGAGCCGCAGTTCTTCCCGCTCTTCTGGCAGCATCCGCAGTGGATCTTCCAGCCGTAGCAGCCGGTCAAGTGGTTCTAGCCGCAGCCGGTCGAGCAGCCCGAGCCGGAGCCGCGGTGGTGGAAAGTAATTGGAACGGCTTAGTCATAGGATAAGCAAACAAAAAGCATTAGGAGGGTGGATGTGTAGTGCATTTCACCCTCTATTTTTGTGCCCAATCAATTGTAAAACATGATGCAAAAGACCTCCTTCTTAATTGTCCTGTTCAGTCTGTTTTTAACTAGTGCACAAGCTCAAGTGTTAGAAGACGCACTACGGTTTTCTGACTTTCAAGTGGGCGGCACCGCCCGTTCTATAGGGGTTGGCGGCGCACTTGGGGCACTGGGTTCCGACTTCTCCGTCTTAAGTACCAACCCCGCTGGCCTAGCTTGGTACCGCCGCTCCCGATTCCTGGCATCGCCTAGTTTGTACAACGCCCGCACTACCTCTCTGCTCACCAACGATGTGGATGGCCAGGCGGTAGAAGAAAACCGCGCCAATTTCAACCTCAATACTTTCGGCCTCGTTTTCGCCACCCCAAAGACGTCAAAATGGCGCTCTATCAACGTAGGCATCGGGGTCAACCGCCTAGCCAATTTCAACCAAGACTTCGTGTTTGAAGGGCAGTCTGTAGGTTCTATTATCGAACGCTTTCAAGAACAAGCCAATTCGGTAGGCTTCATCGCCACGGAATCCGACCTGGCCTTTCTGACAGGTGCTGTTTATGACTTTAACGAGGATGACCGCTACGACTCTGACGTGGAGCTGGCTCCCAACGCCCTGCTGCAACGCAGTCAAACAGTCGAACGCCGGGGCGCCATCAATGAGCTGGTATTCTCCGTAGCCGGCAACTACCGGGACAAGCTTATGCTCGGCGCTACGATCGGCGTGCCCTTCGCCCGCTATGAAGTCGACAAATCCTACCGGGAGGCGGATACCGCCGGAGACGATGTGCCTTTTTACAATGCCCTTTCCTTCAACGAGGAGCTGCTGATTACGGGCACCGGCTTCAATTTCAAGATGGGCATGATTTACCGGGCGACCCAAGGTATACGTATTGGCGCGGCGGTGCACACGCCTACCCGCTTTGGCTTCGACGAAGACTATTCGACGAGCATGGGCTACAACTTCACCGATGACACCGGCACCCAGGACCTTTCCGCAGAATCCGAGGAGCAAACGCGCAGCTATACCTTGCGCACCCCTTGGCGGTTCATCGGCAGCTTGGGCTTTATCATCAAAAAACGGGGCTTCCTCTCGGCGGAAGTGGAGCACGTGAATTTTGCGGGCAATGAATACACCATTGATACCGATCAGCAGACGCAGAACTTTCTCAATGAGGATATTGAGAACTTCTTCGGCAGGGCTTGGAACTTGCGCTTCGGCGGGGAATTTGCCTACGAGGCTTTCCGGTTCCGGGCGGGGTACCGGCTGCAAGACGCCGGCTTCGAGGATGACGACAGTAACTTGGGGATCATCAGCGGCGGCCTCGGCTTGCGGCAGAAAGGCTTTTTTGTCGACTTGGCGTACCAGCACTTCCTATCCACTGAAAATACCTATGTCCCCTATTTGGCTCCGACCGTGGAAGGCGATCAGGTGGTAGAAAACGAACGGGGCGCCGGGCAACTCGTGCTGACGGCAGGCTTCACTTTTTAAGGGAAAAGTTAAGTATATCACAAAAAACCGCCCTGCTCTTAACAATTTTCCGGGGTAAATACGTTGTAATACTTGTTTTAGGCAACTACGGTCACGTATTTACCTTCTATTCCATGATTGCCTGCTATCCAAGACTAAAATCATCGCGACTATGAAACGATCCCTCAAGATTGCTGCCCTGCTCGGTGTTGTCCTCATCGGCTTGTCTGCCTTTACCGGGCCCCGCAACAAGTACTTCGAAATCCTGAAAAACTTGGAGATCTTCTCCAATCTTTACAAAGAGATCAACACCTACTACGTAGATGATGTCGACCCCGGCCAGTTGATGCGCACCGGAATAGACGCCATGGTCGAATCGCTCGACCCCTTCACCAATTATATCTCCGAGAGTCAGATCGAGGGGTATCGCTACATGACCGAAGGCAAATACAATGGCATCGGTGCGGTAAGTGAAAAAATAGGCGACTATGTCACCATCACCGAGCTGTACGAAGACCAAGCTGCTGACAAAGCCGGGCTAAAACCGGGCGACAAAATCATAGCCGTAGACGGGAAAGACGCCGTCGACAAGGACCCCGAAGCGCTGAATAACATCCTGCGGGGCTTTCCGGGAACCGAGGTGGAACTGACCATCCGCCGGCCGGGCCGCGAAGGCGATTTCACGATCACGCTGGAGCGTACCGAGGTAAAAGTCCCCAACGTCCCCTACCACGGTATGATCAGCGATGATATTGGCTATGTGGCCTTGACGACCTTCACCCGGGAAGCGGGTAAGAATGTAGCCAATGCGGTGAAGACGCTCAAGCAAGAAAACCCTGGGCTTAAAGGCATCGTTTTTGACCTTCGCGGCAACGGGGGTGGCCTGCTCAGCGAGGCGGTGAACGTCTCCAATGTTTTTATCCCTCGCAATGAGGTTGTCGTCACTACAAAGGGGAAAGTAGAAGACTGGGACCGCAGCTTCAGTACAATGGGTGAGCCGGTAGACCAGGAAATACCGCTGGTGGTGCTGATCAACAAAAACTCTGCCTCGGCTTCCGAAATCGTAAGCGGTGTCATGCAAGACTACGACCGCGGCATACTCATTGGGCAACGCTCCTACGGCAAGGGCTTAGTGCAGAACACGCGTGACATCGGCTATAACTCTAAGCTCAAGCTGACTACTGCCAAGTACTACATCCCTAGCGGCCGCTGCATCCAAAGCGTGGAATACGAAGACGGTGAGCCGGTGGACATCCCCGACGATCGCCGCACCCCTTTCAAAACCCGCAACGGCCGTACCGTGCTTGATGGTGGCGGCGTAAAGCCGGATATGGTGGTCAAGAAATTTACGGATGGCGGTATTGTGAAAAGCCTGCTTGACCAACACCTTATCTTTGATTACGTGACCCGCTATTCCCTCGGCAAGGACAGCATCGAAAATGTGGAGGATTTCCGCTTCACGCAATTTGACGACTTCGTGGCTTTCCTGCAAGAGCAGTCCTTCGAATACGATACAGATAGTGAAAAGCTGCTGAAAAAGCTACAGCAAACCAGCGAAAAAGAGGGCTACAAACTCGATGAAGAACTCACGGAGTTGGAGGCGGAGATCGAAAGCCACAAAAAGGATGCGCTACAGCAGAACCGGGAAGTCATTATAGACCTGATTGAGAAAGAGATTGCCAGCCGCTACTACCATCAGCGCGGCAAGATTAAAATGGGGCTACGCAACGACAAGGAGGTCAAAGAGGCGATTGACTTGTTGCACGACACCGCCCGGTATAACTCGATGCTGTCGGGGCAATAAATCCTCGGTTAGAACTCATATTGTAATCCAGCACCCTTGCAGGCTCCTATGAGTACTGCAAGGGTATTTTTTTGACCGTCTTAACTGCCACTCACCCACCCCAAACTTTTAGGACTTTCGCCCCTCTGATATTTTGCCGTTTCAACTGCAAAAGTGCCTCATTGGCGGCATCGAGTGCAAAGGTTTCATAATCCGGTCGGATACCTGCTTCCGCAGCCAGTTGCAGGAACTCCCTCACATCACGCCTGGCCACATTCGCCACACTTTTGATTTCCCGTTCCATCCATAGATGGTCTTCGTAGCGTAACTGCTGCAAATAACCCTGATCGGCGGTTTCCTTGCGTATAGCGTTGATCACGAGCCGGCCGCCGGGCCGCAGCTCTTTCAGGGCTTCTACCACAGGTTTCCAAACTGGCGTGGTGTCGATGATGGCGTGGAGCAGTTCCGGCGCGGATGCGGTAGTGTCGCCTGCCCACGCTGCCCCCAAGTCCAAGGCAAACTGCCGTTCATCTGGATTGCGGGCGAAGACAAAAACCTTTGCGTTGGGGTAACGGAACTTCAGCATCTTGAGCATCAGATGGCCGGAGCCCCCAAAGCCTGTCAACCCAATCAACTGCCCATCAGCAGGATTGGCTAAGCGCAGGGAACGATAACCTATAGCACCTGCGCAAAGCAAAGGTGCCGCCTCTTCGTCTTGGAGCGCCTCCGGTATGGGATAGGCAAAAGCTTCGGGTACGACCATGTACTCCGCGTAGCCGCCGTTGGCATCCCTGCCAGTAGCTACGAATTCAGGGCAAAGGTTCTCTTGTCCGCTCTGGCAGTATTCGCATTGGCCGCAAGCGTGGTAAATCCAAGCCACGCCTACCCGCTGCCCTTTTTCCAAACGGCTGCAGCCTTCGCCCAGCGCCACCACCTCGCCGACAACCTCATGGCCGGGCACCACAGGCAGTTTGGGTGGAGCTGTACGCCCTTCTATTTCGTCCAGTTCCGTATGGCATACCCCGCAGGCCCGCACGCGCAGTAGCACTTCCGCTGCTCCGGGTTCCGGTCGGTCTATTTCCGATAATGTCAAAGGGTGTTCGTTTTCCGATAGGTCGGTAATGGCGTTGAGGAGCATGGCTTTCATGGCAGCTGGTAGTTTGGTGCTTCTTTGAGTACTACGCCCTCGGCGCGTTGGATGTTCGCTGGGATAAGTATTGGGTGGTGGATGGCAGGAGCGCGCTTCCTAATCACTACGCAGGAACTGGCTCACATCCCGCGCTGTTCGCTGCGGCCATTCTTCCATAGGGACATGCCCAGCATCAGGGTAGACCTTCAGTTTGGCGTGGGGCAGCACCGCTTTGAAACGATAGGCATCCACTACCGGAATCCAAACATCTTGCTCTCCCCATAGGATAAGCGTAGGTATATCTAGCTGCCGGAGACGCTCCGGGTTGGATGGCCGGGGTTGGTTGAGGCGCTGTACATAGGCCCGCCGGTTACCTTCCCGCAGGAAGAGCTGGAAATAGCGGTCCACCAGCGTGTCACTGATACGGCCAGGGTTGGCGTAGACCTCGCGCAGGGACTTGCGGAAAAGCGATTTGGGGGTTACCCGTTGCAGCAAAAGCTTGAAACCCGGCAATTTTGCCAGCCGCATCGCCAGAGGCATCGCTTTGTCCCGTGGCCAACCAGCGGCATTGAGCAGTACCAGCCTTCGGACTTGCTGCGGGTGGGCCAGGGCGTACTCCCAGGCAATCAGCCCACCCAGCGAATTGCCCGCTAGGTAGAAGCTATCTAGACCGATTTGATTAGTAAATGCGGCCAGAAAATCAACGTAGGCACCGATGGAATAGTCCTCATTGGGATGTGGCCCGGTGAGGCCAAAAGCAGGCATCGTCACACTGATAATATCGAAAGAGTCGCGCAGGGCGGCTGTCCAGCCTTCCCAGGTGTGCAGCGTAGCCCCTGTGCCATGCAATAGCAACAAAGGCGGTCCATCACCCGCTCTTCGGTAGTGGACTGGCATGCCTTGCACTTCTAAGAAAGCGGACTCGGGGTAAGTGTAGGTTTCCCGCAGTTCGCTGACCTTACGCTCGGCGTAGCAATTGCCGAGTAATACCGTAAACAGCAGGAACAGCAGCCCTCCCAGTAGTAAACGCCATTGCTTGCTCACCATTAGCGCATTTTCGGACGGCGGCGCTTGCCACCGGGGCGCATGGCACCGCCGCGGCCAGCTTGCTTCATGGTACCGCGGTTTTGGAAAGCTTTTTCAAACTGTTTGAACTGCTCTTTGATATTCGGCTCCGTGATCTTGCACTTCTTGGCTACCCGGTAGTGGTTCTCAGCCTGCTTCCACCGCCCTTTGGAGGCAGCGATATTGGCCAGCTGCAATTGCAGCATCGCCTTTTCGTTATCGGTAGGCACTTCCACTTCTTCGGCTTTTTTCAGCCACTTTTCGCCTTCCTCCATATTTTTTTGCGCCAAAGCCGACGAGCCTTTGATCATGTAGAAGTAAGCGCGGTTGGTCGCGTACAGCCACTCGGGTTTGAGCGTGAGGTTGAGGCGCTTTTCGGCACCATCGAAATCAGTGTTCTGCATCATCACCGCAGCCGACTGTACCGTGCCTAAGAAAATGTAGGTAGCCAGCAGGATCAATCCCATCAGGACGAACCAGATGCCGTACCAGATACCCATGGTCGCCCACAGGGCTGCCCCGCCTATCAATCCGACGGCGATGAGTGCAAACTTGAGGTAGATGTTAATGGTAAACATGTATGCTGTTTTTACTTAAACCTAAGGTCTGGTGGACACATAAAGTTTTTGTTGTCTTAAGCTATTTTCTTTTTATCGTAACCCAAGACTTATCAAAGCCAATTGCTTCTAGTACTTGTTCTTTATCAAGAGGTTCCGGAGCTTTAATGTTTAGTACTAACGTATTCTGCGGCACTTCCTCAAGAACTGTAAACTGAGAGCCATGCGGCTGCCATGTGAACACTTTTTTACCTGTTGCCTTAGCAAACCCTTCCAAATTTTCATTTTTATTCCAGCTAAATTCATATAGCTCTGTGTCATATCGAATCGTATCGAACTCAAAGACTGCTACTTGCTTAAGGTCATTGGACTTCACTAAAACTACTGTTCTGAGATGCTTGTACTTTTCCCGAACAGAAGATACTCTCTCATTCCAAATATCTAGAACGAAAGAACCTACCTTATTAGGGTCAGCTGATGTATCAACCTTCTCTCCGAATGAATACACAATAGAGTTTCTACCCGATATTAACCTTACTTTTTTCAGGTTCTGAAAGTCCTTTACTGTAGATTTCACTGTTTTAGCCCCCCAAGCTGTGTTACCAAGTATTACATCATCTAAACCAACATTAGAAGGTTTCCACTCTGCTCCAATGCAGTTAGCAAAGATTTGCTCCCATTCATTCCCTGCGAGATCGGGTCTACCTTTACTCGCTAAGAGATATACAATTTCTTGCCCCAGTGTATATGGGAAATCAGAACCGAACTGATTTAATGGATATGGTGCCTTAGTCTTACTTACTGTTCTTAGTTTAGGTCGCTTTTTCTTTGCCATATTAAACCTCTCTATACTTTAGATCATACTCACGTAAAACTGTAGTTGCGTCTAATGAAGAGGCTACATAGGGCAATAGCTTCAAAACAACAGCCTTTATTAAATTAACAGGCACTGCATTTCCGGCTTGTTTCCTCAGTTGGGCATCACTTACAACTATTTTATACCAGTCAGGAAACCCTTGAAGTCTAAGCATCTCTCTTGGAGTCAACCTTCTCTCGCCGTTGACTAAGAGGTAATTGTAAGATGCACCCGCTCTTAGAGCACAGGAATAAGGATAAGAACAGATATTACCAGATTTGTTTTCATGCCAAACAGATGGATAATATGAAGATTTATGTTTGTTTTTTCTCTTCTTTTTTATGTGATCTGAAGCAAAGTATTTCTCATCAACTTCTGGTTCTAATATCTCAAATAGGGGCTTATAGGGCTTAATAGGATCTGGGAAAGAAAAAAGGATTGGTTCGGTATGACCTACGATAACAACTCTTTCCCGTTTTTGAGGCAAACCATAATCCAAAGCGTTTAAAACACTATATTGAACATAATACCCTAAATCATCTAAAGTTTTTAAAATCACTTTTAATGTACGGCCTTTATCATGCCCCACTAGTTGTTTAACATTTTCTAAAACAAATGCTCTCGGTCTTTTAGCTTTCAGTATCCTCGCTATATCGAAAAACAAAGTCCCTCTTATATCATTTAGGCCCTTCATTTGCCCTATGATGCTAAATGGTTGACATGGAAATCCAGCGAATAAGATATCATGATCAGGTACTTGTGTTTCTTCTACCGAAGTTATGTCTCCAACAGGTCTTTCACCAAAGTTAGCTTCGTAACTATCTTGACAGTACTTGTCAATATCAGAGGATAATACGCACTTAGGACTTATATTATGTAGATTGCAAGCTTCTTCAAAGGCAATTCTAAAGCCTCCAATACCACAGAATAAGTCGATAAATCTTAAGGTTTCATTTTTCATAATTCTAATTCAAATTGTGAGGGGAACAACCCTTGTACGCATTTAGCAGCAAAAACTAATTAGCCCCGTATTTCCTTTGCTTCTTGATCTTTGCAAACAAAAGAAAACCATTAAGGAAAGCCTAAACGCCATGAATTTATAAATAAAGTTTAAAACCTTAAAGTTGTAATCTAGTTTTTCCGCGCCGCAATCGCCTGCTCCAGTTCTTTGAGTTTATCCTTGATCATCAAATCGTTGAGCGGGAAACTGCGGGCTTTTTCCATCCACACCTCCGCTTGTTCCCAGTGGCGTTGCACAAAGTGGATATGCGCCAGGTTCAGGCAAGCCAGGGCACTGTCGTTGGGGTGCTCCATCCCCGTGTCCAGTGCCAGCTGCAGTTGCTCTGCGGCATAGTCCATATCCTTTTGCTGCAAAGCGATGAGGCCTTTGCAAAAGTAATAATAGGCCCGGTTGCGCCGGATGAGCAGCTTGGGGTTCCACACCTGATTCAGCATACGCTCGGCCAGGATAGGACGCCCCCGCTTCAGGTGGCTGTAGGCTGTCCATACATTGCCCATCAGCAGTTGGAATAGCAGCAGCGCAACCCCGCCCAAGTACAAATACCAAGCTTGCGACAGCCCCAACTGTGTGTGCAAGACGCCACCAAGGACGAAGCAAAGCAGGATGAGGACATATTTTAAATAAACAACCGTCATATCGCGTACATTTCCGCAAAGGTAAAGACAATTGCGTATCTTTTGGCCACCAAAAGCTATAATCCGATGCGCAACTGTCTACACCTTCTATTCTTACTCCTGTTTGCTCCCACCCTGCTGCTCGCCCAGCCGGATGCGCTATGGGGCCAACGCTTCGCCGTGAGCGACCCTATTTTCTCCTTCGGCAAAAATTTGAAATTCACCGATATGGATACCGACCCAGCAGGCAACGTTTACCTCTTGGGTTTTCACCGGGCAGAATTGCGGCTCGGGACAGACACCATCAGCCTACCCTACGATGGGCCGCAGACGGGCTTTTTGATGAAAATGGATAAAGAGGGCGCGGTGCTCTGGCAACGGCAATTCACCATGGCGGACATGAAGGCGGTACAGTACCGCGATGGCTTCGTGTATGTGGCGGGGGAGATTGCGACGGCTGAATATGGCCCGCTTTCCATACAGGAAAACGCAGCTAACGAGCGGCGTACTATTTTTGGGATGGGCAACCGGGACGGCTTTGTGGCCAAGTACGATGCGGCAGGCACGCTGTCGTGGGTACAACGCTACGGCGGGCCGGACAGCGAGGCGCTCAACAAAGGCGACCACCTGAATGACCTTGCCGTGGACAGCCAAGGGCGGATCTACATCTGCGGCAGTTACCACCGCGCCTTCAGCCTTTCGGCAAACATCAGCTTTGAGGAAAGCTCGGACCGGGCTAAAACTTTTTACCTAGCGGCACTGGACAACGAAGGTGCCCCCATTTGGGCAACCAACTTGGACTCCCCGCTGCCGACGGACGGAGGCAATGCGGAAGGGCTCAGCCTGGCCCTGAATGCTGATGAAGAACCGGCAGTCGTGATGGCCTACAGCGCCGGCGGCCTGCTGATCGACGGGGAAATCTTGCTCAACGACAATCAAAACGGCGATCAGGGCAGCTTGCTTGTGCAGTACGACCAAGCGGGCAACCGGCAGTGGCTCTTAAACATCGAACCACGGGAAGGGCTGATCGTCCCCTTCGGTCTAGAAGCTGATGAGAATGGTCGGCTCTACCTGGGCTTCAGCCACGAACAGCAGGTGCTGATCGGGGAGACTGATGAGCTAACCTACTTTCAGGAGGAGGACGATTTGCTTAAAACGGGCCTAGTCTGCGTAGATGCGCAAGGTACACTACAGTGGGCGCAGACCTACTTCTGCTCGGACGCCGCACTGGACATCCACCCGTCTGGCGACCTCTACCTTATCGCGGCTGCTTTCCGCAATGCAGTTGATTTATCCAATGATTTCACCCTTAACTTCCAAGGCGCGGGCTCTACCAGCCTGTGGGCCCGCATCGGTCCGGATGGCAGCTTCGACTGGGCGGGCAAGCCAAATACCCCGGACGGGGCCCCCTTTAGCACCAGCCACCATATTACTGTAGACGCGGAGGGCTTTGTCTACCTCGCCGCCAATTTCAACCGCCCGCTGGAGTTCCCGCCGGATATTGAACTGGAAAATGGGTAC
>JAAAOU010000452.1 GCA_009908745.1 Bacteroidota bacterium
AAGTCGGAAGTCGGAAGTTGGTCTCCTTCGCCTACTGGCTTCGGCGACCAGAGGAAGCTTGCCCTGAAGGCGAAACGACCGCAGGGAGTGAAGTCCTTCAGGGTGGGAAGTGGGAAGTGGGAAATTGGAAGTCGGAAGTCGGAAGTCGGAAATTGGAAGTGGGAAGTGGGAAGTTGGAAGTGGGAAGTGGGAAGTTGGAAGTCGGAAATAGCTATGCCTTCCGCCCTCCGCCCTCCGCCTTCGACCCTCCGCCCTCCGACTTCGACCCTCCGCCTTCCGACTTCCGCCCTCCGCCCTCCGACTTCCGACTTAGTCTATATGTTGTACGATAATTTCAAACCGAAGTTGATTCCCCGGCGGTAGTCCAGCAGGATATACTCGCGGCCGCGGAACTCCATCGTCCGGCGCCAGTTCGGGTTGAGCAGGTTGCGGGCGTTGAACCGCAATCCAATACGTTCCGTCAGGCGCTTACTGATAGAAAAGTCAACCTGTGGGCGTGCTTTTTCGAACACATCCGGGTTGGCTTGCTCGCTGATCGTCACTAGGCGGTCGCCGAATACATTGAACGCGAGCGTAGCATCCAAGCCAAGCTCTGGGTTATTGTAGTTCAGGGCCGTATTGAGCAGGTAAGGCGACTGGCCTACAAACTGCCGGGTATCCCCCTTTTCTGGGTTGAACTCCTCTATGACCGGTATTTCTTCCTCGGGAATGTCGACTACCGACTCTATGAGGGAGAAATTGGTGACGAACTTCAGGTCGTACAAAGCCGGTGTGATGAAATCAAGGCGTTTGCGGACCTCGAACTCGAGGCCGTAGACCATCGCTTCATCCACATTCGTGAATTCAATAAGGGGGTTGGAGACCATCGGCTTAAAGGCACGCACGATGGGGTCACGGAAATCTTTGTAGTAAGCACTGACGGCAAACAATTCACCTGGGCGGGGGAACAGCTCCCAGCGCAGGTCGAAATTTTGAATCAAGGTGCGCTCCAGCATCTGATTACCTTGTACACGGTTACCGCCGCCGTAGTCGAAAGACACGAACGGTGCCAGCTCACGCATGTTCGGGCGGGCTAGCGTCTGCGAGCCTGATGCCCGGATGTTCATGTTGTCATTGACCCGATACACCACATTAAAGGACGGCAGCAGGTCGGTTTCTTCTATCCGGCCGGTATCGCCAGCTAGGCTTTCAATGGAGATGTCAGTGTACTCCACCCGCAGACCGCCAATGAAGCGCCATCTCGGCAAGTCATACTCAAACATGCCATAGCCGGCAGCTACGATCCGCTCACCGTCGTAGCTGTTCTCCCGTGTCGGTTTGGTGAAAGGCAGGTTCCACAAGCCTATAGTGTAGCGTTCCCGCTCCTCGTCAAAATCGAGAATCCCTTGGTTGTTAGCAAAAAAATCGTTGGCATCGCCGTTGAACTCGCGCCAGTTTTGGGCGTCATTGATTTGGAAAACGTTGTCTTCAAAGTGGCGCTTTTTCTGGGAGTACATGCCCCCAAATTTTACTTTGTTGTTCTTGCTTTTAGCCTGTGCGAACGGGATGGTGATATCCACTTTGCCATTGACCTGCTCATCGTCCAGTTCCCGGTAGAAGTGGAACGGCAAGTCAAATTCAGCGGGGTTGATGTCAAAGTCGCGGGTCTCAAAAGTAGTATCGTCGATCTTATTGACCTGATCGGCTTGAATCTCGCCCGGGTTGGTCACATCGGTTAGCGTGTCGATGAACACGAGGTTGGAAAACTGGCGAAAGGCAGGGTCATCTTGTTTGAAGTAGACCAAGCTGCTGCTCCATTCCACCTTGATCTGGTTGTCCCCAAATACATGTTCCCCCATCAGCTGGTAGTTTTGCAGTTGGCGCTGAGTCCAACGCAGTGCGCGGGTCTCAAACTGGCCGTTACCCGAAATGATAGCGGGGAAGCTGCCGGCAAAAGAGCGGTTGTCTTGAGAGCCGATATTATTGAAAATGCTGATAAATTGGACTTTGTTAGAGCCAGCAAACTTGTAAGACAAATTCAGCATGCCGCCGGAGGTCGCCGTTTCTGTACCGCGTTCTTCCCGCAGGTCCCGGTTGACGTTGAGGTCTGAATCCGGGCCGATGACCTCAAAGAAAGCGTCGCGGCCATTCTCATACTGTGCGAAGTTGCGGCTGTAATTTAAGCCCAGAAGCACGCCGAATGGATTGTTGCCGAGCTTGTACTGGTTGCCGATAGAAAAAGATACACCGTGATCCAAACCCACGCTTTTGCGGGTAGGCGCTTGTTGGGATTGGAGCGCATCGATGCCTTCGTCCAGCAAATTGGCCAGGTACCCATCCCGGCGGGCCAGCACACGGGTGGTGGTATTAACTGTATCGAGGTAAACACTGCCTTGCTGCAGAATGCTAGGACGGGCACGGCTGCCATCTTCAAAGCCCAGCCAATCCGTGTCGCCTCCCTCGTGTGTAAGGAAGTCGTCACGTAAAGAGCTCTGTGTGTTGTAATTCGTAGAAATGGAGAACGACATGGTGTAGCGCTCTGGGAAAGACTTGGTCTTCAAGTTGACGTTGCCGCCGGTAAAGTTGCCGGGCTGGTCCGGGGTGAAGGTCTTGGAGGCAACAATATTGTCCAGCAAGTTGGAAGGAATAAGGTCAAGCTGTACGGTATTGCGGTAGGGGTCTGTACTGGGCAGCTGCTGGCCGTTGATCTGGGCACTAGTGTAGCGGTCACCCAATCCACGGACGAAAATGAACTTGCCGTCGACCACGGACGCGCCGGTGACCCGCTTCATGGATTCAGCGGCGTTACTGCCTCCGTAACGGCTGATTTCCTGAGCGGAAATACCATCTTGTATGCCGATGGCTTTTTTTTGTAGGGCCAGTAGCGCATTTTCCGTGCGGTCGATGCGGGAAGCTTTCACAACGACTTCTTCGAGTTGCTGGGATTCTTCTTCCATTGATATGTCGACGACGGTTATTTCATCCGCTTTGACTTCGACTTCCGTAATTTTGGTATCCACATAGCCCACGTAACTGACCTTGAGGTCATAAGTGCCTGGTGCTACGGTGATTTCGTAATTGCCGTCCAAGTCGGTTTGGTTACCGATAGGAGGGCTAGTCTCGGCAATGACGACGGTAGCGAACATCAGCGGTTCGCCGGTAGCCGCATCGGTAACTTGCCCCCGGATAGTCCCTTCTTGGGCGAAGCCGTGGATGGCGAAAGCCAAGGTGATCAAGGCAGTAAGCAGCAGCCTGCAGTATGATTTAACCATGATTCAAAGTTTAATAAAACGTAGTGTGTTTACGAAGTTTGGAAATGCGCCGCAAAGGTCTGCAAATCAAACGGAAAGCGGTCGAATTTCCCGTGCTATTTTTTGTTCTTTTTGGGCTAAGTGTAGTGTGTTAAATATGCAATACCGCCCCGTAGCCAAGAGTGGAACGGGACGGTATGCATGAGTTTTCATTATAGCAAATAGCGATCAGCGGTTACTGCTGTACCACCATCGTCTTCGTGATGAATACATCGCCGCTAACCAGCGTGTAGAAGTACATGCCGTTCGGCAGGTTGCTGGCGTTGAATTCTACGGTGTGGTCGCCAGCACCGAGGCGGTCGTTGTCCAGTACACGTGTGATCACTTGACCCTGCATGTTGGTTACCGCCAGTGTGACGTTGGACGTTTCCGGCAAGGTGAACTGTATGTTGGTCATACCGGAAGTCGGGTTCGGGAAGGACTGTACCAGCTTGTAGCCGCTCTCTTCGATGACCGTAGGCTCGTCTACGCTGCTGATGACATTCACGCAGTTGGAGAACGGAATATCAGCAGACAGCACACCATACTCGGCCAGAGCCGTCCAGCCCTGAATCCAAACGCCTTCCTCGCAGAATGCACCTTTGTAAGTCAGTTCGCTGTGGAAGTCGTTGCTAGGGTAGCCAGCCAATACGCCGGCGTAAGGCGCTGCGTCCAAGTCCATTGGGCGAGGGTCCAGCATACCGTTGGCTTCGCGAGAAATACCACGCAGCATCGGGTCCTCTAGCGTGTTGTTGTTGCTAGCCAAGTGGTCGATCAGGTCAGAAGCATCATCGTCTTCAGCACCTTCTGTAACTTGGATGATTTCCGCCAGCTCATCGCCTTGGCCATAATCCCACCAGATATTGTTCAGCAGGTTAAGCTCGCCGTCCTGCAAGTACTGATAGCTATCCACACCGTCTGCCAGGTCCTCTACCTGAATGGCGTAGTTGGCAAACTCTGTGAAAATAGAGTTGGCGTAAGTACCGCGAGAACCGTCGCGCAGCAGCAAAGCATGCTCGTTGCCTGCATCAGCGCCAATGCCGGAGCCGATATAAGTGGCGTTGTAGATCAGCGGGTTAGAAGAAGGCGTGTTTTCGTCCGGCTTTGCACCATCGTGCTCGCCGCCGTTGCCAGCCGCATCTGAACCTTGCAGGGAGAAGAAGAACTGGCCATTGCCCAGCCAGCCGGTGTCGTAGTCGTAAGAGTCATCGCCGCAGAAAGCTACGGTAGCGTACTTGGTGCTAACCGTACCGCCGAACCACTCGATACCATCGTCAGAGTTCGCCAGTACTTCGATGTACTCCATCACTGTACCGCTACCAACGCCGCCCAGGGAGATGCCGTTGATTTCTTCACCCGGTGCCAGTTCCGCACCGCCGTGGCGTACGGATACAAAGCGCAGTACGCCAGAGTTATCGTCGGCGTTGTCACCGCCGTAGAGGGAGCGAGGGTCATCCACTGGCAGCCCTTCGATCACTTGCTCCTCGGTTTCATCGGTGATAGGTGCGTTACCGAGAATGATCAAGCCGCCCCACAAGCCACGGTCATCGAGGAACATGTCGTTGGGGTCATTGGTATCGTCGATTTCGGTGGTGAAGATAATCGGTGCGCCCTGCGTACCTTCTGCGAAAATCTGTGCGCCGCGGGTGATGATCAGCGAGGAAGCCAAGTCGTCCGTAGAAGGATCAGCCAAGCCTTTGATAACGGTACCTGGCTCAATGGTCAGTGTACCACCCTCTTCCAAGAATACGAATCCATCGAGTAGGTAGCAATTGTCGCTCGTCCAAACGTAGTCTTCACCGCCTACCAGATCATCATCTGTGATAACAACATCTTCTTTCGCCGAAATCACACCATACTCTTCCAGTGCAGACCATCCGCGCAACCACAGGTCGTCGCCGAAGGCCCCTTTGAAGTTGACAGGTGTGAAGAAATCGTCGTCCGGGTAGTCCGCCAGGTCGTTGAAGGCGGGGCTACCGCTCATTACGCGCGGGTCAAGACCGCCGTCGTTAGCGCGGCTGATGCCTGCCAGCATTGGGTCTTCCAAGGTGTTGCCATTATCTGCAAGGTGAGCGATCAAGTCAGAAGCGTCGTCATCCTCCGCGTCCTCTGTAACTTGGATGATTTCCGCCAGCTCATCACCTTGGCCGTATTCGAACCAGATGTTGTTCAGGAAATTCAGCTCGCCATCCTGCAGGTACTGATAGCTATCTACACCGTCCGCCAAGTCTTCCACCTGCAGTGCATAGTTAGCAAAAGAGGTGAAAATAGAGTTGGCATAAGTGCCGCGGGAACCGTCGCGCAGCAGCAGGGCGTGCTCGTTACCCGCATCAGCGCCGATACCGGAGCCGATGTAAGTGGCGTTGTAGATGGTCGGGTTAGAAGACGGTGTATTCTCATCTGGTTTAGCACCATCGTGCTCGCCGCCGTTACCGGCCGCGTCCGTACCTTGGATACAGAAGAAGAATTGGCCGTTGCCCAGCCAGCCGGTGTCATAGTCATAACCGTCGTCGCCGCAAAAAGCGACCACAGCATACTTGGTGCTTACCGTGCCACCGAACCACTCGATGCCATCGTCGGAGTTCGCCAATACTTCAACGTACTCCATGGTCGTGCCGCTACCAACGCCACCTAAGGAGATACCGTTGATTTCTTCACCCGGTGCCAATTCCGCACCACCGTGGCGTACAGAAACGTAGCGGATGATACCAGAGTTGTCTTCAGGGTTGTCGCCACCGTAGAGGGAGCGAGGATCATCTACTGGTAGGCCTTCGACTACCTGCTCGTTCGTTTCGTCGGTGATAGGCGCATTGCCCAGTACGATCAGACCGCCCCACAAGCCACGGTCGTCGAGGAACATGTCGTTCGGGTCGTCGGTGTCGTCGATCTCAGTAGTGAAGATGATTGGTTGGTTGGCTGTACCCTGCGCGAAAATCTTGGCATCACGCGTGATGATCAGCGAGGAAGCCAAGTCATCTGTAGAAGGGTCTGCCAGACCTTTAATAACGGTACCTTGCTCGATGAAGAGCTCGCCGCCTTCTTCCAAGAAGACGAAGCCGTCGAGGTGGTACTCGTTGTCATTGGTCCACAAATACGTTTCGCCGCCTACAAGATCATCATCACCAACGGTGACGATGTTCTGAGCGACAGCGCTGCTAGCGACAAATAAGCTAAGCAGCATTAGGGTGTAAAACTTCTGAATCATAATTGAACAGTTGATTTTGTTTGGCAAAATTGATGCGTGTATATGAACTGTTAGTAAAGGTTGTGACAATTTTGTATCGTGGTTTTTCGTGCTGAAGTAGCATTTCAGTATCCAGAAATGGCATTAACCGTAAATTTTGACAGTAGGTCGAGCGGGCTGTCTAGGCGTGTTTTGGCAGTTTTTTGATAGTTTTCTCTCCACCTATGGATTTTTTGTTAAGCTGGTGCAAAGGTCTATACCAAATGTGAAGTGGATGTTAATTGCGGTTTAAGCTAAGGTCAATAATCGGCGTTCGAATTTGGTCCCCACCTTTGTAACTTTTCAACCTTCCTCCCGTAAAACCTCACCAACGTAGAGGTCCGGCAGCAATCCGGGCTAATTGACCAGCAAATACTACTGAGATGAGAAAACTAAGCCCAAAGAGCACCGCTCTTATTGCCCTTGCGTTGGCCATATCCCTCACGGCGTGCGAGTTCGACATTAAAAAGCCGGACAGTTGGTCGCCCACTTTTGGGATTCCCCTTATCAACACTACTTTCGGCATTGACGCCTTGATCGAGCAGCTCGACGAGGACAACTTACTGCAGTCAGAGGCCAACGGTCAGCTGTTACTAGTCTACCGGGACAGCCTAAGCTGGCAGCCGGAAGTTGACTTAGGGCTGCCGGATTCCCTACTCCTGCCCATCACCGAAAAGGACCAAACGCTGGTCTACCAAGCCCCCGGCGACAAACGCTTTGACCGGCTTACTTTAGCCGGCAGCGCCCTAGGCTACAGCATCAGCAACCCCTTTCCGGAGGCCATCGACTTTAGTTTGGTTTTTGAAAACCTCTCTTTAGACAGCCAGCCGTTTGCCTTCGACTTAGTGCTACCGGCGGCGCAGGGCGGCGTACCTTCGACCACGATGGGGGAGCTGCCTTTAAATGCTTACCAATTGGATTTGACCGGCGATCTCCGCATTCAGTACACCGCCGTACGCAGCTCGGATGGGACGACCGTCGACTTGCCGCCTTTTGCCATAGCGCTGCGGGCGATCGACTTCAGTTATATCGAAGGCTACTTCGGCGGCTTGCTGCTAGACATTCCGTTGGACACGTTGCCCTTTGAGTACCTAGACAGTTGGGACAGTGGGCAGATCGAGTTTGTCGAGCCCGAGCTGACCTTTACTTTTACGCACGATATTGGGCTGCCGCTAGAACTATTCACCAATACTTTGGATGTCAAAACCTTTCAGCGGGGCATTGTGCCGTTGAGCCACCCGGTGCTCAACGGCGGATTGCTCCTTTCCTATCCGGACACCGATGAGGTTGGTGAGCCGAAAACCACGCTGTGGCGCTTCCACCGGGGCAATTCGAATATCACAGAAGCCGTTTCGGGCATCCCGGACGAGCTTTACTATGACCTGAGCTTGCTAGCCAACCTGGCTGGGAATGACAACATCTCCAACCACCTGACCGATTCTGCACGGCTGCATATTGGCCTGGAAGCAGAGATACCATTGTATGCCTCAGCGAGCGACTTCGAATTGGTGGATACTTTCGCCTTGTCTTTCAATACCGAGGAATTTGATGATGCCCGGCAATTGGACTTTAAGTTGGTGGTGGGCAATGGCTTTCCCGTAGAAGTGGGGATGCAGCTTTACTTTCTGGATGAAGACAAAATGGTGTTCGACTCACTTTTTGACAACGGGGCAACGATGCTTGAAGCCGCCGAGCTGGCACCCGATGGCTTTGCCGCCAGCAAGATAGAGCGCATTGAAGAAGTGCGCTTCGACGATACACGCGTGAACACCCTGCTACAGCAAACGGCCTACCTGCGGGTGCAAAGCCTAGTGGAAAGCCCGCAGCAAGGGGCCACCGCAGCCCGCCTGAGCGAAAATGACGAAATCGAGATTCGCCTCGGCGTACTGGCCACTTTTTAAAGCACCCCAAAAATACTCCTCATGAAAAAGATAATCCTAATGATGCTTGGGCTCGGCTTGGGCATCGCGATGAACGCCCAAGAATACAGTTTGTATCAAATGCGGGAGGTGTGGAATTCGAACTACCTCAACCCCGGTTTCTTCCCAAGGCACGAATTCGTGGTGGCTTTGCCTTCCGTGCATACGAGTTTCAATACCGTTGGCCTGCGAAATGAAGGCCTGTTCCAGTACGATGCTACTGCCGATGCAATTCAACTCAACGGCAGCATACAACCCAGTGATATCGACCGCAACTGGATGCTCCGCAACGACGTGCAGGTGGATGCTTTTGGCGTGGGCGCCAGAGTCGGGCGGGCTTTCATCAGCCTGTCTACTCAAACCCGTTTGGAAAGCCGTGTGCGCTTCCCCGAAACTTTCCTGCGCACCGTCGTGGAGGGTACGGCAAATTACCTGAATACACCGCTCGATCTCGGGCCATCCTGGGACGCCATAGCTTACCAAGAAGTGAGCTTGGGCCTGAGCTACGCCATCAACCCGCGGCTTTCGGTGGGCGGCCGGGTCAACCGCTTGCTCGGCTTAGCTAGCTTCCAGACGCAGCGCAGTGCATTGACGGTTACGCAGAGCGACGATATTTACCAGACAACGGCTGTGCTGGATTACCAAGTTGACTACTACGGCGCGGGGCAGTTCACTCCTATTGACCTTACGGTGCAGGGCTTCGAGAACTTTGAAGACGCTATATCCGAAGACGATTTCGAAGCCTCCGGAGAAACTGGCTTTCGCCAAATCAACCAGCAGAACAACGGCTGGTCCGTAGACCTCGGCGCGGAGTATCTGTTGAACGACCGCCTGACGCTTTCGGGCGCTTTTCTCAACCTTGGCAGTATCAATTGGAAGAACGGCACGCAGCGGGTGGATGTAAGCGGTGAGGTGACCTTCGAAGGCGTGGACGTAGCCGAACTGGAGGAAGACGAAGACTACGACCCCATCCCCGGCTTGGATACGGTCGGCACTTTTAACGCGGTGTCGGGCGAAGCCTACCGACAATCGCTATCCCCCCGCACGTACATCGGCGCCAACTACCTGCTGAGCCGGCGTGTCGAACTCGGAGGCTTGCTTTTTAACGAACTGGGCAGCGAGGGCGGATTTACCGCTTTTTCCCTGAGCGGGCGCTTTACCCTAGGACGGGTGCTTGGCTTGGGTGCCGTTTACAACTTGCAACACCGGGCGGCCAATAGCTTAGGGGCGAACGTCTCGCTCAACCTTGGCCCGTTCCAGGTCTACGGTATCGCCGAGGATGTCACTTCCTTATTTGGCAGCTCCGGAGTAGAAGGCACTAACGTCCGGGCGGGGCTCAATCTCGCTTTCGGCAGAAAGCGATCCGAAGAAAAACTGGCCACTTCCCGCAGGGGGGGCGACCCATTTCCGGTAGGGGAAGGCGCGGCAACCCAGCCCTCTGACCCTTTAGCGGAAGCTTTTGAAGCCGAAAGCGGCGCATCCTCAGCGGATAGTTCCGCAACCCAGCCGTCATCCGATAGACAAGCTGCCCCTGACGCTTCCGATGGCAATGAGCAACCCGGCATTGAGCGCGAACAGCCAGCGGAGTCCAAAGCCCTTTCGCTTTACGCTTTGAAGCTAGACCTCTTGGATGAAACGAATCGGGAAGCGGTGGAAATGGTATACATGGATGTCTACAAAATCGACAAAGCGGGCTATGAGACCCTACTGCGCACCGGCCGATACCCTAAGGGCAAGGTCGCCACCATGCTGGAAGCCAGCAAAGATTGGCATGTCGCCAGAATCAGTGCTTATCAGTACGATACGTTGGAAGTGCGTTTTCAGGCGGACCCCGAGCAAGCGCTGGCCCGGCAGTGGTACATGGTGCGCCAAAGCTCCGGCGACACTTTAGCGGTAGATACGCAAGCCGCGGAAAAACCGGCAATTGATACGGCTGTGGCAGCATCTCCGGCAGCAGCACCCGATAGCATACAGTCAGATGCAG
>JAAAOU010000282.1 GCA_009908745.1 Bacteroidota bacterium
CCCGGGCAACGCGATACGTCTACGGCCTCCGACAGGCCGGTGGAGCAACCCGCCGCTAAAGACGACAAGCCCGCCGAATCTGCCCCCGCTCAAAAACAGCAGATGAGCTTCGAGTTGGTGGACGATGTCAAAGTCAATAAGCCGGACCCGCTGAAAGTCGGCGAGGATGACTTGGAAATTCAGCAACCCGGGGCCAGCAATAACGCCAAGGACGACAACGAGCCGCCGCTGTCCATACAGGAAGAAAACCGAGACCACAGCGAGCCGTACGACCCCACCCTCGACCTGTCGAGCTACGAATACCCCGTAACGCCACTACTGAAGGATTACTCCGACCAGAAGGTGGAAATCGATCGGGCCGAGCTAGAATCCAATAAGGACCAAATCATTGAGACCCTGCTCAACTACAAGATTGAGATCACCAAGATACGGGCGACCATAGGGCCAACCATCACGCTCTACGAGATCATCCCCGCGCCGGGTGTGCGCATTTCCAAAATCAAGAACCTGGAAGACGACATCGCGCTGAGCCTGGCCGCTTTGGGCATCCGTATTATCGCGCCCATCCCGGGCAAAGGTACCATCGGTATCGAAGTGCCCAACCGCAACAAGCAGATCGTCTCCATGCGGGAAGTGCTGTCGTCCGAGAAGTTTATGCACGCCAAGATGGACCTGCCCATCGCCCTAGGCAAGACGATATCCAACGAAGTTTTTGTGGTAGACCTGGCCAAGATGCCGCACTTGCTCGTGGCGGGAGCGACCGGGCAGGGTAAATCGGTGGGGGTCAACGCCATATTGATGTCGCTGCTGTACAAGAAGCACCCTTCTCAGGTGAAGCTCGTGCTCATCGACCCGAAGAAGGTGGAGCTCTTCCCCTACAGCAAGCTCGAACACCACTTCCTCTCCTACCTGCCCAATCAGGAGGAGCCGATCACGACGGAAACGAATGATGTGGTCAATACGCTCAACTCGCTGACCATAGAGATGGATCAGCGCTACAACCTGCTGAAAAAGGCCGCCGCGCGTAACATCCGCGAGTACAACGAGAAGTTCGTGCAGCGCCGCCTCAACCCCAACAAGGGGCACCGTTTTATGCCGTTCATCGTGCTGGTCATTGACGAATTTGCGGACATGATCATGACAGCGGGCAAGGAAGTAGAGCTGCCGATCGGGCGGCTTGCGCAGCTGGCTCGGGCGGTGGGTATCCATTTGATTATCGCCACGCAGCGGCCTTCGGTCAATATTATTACCGGGGTAATCAAGGCCAACTTCCCCGCCCGTATTGCCTACAAGGTCTCCTCCAAGGTCGACTCCCGGACCATCCTCGATGCCGGGGGCGCGGACCAACTGATCGGGCAGGGGGATATGCTGCTTTCGGTAGGGGGCGAGATGGTGCGTTTGCAGGGAGCCTTTGTGGATACGCCGGAGGTCGAGCGTGTCATCGACTTCATCGCTGAGCAGCGGGGTTATCCGGAGCCCCATTACCTGCCAGAATTCCACGGGGATGACGAGGAAATACAAGGCGCGCAGGGCTTGACCTACGCGGACTTGGATGAGATGTTTGAGGATGCCGCCCGCATGGTCGTGCAAAACCAACACGGCTCTACCTCTATGATACAGCGACGGCTCAAGCTAGGCTACAACCGCGCTGGCCGCATTATGGACCAACTGGAGGCACTTGGCATCGTGGGGCCGAGCGAAGGCAGCAAGGCCCGCGAAGTACTGGTGTACGACGAAATAGAACTAGAAAAATACTTGGAAGATATCCGCAACCGCAACTAGCGCAGGGCATCTAGCTGGTTGCGCAGGCTTTGGACTTCGCGCTGCAGGGCTTCCGTCCGCCTGAGCAGATGGCGCACCGCATCCAACCCTTCCATATTGATATTGAGGTCGTAGTGCAAGCGCATTAATTTTTCTACTTCCGGCAGTTCTTCCTGTGGCAGGTAAGGTTCTTCTTCAATGAGGACTACCTGCACGAGCTCGTACTCCTGCAATCGCCGGATAAAAGTCACTTCTACTTGGTGGTGGCTGCAAAACTTGGCAGCGGGTATCAAATTTGATCGATCCATAGTTACCGGGCTTGCGCCAATTCTTTAAACAATGATTTTTCTTTATCGCTGAGCTGGGTAGGGATTTTCACCTCGTAGGTCAAAAAGAGGTCGCCGTGCTGCCCTTTTTTCTTGTAGACCGGGAACCCTTTGCCTTTTAGTTTCACTTTGGTCCCGTTTTGGGTCTCCGGCGGTACGTGGAGTTTTACTTTGCCGTCCATGGTGTCCACCGTTATTTCACCGCCGAGTACAGCGGTGTACAGGTCGAGATCGATGGTTTTGTACAGATGCTGGCCGTCGCGCCGGAAAGCCGTGTCGTTCTCAATCTGGAAGGTAATGTAGAGGTCGCCGTTCGGCCCGCCGTTGACGCCTGCGCCCCCGTAGCCTTTGATCTTTATCGTTTGCCCATGCTCTACGCCGGCGGGGATGGTGATGCGGATATTTTTCCCATCCACGGTGAGCGTACGCTTGTGGGTTTTATAGACTTCGCTGAGGCGCAATTGCAGGCTGGCTTCGTAGTCTTGGCCCCGGAAGGCAGCGCGGCGGTAACGGCTCCGCCCGCCCGCTTGACGGCCGAACATGGACTCGAAGAACTCGGAGAACTCGCCCTCTGAGAATCCTTCGAACCCACTGCGCCCGCCACTGTAAGCCCGTTGCCCGCCAAAGCCGCCTTGCTGCTGTCTTTGCTGCTCGGCTTGCTCGAATGCCTCGGCGTGCTGCCAGTCCTTGCCGTATTTGTCGTATTTCTTGCGCTTTTCCGGGTCGCTGAGCACCTCGTAGGCTTCGTTGACCTGCTGGAATTTGCGTTGGGCTTCCTTGTCGTCCGGATTCAAGTCCGGGTGGTACTGTCGCGCCAGCTTGCGGTAAGCCTTTTTGACTTCCTTCTCGCCGGCGTTTTTATCGATGCCCAGCACCTTGTAGTAATCTATGAATTGAGCCATCCTGAGTTGATATTCGCTTTCGGCAAAAGATAATGGTTTTAACTTGGGTTAGAAGTGAGAAAGATCACTCCTTTGCCCTACTTTCCGGATAATACCGAGCGAGCAAGAACAAATACTACCGCTTGAACATTACCTCTGAAAATCACAGCACATGAATATTCGCCAGTTCCTACTCACCTTTACCTTTGCCAACTTCCTGCTCGTCGCCTACGCGCAGACAGGCACTAGCCTTACCGACTACAATGCCGAACGCCTCCGCAAGCAAAAGGTCAGTATGATGATCTTGGGCGGCTGGGCGGTAGGCAATATCGCCCTGGGTACTACCCTGGCATCGCAGCGCAGCGGTGAGGCCCGTTATTTTCACGGTATGAATGCGGGTTGGAACTTGGTCAACCTGGGCCTAGCGACTGCCGGTTACATCAGCGCCACCAAAGGCGACCCGAGCGCTTTAGGCCTTTACGAAAGTATAGACGCGCAGCATCGCCTGCAAAAGATATTCCTCTTCAATGCCGGGTTAGATGTAGGTTATATGCTGGGCGGGGCCTACCTGATAGAGCGGGCCAAAAACACGGACAACAAACCGGAACGGCTGCGGGGCTTCGGCAAATCTATTGCGCTGCAAGGGGCGTTTCTGTTTGTATTCGACCTCGGGGCTTACTTCTGGCAAGCGTCTGGCAACGGCGACCTGCAGCCCTTGCTGGAAGGGCTGAGTTTCAGCGGCAATGGCGTGAGGCTGCAGCTGCAGTTTTAGGGACGCTATTTTAGCATCTCTTAGCTTTAGTGTTCCCGCACCCCAAACCCAATACGCGGCTTATTGAAGATAAAGCTGCTCTTATCCATCTTCAGCGAAGCCACATCTTCCAGAGTCAGTACATTTGGCGGCATTTCGGCGCGTTCGGCGACCGACAAACCAGCCAAGCGGAGGTTATGGTTCTTAATAGCCTCGTCCACTACGGAGCGTACCGTACGGGCGTTGCCAAAGTACTTGTCCCGGTGGTCATACAGGAAGGCTAAGTAACTGCGCAGGTGCTCTTCCGCCTCGGGGGCGGGCAGCAACTGGTTCTCCCGCAGCATTTTCAACGCAATTTGGTGCAATTCCTCCGGCTTGTAGTCGTCAAAGCGCAGCATCTTGTCAAAGCGGGAGTTCAAGCCTGGATTGGCCTTCAGGAAAGTCTCCATGTTATCCGGGTAGCCGGCTACGAACACAAAGAATTGGCCGCGGTGGTCTTCCATGCGCTTCAAAAGGGTCTGCACCGCTTCGTCCCCGAAGTCGTTGCCCTGCCCCCGCATCGTCAGGGAATAGGCCTCGTCGATAAATAACACCCCGCCCATGGCTTCCTCAATACGCTCGGCCGTTTTGATGGCCGTTTGACCTACATGCCCCGCCACCAGCCCCTGCCGGTCGGTTTCCAGCATGTGCCCCCGCTCCAGTACGCCGAGTGCTTTGTATATCTTGGTCAAAATACGGGCCACGGTAGTTTTGCCCGTCCCCGGGTTGCCGATAAAGGCGGTGTGCAGGAAAAAGCTGTTCAGCACATCCCGCCCGGTTTCCCGGTAAAAACGCACTAGGCGGACCAGTTCCGTGATTTGCGCCTTGACATTTTCCATACCGATCAGCCGGTGCAGCTCGTCCAGCGACTCTTCCAACAGCGGCTCGTCCACCGGGATATTGGGAAGCTCCACCGGGGGCTGCAATTGAATCTGCGACACATCTTCCAGTTCCACCTGCGCCAGCTGTTCTTTGTCGAGGTCCCGGGGTTGCTCTTCCGACATCACCCGCAGGCCGAGTTTGATCTTGGACTTTTCGATGATGTCGTACACAAAACGGGCATTGCCGAAAGAGCGGTCGCGGGTGCGGAAGGCATTTAGAATGATGTCATCGACTTTGGTTTTGGCTTCCGGCGTGAGTTGCACCCCTTTTTCGCGGCAAGCGATATCGGCAATTTGCGACAGTTCCTGCGGCAGGTAGTCGGAAAATTCGAAGTACAGTTTGAAGCGGGATTTCAGGCCGGGGTTGGAGTCCAGAAAATGCTTCATCTCCTTGGGATAGCCGGCTACAATCACAGCAAAGTCGTTGGTACCGTTGGACATCTCTTTGACCAATATCTCGATGACCTCGCGGCCGAAGTCTTTGCTGTCGTCATTGGAGCGGGCCAGCGAATAGGCTTCGTCGATAAACAAGACGCCGCCCTTGGCTTTTTCTATGGCTTCCTTCACCTTAGGCGCCGTTTGGCCGATGTACTCCCCCACTAGGTCTACGCGGTCGACTTCATGGACATGCCCTTTCTTGAGCAGGCCCATTTTTTTATAGAGCAGACCCATCATCTTGGCCACTGTGGTTTTGCCCGTCCCCGGGTTGCCGATGAAAACCGAGTGGACGTTGATTTCGTCCTTTTCGGCAAAGCCTTTTTCGCGGCGCAGTTGCAAGAATTGGATGTACTTGGCATGGTCGCGGACCTGCTTTTTGATCTGGGTCAAGCCCACCAGGCTGTCCAGTTTGGCCATGACCTCGTCGAAAGTCTGATTGAAGGCGTCGTCCGGGGCGAGTACCATCGGCGCTTGCCAATCGGGCAGCATCACGCTAGCGGGCCCTTCCTCAAACTCGTCTTCGACCACAAAGGGCACCACGGCCAGCAGTTTGTCCATAAAGACCAATTCCGCGGTATAGCGGTCGCGCCGCCAAGAGCCTTTCACATTGGAGCCCCAGCCAGCCGTGATACGGATGAGCTCGTCCCGCTTGTCGATACGCTGCAAGCGCACGACCTGCCCTTTGAGCTCCCGGGCGTCGTTGTAGAATTTCGTAAACAGCTCGCAGTGCCAAGGCTTGTTGGCATGTAGGTTGCGGAGCGTAATTTCAACGTAGATGTAGCGCGTCTCCTCACTGTTGAACGTCCGGAAGTAAATGCGCTCGTCGCCGATCACGTCATCGTAGGGGCCTTCGTAAAGCTTTAGCGACTGTACCTCTAGGTAGGGGTTGTCCCCAAATTCGGCTTCCTCCCCGGCATCTTCGATATAAAAGTATTTGGTGGCTACCTTCTCCCCTTCAATCCAAGCTTCCCAATAGTAGGTCCCTTTTTTCCAAAAAGCGCCTTCGTTTTTGTTCCCCCAGCCTTCGCGGATGTACATGACGTTGTCATACTTACTCACCTTGCGGCGGAACGGCAGGGCGCAGAGCATCTTGGTCGACTTCTTGGCAGAATAGCAGCGGAGTTCGACTTCTACCTCCCAATCCTCGATGTCAAATTTTTTATTGTAAAACGAGAGCTCGGCGTACACATAGGTTGTTTCGTACCGGTCAAAGACCTGCCGGTACTTCTTTTTGTTGTCCGCCAGCCACTCCGTGGAAGCGTAGACCTTAAGCTCGCGGAACTTGAAGGCGCGGGAGGCCGCATGGGTTACTTCTTCTGCCATTCGGGAGTTAAGCTTTGTCTGAAAATTTTTTAAAAATAAAAAACCCGACTACAAAAGAAAAGAAAAGGGGGCGAAAAGGCTGCCCCCATCTGTTTTACCGGCCGCTGCCACCGGATTCCTCGACCAAGAAAGCTTCTTTATGGCCTTTAGCTTTGATGGTGCCTAGTGCTTGTCGGGCTTGTGCCTGCGTGGCGAAGACGCCTACCCGGATTTTGTAGATACCGTTTTCCCGTTTAGAGTAGACTTGGCCAATGTTTGTTAAATCTTGGAAGCTTTCTAGCCCTGGCTTGCTGAGTGCTGCTACCTGTACCGAATAACCAGCTTGCACCGGATTGGACGGCGGAGCAGGGTCCGCGGATTTGGTCTGTACATTTCCGGGCTGATAGGCGGGGGCCTGCGTAGGCGAATCCGTGGGCAACATGGAGATCGTGCCCAGCAGATTAGGGTCATAGCGGTCGCCGACGTTGACCGTGCGGTTGATATCCCGGTATCCGGGCCGGGAGTAACGTATGGTGTAGGTGGCATTGGGCGCCAAAGCCAACTGGTAAAGCCCCTCTTGGCCGGTGGTGGTCTCAAAGGACGCGCCGGTAGCTTGGTTGGTGGAGGTCACCGCCACGCCTGACAACGGCCGGCGGCTCTGATAATCGAGTATCTCCCCTTCTATAGACTCGCCTTCTCTCACCAGCATGATGTCGTAATCCCGGTTCTGCTGCAACCGGCGGGTCGACAAGCTGAACATCGCCTCCTTATACCCGTCGGCCCGTACCACGATGTCGCAATCCAAGCCAGCTACCGCCTGAAAATTGTAATTCCCCCGGCCATCGGCCTTGAAGACGCCTTCCCCGCAGTTCAGGAAGTCGATCGTAGCGTACGGCACAGCGGTGCCATCAGAAGCGTTGCGGATGTGCATCACTACGTTATCTGCCGATTTGAAGACTTTGTAAATATCCTCGCTGCCTTTGCCGCCGGGCCGGTTGGACACCATGTAGCCCCGGTTGCTCGGCTCGTCGTAAATAAAGCCGAAATCATCCCGCGAGCTGTTGATCAGATTGCCGAGGTGGAAGATACGGACCCACCGCCCTGCGCTTTGCTCCGCGCGAAAGATGTCGTACCCGCCCATGCCGTTGTGCCAGTTGGAAGACAGATAAAGGTATTCCCCGTCAAAGAAGGGGGAGATTTCATCCCCCGGCGTATTGACGACCGGCCCCAAGTTTTCCGGTGCGCTCCATTTGTTGCCGCCCATCCGCTGGGATTTATAGATATCGAAGCCGCCGAAGCTGTCGCCACGGTCGGAAGCAAAGTACAAGGTATTGCCATCCGGCGAAAGGCAGGGCCAGGCAGTGGAGTAATCGGCACCATTGAACGGAAAAGCGAACTCGTCGGTCCATTCGCGGTTCGCGTTGATAGCGGAGAAGGCGATGTTCAGGTCCAAACCGCCAGTAGGAATATGGCGGGTACCGTCGATGAAGTTGTTTTTCGTGTAGGCCACCTCTTCCATCTCCGGGCCATAGCTGACCGGCCCAATATTGATAAAGTTTTCCCGCAGGCGGCTACGCAGGGGCACGGCGTCCTGCAGAAAACCACGGCTGCTGATGCGGGCCATGTAGAGCTGGTTTTTCGACTTGCCCGTCCAACTTGGCCCCGGGCCCTGCAGGTCTGCCCGCGCTGAAGAAAAGACGAGCTGGTCCTCACCCAAAAACGCGGGGCCAAAATCCGAAGCCGTCGTGTTGACAAATTCGTTGTTGATCAAGTACGGGGAGGACTGCCCAAGCTGGCTTTTGGCAAATACGCAGCTCTGGGCGTAGTGGCTGCCTTTGTCGGCCCCTTCTTTGTTGGCCCGCGCGTACGCCATGAACCACTGCCGGGCTTTGTCGTACTGCCCTAGCCCTTTCAGTACCAAGGCGTAGTTAAACATCTGTTCGCCTTCGAGATTGTCGTCGCGTATAACTTTTTCGTACCAGCTGCGTGCCTCTTCAAATTGGTTCAGGTAGCGGTACGAATCGGCCAGTTTCGCCATAGCGTCGTAATCGCTGGGGCGGCGCTCCAACAGGGACAAGTAGTTGCGGACTGCTAAGTTGTAAGCCCCAGTTTCGTAATCTTTATTGGCCCGCTCTTTTTGGCCGAAAGCCGGGGCTAGCAGCACCGTAGCAAGCAGGAAAAAAGTCGCTCTTAGTAAGTTCATCTTCATGGTTCAGCGTTTTCCAAATCGTTTTATACCCAGCAACCCGCCGGGCTTTGAGGTGTAAGTTCCAAAGGTAAAGAAAAGCACATAGATTTTTGGTTCTTAGACAAATCTCGTGATTTAGAGCCAAGCCAAAAAGAAAATCAACGCTCCCGTTGATAGCTTTTGCTTCCCTTTTCGACTTGACCACGAGATTCGTCTAAGAAGGAGGTTTTTTAACGGCCGACACTTGGCGAATGTTGTACGATCATGGAATCTCCACCAGCTTGAAGTCGCCATCTTGGAAGGGCACACGGATCAGTTCTTCATACTGCGGATACTCGTCTACGGGCAGCATCATATAGGCTCCTGGCTCCAAGGCCTTGCTAAAATGAAGCGGTGTTCCGCGTAAGCGATTGAGTTTGTAGACCACCGTGTAGGAAATGCGCCCCCCTTCATACAAGTACAGCGGGGCGTCACCGACTTGCTCGTGAATGCGTACAGCCAAATCGGTATTGAACTGCCCGGCGCTGTCGTGCGCCCGCTGGGGGAGGACGGTCAAAGCAAAAATCAACCGAGCGGCCACCAATCCCAACAGCAGCCATTGCAAAGCGTAATCTGGCTGACGATAATAGGCATAGCACAGTAGGGAGAACACCATCAAGCCCGACAAGGCGATTGCCCACCGGCCCGGCAGGAAATCAAAGGCCGGGATGAATGCCAGTGCCCCACTCCCTAAGGCCAATACGGCCAACAACACGGCCACTACCCAGCGGAAAGCCCGGGCGCGCCAAGCCCCCACTTCCTGCCGGTGCTGCCAGGCGTACAGGCCGACAGCTAGCAGCAGGGGGTATAGCATGTAAATGTAGCGCTGTTTGGCTCCCGGCGACAACCAGTACAGCGAGAAATTGACTATGAAAATGAGCGCGCTGAAGGCTACAAGCTTGTTGCTTTTGATGAGCTGCCGGATGTCCCGCCGCAGCGCGAAAAGCAACAGCAAACTGCTGGGCAAGGTGTCCTTCAAGGTGTCCAGCGGGAAGGTCAGCATGTGCTGCAGGGTGCGCCAGGCCGCATTGCCCGCCGCCGTGCGCCCTACTGATTCTGAAAACAGCTCTTCTACGAAGCCGTTTAGGCTGTTGTACTGCGCGTAGGCAGCAAAATACCCGCCCGCGACAAGCCCAAAAGCCAAGATGCCTAAAACATGTGCCCCTGTGAACAACAAGCGCCAGCGTTTTTCGTAAACGAGCCAGGCCAGTACGGTAAGCCCCAAAAACGGAATAGAAGGCAGCCCTTTTGTCAGCAAGCCTACAGCTGCCAGCGCATAGCTCGTCGAGAACATCAGGGCGTACCGCCCCAGCTGGTAAAAGTGGAAAAACGACAGGAAGCTCGCCAAGGTGACCAAACTGTAAAAAAGGTCGATCTCCCCTAGCATGGAAAAGTAGAAATAGATCGCCCCGCATCCTAGGTACAGCATAGGCCACAGCCAGCCGAATTGCGGGTTGACGTGCCGGCGCCCCACCGCAAAAAGCAGCCCGGCAGTAGCTATTGCGGACAGCACCGTAGGCAACCGTAGGGCCCAGCGCGTGTAGTCACCAAATGCCTGCGCACTCAGGTAAATGAGCCAATTGAATACCGGTGGCTTGCGGTAGTAGTATTCCCCTAGCTGAAGCGGCACGATAAAATTGCCAGCCTCCGCCATTTCCATA
>JAAAOU010000412.1 GCA_009908745.1 Bacteroidota bacterium
AGCAATACGGGTATTGGTGTGCGGCGGGCCGTCGGAAAAGATGGCGTCTACGGGGTTATCTTTCAGGTAGCGGGTCAGAAAGCGGACCGAGGGCCGGATCCAAAAGCAGCGGGCATCGGGTATGAAAAAATTGCTACGGACCCAGACGGCCAGCTCGTGGGTCCATTTGCCTTTGTCCTCCTGCACGTAGAAGACGTTGTTGACATTCGCATCGGGGGATTTGCCGGTCAGCTTGCGGTACAGCTTGTAAGGCTCCCAAATAGGATGGCGGATGACCTCCGCGCCTTCCGGAATGTCTTTATCGTTGCTGTGGTCAATGGTGGGGTAATCGGCATCTTTGGCGGTAAAAATAACCGGCTCCCAGCCAAACTCGCGCAGGTATTTCGCAATCTTCAGGCAACGCAGCACGCCAATGCCCCCGCTCGGCGGCCAGTAGTAGGTGATAAGGAGTACTTTCTTCATTTAGTTGTTCCGCTTTTGCTTGAGCGCCGTATAGACCAGCCCCACCCGCTTTGTGGGTTTTTTGAAAACATCGAGCAGCCAGTTCTCCCGGTAGTAATCCTGCTTCAGGTACAATTTTGGCGTATGGGCCAGCAGCCCTACTGCCGCTTGAACAACCGCCGTAAGGGCGGTGAGCAACAAGTAGCCCGTGCTTTGGCTGTAGCCGCGTACGATGAGGTTGTCGCGCCCCAGGGCAAAGGCAGACTTAAAGAACCAGTCAAGGTCCAGCTTGTAGGGCGCCACTACGTGATAGACGACCAGATCGGGCGCGTAGACGATGTCGAAGCCTTGTTTGCGGGCGCGGATTTGCAGGTCGTCGTCCTCCCCGTAGGCGATTTTGTCCCCTACCATACCAATATCCGTACGGAAGTAGCCGACTTCCTCGAAGATGCGCTTGTGGATCAGCATGATGCATCCGATGGCTGATTCCGGGTGTTGCAAGACTGTATTTTCGTTGTAATCCATCTTGTTGCTGATGTAGTGGTCTTTCATCCATTTGGGCCGGCCGAAGTGATACCAAGGCTCGTCTACGCCCCCGTAGAAGTAAACGTCTTGGGCTTCTTCCCCGAGGCGCATCGCTACCTCTACCAAATCCTCCTGTGCTTTGGCGTCATCGTCGATGAAAAGCACCCAATCCCCGGTGGCTTCCTGCACAGCACGGTTGCGCCCGAAGCTCAGCCCCTGCTGTTTTTCGACAATATGCCTAAAATTGGAGAACCGGCCGCTGTAGGATTCGCAAAGCTCGGCCGTATGATCGGGAGAATTATTGTCAACGACGAGGACTTCGAATGCATCGGAAGATACTGTTTGATGGGTGAGTGATTCCAAGCAATATTGGAGCAAGTCCGCCCGGTTGTAGGTGCATATCGCGATGGTGACGCCGTTTCTTTCGGCCATAAATGTTAGTTTTGCGGTGGAATGACGCAAAAATAAGAAAGCCGCAGCAAACGGCTACTTTCACGCAACCGTTTAAACAGTATGCGAGAGCAGCTGAAGTACTATATGAATGTCCCCCTGCTTGCTTGTAAGCACTTCAAGGTAGAGGACAGTTTGATCCTCTGTAGCGAAGCTCGGGGTGGCAGTACTTGGCTGATGGAAATATTGAGCCATCTTCCCGGAAGCCTAGTCAACTGGGAGCCGCTGCATCAGGAGCACGGTATGATACCGCCGGAATTTGGCTGGAGCAAGCGCCCCTACTTACCCAAGGATTTCGTTTCGCCGGCTTACAAGAAAACTATGGAGGAAATCTTAACTTACCAGCGTCATTCCTCTTGGACGTTTTTGCGAGCCGGCTGGACGGATGCGTGCCGGGCGCGGTTTGTGATCACCAAATTTGTACGGGCTATCCCTTTGCTACCTTGGCTGTTGCGGCAGTTCGACTTTCGGCACCCGCCTATCCTTTTGTTGCGGCATCCTGTTGACACCTGCTTGTCTATTGGGAAAGCTTTCGGTACAAGGCGAAATGATGATGGCAGCCTATGCATACCCGAGCGTATTCAGGCGCGTTATCCGCATGAGCAGTCGTTTTTGCAGCAGCTTTCTACCCCACTTGAACACCGGGTAGCAACCTGGTGCCTTGACAACCTGCCAACGCTTAACGATGAGCTCGTGCAGCAAAAGACCGTCTGGGTTTACTACGAAGATATCGTCCTGCAACCGGAGGCAACAATCGAGCGTTTACTACGGGCAACGGGGTTTGAAGCAGACTGCCGAGCGGTGCTGGAAAAGGCTGATTTCCGTACCCCCAGCCCAACCGATTTCGAACAGCAACTGCGAAAAACGCCGGAAGAGCAGCTTTGGAAAAACCTCAACCGGCTGAGTGAAATGGAAAAAGACCGTATCCAAGGTATTTTTGACCGCTACGGCCTTAGCCGCTATAATATCTCTGCCCCCTTTCCCGTCGCATGACTCTACAGTTTCTTGACAATAAAACCTATTCAACATCAGACAGATATTCATTGTAAATTCGTCAATATGCCAAGTACCAAAATTTTCATACTCGCTTCCGAACGCTCTGGTACAAACCTGCTGCGGATACTGATAAACAATCATCATTTGATCTCTGCACCCGTCGCCCCTCATTTTTTTGATGTGTTCTATAACTTGATCAAATACTATGCGCCGCTGAAGAACAAACGCAATGGACAACAGCTTCTTAAAGACGCGCTCGCCCTTGCCAACCATCCTTACCACGATTGGGCATTGCCAGAGGAAACTTTAGCTAGTGAAAGCGTAGACTCCCTGACCGATTGCATAGACCAGCTTTACCGCGCCAAAGCAGCGCTAGAGGACAAGAGCGGCTATTGCTCAAAAGGCATACATAATTTCAACTACGCTCACTATATTAAAGAAGCGATTCCGGAAGCGAAGTTCGTCTATCTGGTACGCGATCCCCGCGATCATGTGGCCTCTTGGCTACGCACTCCTTTGTACTTGCACACGCCCTACCAAGTCATTTCCAAATGGAACGCGGAGCAAGATCAATGCCTCAACTTAGAAGAAATATACCGGCAAGACTTTATCCGAATACGGTACGAGGATTTAATCGCTGATACGATAGAGACGATGAGCAAGGTGCAACATTTTTTGGGGCTCCCCATTGATGAAAATTGTTTTTCTACGAGCGGAGACAATAAAGAAGCAGAGCGTAACGAGCTGTGGCGCAACCTCTCCAAACCCATTATCTCCGACAACAAGAAGAAATACCTAAAAACACTCAAACCATACCAACTACGCATTATAGAATCCGTAGCTAAAGAAAATATGATCGAATTGGGGTACACAGACTTCGAAACGCCAGCTGACTGGCAGATAAACAACAGTGTTATGTTCAAAGTCGAAGAGTTGCTGCGCACTATGTATTCTCAGAAAGTCAAAGTTGCCAAAAACTCTCAAGCCTTGAAAGGTATTCAGTCTAAGAACGCCTTGCTACAAAGCATAAGAAAACGACTAAAAGAGCAGTATCATGATTCCAGTGACTAAGCCTTTCCTACCCCCCCAAGCAGCGTACCAATCCTTGATCGACGGAGTGTGGCAACGCAATTGGCTGACCAACAACGGTCCGCTTGTCAACGAATTGGAGCTCAAGCTCAAACAGCACTTGGGCCTTCCGCATTTGCTGTTCGTCGGCAACGGTACTATTGCTCTGCAGCTGGCCATCAAAGCCCTTGGCCTGAAAGGCGACATCATCACCACGCCGTTTTCCTATGTAGCCACTACCAGCAGCATCGTTTGGGAAAATTGCAGGCCTGTTTTTGCGGATATTGACCCGCACTCCCTCAATATTGACCCCGACGGCATTGAGTCCGTTATTACGCCAGAAACAGAAGCGATCTTGGCTACCCACTGCTTCGGTAATGCTTGCGCTATCGACCGGATTGCAGAACTGGCACAGCGCCACGGCCTCAAAGTCATTTACGATGCGGCCCACTGCTTTGGCACAACCTACAAAGACCAGTCTATTTTCAGCTACGGCGACATCAGCACCGTCAGCTTCCACGCCACTAAGCTCTATCACACGGTAGAAGGCGGGGCCATATGCACACCGGATGCTGAGTTACTCAAAACAATGGCTTACATGCGCAACTTTGGCCACGATGGGCCAGAGCGTTTCCACGGAGTAGGCATCAACGGCAAAAACTCCGAATTCCACGCTGCCATGGGATTGGCGGTATTGCCCCATGTGGAAGAGATACTGGAACAGCGCAAAACGCAATGCCTGCGCTACGATAACCTGCTGGAAAACATGCGTATCGAGCGCCCCGCCATTACAGCAGGTTGTGGCTACAACTACGCCTACTACCCGGTGCTGTTTGAATCGGAAGACCTGCTGCTGAAAGTGGAAGCCGCTCTGAAACGGCGCGAGATATTCCCAAGGCGGTATTTTTACCCTTCGCTGTCTTCTTTGGAGTATGTGCCGAATCAAGACACGCCGGTCTGCGATGACATAGCAAAACGGGTATTGTGCCTGCCCCTCTACCATACGCTTAGTGAGGCCGAACAGCGAATGATAGCCCGTATTTTGTTGCGTGTACAACGCTATGGCTAAAAAACACCATTTTTACCATCTTTGCCGTTATTATTCACAGTCCTATGCCTTATGAATGATGCTGAAGATCAACCTATGGTTTCTGTAGTTGTAACAACTTACAACCATGCCGACTATATCACACGCTGCCTGAAAGGGATACTCATGCAGCAAGTGGATTTTGAGTATGAACTGCTGATCGGCGAGGATGAGTCAAGTGACGGCACCAGAGGAATCTGCCAAGATTTTGCAGAGCGCTACCCGGAGCGCATACGGTTGTTCCTGCGCCGGCGCGAAGACGTCATTTACATCAACGATAAACCGACAGGCCGTTACAATTTCGTAGAAACCTTGAATGCAGCGAGGGGCAAGTACGTAGCGCTATGCGATGGAGACGACTACTGGACGGATGAGCGGAAACTGCAAAAACAGGTCGATTTTATGGAACAGCGGCCTGATTATGCGATATGCCACCACAGCGGGCAAATGTACTTTGAGCAAGACCAGCAATTCATCCCCTTACCAGATAAGCCAAAGCACGCGGGAATAGAACGGCTGGTACAAGACAACTTCATCATTACCTGCTCCTGCTTGTTCCGCAATCATTTGTTTGAGCGCTTTCCAGACTGGATTTACCAGGCACCAGTAGCCGACTACTGCCTCCACATTTTGAATGCCCGGCACGGCCAGATTGGCTATTTGCCCGACGACATGTGCGTCTACCGCATGCATAGCGGCGGCATTTGGTCCCAACGCAATGCCGGAGAGCAAGCAGAACGTATGCTTCAACTTGCCACCTTCCTGCGCCGCAAGGTCCTCCCCCCTAGCCTCTATCCCGCCATAGACACCAATATTTACTTACAGCATTACCGGGCAGCGTATGGCCATCCGGGCGGAAGTCATTTTGGGGCGCATTTTCGTTACTGCCTGCAGAACGCTGGTTTTTCTTTACGCCGGTGGATACGGGTACTCAACTTGTTGTTTGTAAAGGTGGGCTTGGTGCGTCTTGAAAAGGGCAACTTTGTCCTCAATCTGCCACCCCTTCAACCCTCACGGAATAATGGGTAAAGTCATCCGGCAAGGTATCAGCTCCGGCATATTCATCTACATCGGCATGGTGCTGGGGTTTGTCAACGCCACGATACTATTCCCCAAGTATCTGGGCAAGGAGGTATATGGCTTTTGCCAGTTTCTGATTTACATAAGCGAACTGCTAGCGGTGTTCAGCCTGCTCGGGGCGCCCAATGTGATTGTCCGTTTCTTCCCCCGTTTCCGAGATAAAGACCCCTCGCATGGTGGTTTGATCGGCTTCATCATGAGCATCGTAGGAGGCACCACACTCTTGGTTACCGGCCTGTTGCTGCTACTGCGCCCGTCTTTCATCAATTGGTTTGGCGGGGACTCCAGCGGCTACCTATCTAGGTTCTACGGCGGCTTGATCGTGTTTTTCGTATTCACCAACCTGAATACTTTGCTTAACAATTACGCCACAGCGCTGCAACGGCCTCGCGTGCCCACGTTTTTTGGGGAGATTGGCAGCCGCTTGATTACCTTCTCGCTCATCCTGCTGTTCGTCATGCAGTGGATTGACCAAGACCAGTTTATTCAGCTGTATACCCTGAAGCTGCTGCCGATCACCTTAGGGCTGCTCCTCTTCCTGCACTTGATCGGCGAATGGAAGGCCCGGCCCAATTTCGGGATTATAAAACAGCCCGTATTCCAAGAAATGCAAGCCTATGGCCTTTACGCCGTATTCGCCAAAATCGGCCGGCAGTTGGTCAACCGTATCGACATCATCATGATTACGGCTTTGCTTTCCTTGGGCGACGTAGGCATCTACGCGTTGTTCTATTTCCTTTCCCAGGTCATTATGAAGACCCACGAAGGCATCGGCAAGATGGCCAACCCCATGATAGCCGAATACTGGCAACATAAGAAGTTCAACGAACTGAAAGCCTTCTACAAGCGCACGGCGCTCAACAATTGGGTAGCCGCCGTTTTGATATTTGCGGGCATCGTCGCCAATCTGGAAAACGCTATTCTGCTAGTAGGGGAAGAGTACCGATCGGGAATGCCCGTAGCCATATTTCTGGGTATTGCCCAACTCGTGAACGTCGTCAATGGCTACAATGGGCTGGTCTTGATCCACTCTCCCCACTACCGCTTCGACTTGGTGTTCAAGTTCATCACGGCAGCCTTCACCGTCATTAGCAACTACTTTTTCATACAATGGATGGGGCTGACTGGCGCGGCAGTAGCTACCGCCGTGACACTGGTACTGCAAAACCTGATGATGCAATCTTTCCTGTACCGCAAGCTGCGTATCCACCCCTTTTCCTGGCCTATGGTTACGGTAGCCCTGTTTGGGGTGGGGGCTCTCGCCATCGGCCTGCTGTTGCCAAGGGTGGAATGGCACTACACACTCGACATCATCGTACGCTCAGGGGCTATGACCCTAGCCTTTGGCCTTTTGGTCCTGCTCTTCAACCCCGCGCCTGATATCACGGATTATTTCTGGAAGCTAGCGGGCAAAGCAGGCATCCACCGGCCCTAAGCTGATGGGCGGCCAAAACCTTATGCCCTAGTTTTCTGTTTATAATGTTGTAAGTTAAAAGTAGTCCCATTGAAAAATCTTATCCAAAAAAAGCGCATTTATTTTTCCCTTTCTATTCTCCTGCTGATGTTCTACGCCTATGATTTCATGGAGCTGCGCATCAGCACGCCTACTTTTGAAGCCATGCTGGCTGACAACCCTTTCCACTATGAAGCCGACTTCGGTTATGTGGAAACGGAAGACCGCCGCCTGCGCTATCTAGAGATCGGGCAAGACACCCTGCCGCTTATTATGTTCATCCACGGCGCGCCGAGTTCTTCCTCCTTTTGGAAATCTATGCTGCGCGACAGCAGCCTGCTCAGCCAAGCCAAACTGATGGCGGTCGACCGGCCTGGCTATGGCTACTCCGGCTACGGCCGGCCTGAGACTTCCGTCAAACAGCAAGCTGCCCTTATCGCTGAGGTGCTGCGGGAGAAACGCGATGAGCATTCTTCCATCATACTGCACGGCTCGAGCTACGGCGGCACAGTGGCGGCACGTCTGGCTATGGACTTTCCTGACTTGGTGGATGGGCTGTTGCTTCAGTCCGCCTCGCTAATGCCGGGGCGGGAAAAAACCTACCTGTTCTCCCATATTACCAAGCACTGGCCGCTCAGCTGGCTTCTACCGGGCTCCATTCATGTAGCCAATATGGAAAAGTTGAGCCACAAGATGCAGCTCGATTCTATGGCGGGGCTATGGGACCGCATCAAAAGCGCCGCTATCATTCTGCACGGCAATAGCGACGGCTTGATCTACCCCGAAAACGCCCGCTACGCCTACGAGCAGATGAAAAACGCAGCTTTCCTCGAAATAAAAATGCTGGAAGGCCGCAAGCACGACTTGCTGTGGACTAAAAGGCAATTGCTGGAACAATCGCTAGAGAAACTACTGAAAGTTTGTACTAAAAGCTATACGCCGCCGGCAATGGACATTAGCGCGGCGTCCTACTGAGAACCGACTTGGAAAAACCCTTATACACACACATGAGCAACGTCAAAATCGAGGATAGCTGGAAAGAAGTACTCAAGCACGAATTCGAGCAGCCCTACTTTCAAAGCATAGCCGCCTACCTGCGCAAAGAAAAACGCAACGGCAAGAAAATATACCCACCCGGCTCTTTGATTTTCAATGCTTTCAATACTACACCATTCGAAGAGGTAAAAGTCGTCATCCTTGGCCAAGACCCCTACCACAATCCGGGAGAAGCTATGGGGCTTTCCTTTTCCGTACCCAAGGGGGTGCGCGTACCGCCATCGCTGCGCAACATCTACAAAGAGCTCCAAGAAGATGTAGGCATTGAGCCACCCCGCCACGGCGATTTGTCGAAATGGGCCGAGCAAGGCGTGTTTTTGTTGAATGCCATGCTTACCGTAGAGCACAAATCGGCAGGCGCCCACCGCAAGATTGGCTGGCAGGACTTCACCAACGCGGTTATCCGTAAGCTGTCCGACGAGCGGGAGGGCGTCGTTTTCATGCTGTGGGGCGGGTTTGCGCGTAAAAAGAAAGACCTCATCGACCGGGACAAACATTTAGTGCTGGAAGCCGCCCACCCTTCTCCTTTAGCGGGCGGCGCTTACTTTGGCTCCCGCCATTTTTCTAAGGCGAATGCTTATTTGGAAAAACAGGGTAAATCACCGATCGACTGGTCGCTATAAAGGTTTACCGAAGCAGGTAGTTGAGGTAAAAGAAAAGGACCAAGTAAATCCACAACCCATCCAAGAAGTGCCAGTAGATGGTCAGCAGGCGTAGCTTCAGCCGCTTCTCCGGGTCGGAAAAGTACACGAGCACGCTTACCGGCTCCTTCATGCGTTTGCGCGCTACCCACAGGAACAAGCCGAGAAAAGGCAAGCCGGCGATAACGTGGGCGAAGTGCAGACCGGAAATGAGGTACAGGTAACCGGCGGAGTTGTCGGAATGGATGTAAATCTGATTGCCGAAAAGCTGTGACCACCCCACCCCTTGCAGGATCATAAAAACAAAAGATAAAATCATGGTAGCGATTAGCGCCCGCTGGTAATTGTCCGTCTGATCCCTTTTGTAGCTGCGCTTGGCCCAAACCATAGTCGCGCTGCTGCCCAACAGGACTAGCGTGTTGAACAAAAAGATGCTGGGCAGCTTGATGGGGGGCAGGTCACTCTGAACGCGGGTGTACACAAAAGCCGCAGAGAAGGCCAGGAACATAGCAGTGATGCCCATAAGGGTAAGAAACAATAGCACATTGTACGGGTGAAAAGCGAAGGACTGGTACTCGTTGTATTCTTTTCCCTGCTCTTCGTCTTGGCGGTTGTAAGAGGGTGTTTCGCTCATCTCTTTCGTTTGTGATGCGAAAATAACAATTCGGCGGGTAAGTTGTTGCACGCTACCGTCAACGCGCCCGTTTTGCTTCCCGTCGGCAACGCTCACTGCAGTATTTTACGTCTTCCCAGACCTTCTCCCATCTTTTTCGCCAGGTGAACGGCCGACCACAGTGCGCACAGTCTTTCGTCGGCAAGTCGCGTTTTTTGCGTTGCTTTGGCATATTCTTTATGACGGGAACGAAGCAGTGCTGCTTTTGTTTTGCTGCATTTACTGGAAAACGCCGCAGCATTCTTACTTTTGGTCCACTTTTATGCAAAGCGCGAACGCAATGACATCAGCACCCAAAATCGCCATCATGCAGCCCTATGTCTTCCCCTACTTGGGCTACTTTCAACTGTTGCAAGCAGTGGATACTTTCGTTTTCTACGACGATGTCAACTTCATCAAACGAGGCTGGATCAATCGCAACCGCATTTTGATCAACGGAAAAGACAAGCTAATTACTTTTCCCTGCCAAGGGGCCAGCCAAAACAAGCTCATTAACGAAGTAGGGGTAGACACTTCAAGCAAAGCCTTCCGAAAATTACTGAAATCTTTTTCTATGGCTTATGCGAATGCCCCCCATTACCCCACCGTATATCCATTGATAGAGCAAGTACTTAGCACAAGATACGACTCCATCGCCGAGTTGGCAGCTGCCAGCGTGACCACCATTGCAGAGCACCTCGGCCTCGACAAG
>JAAAOU010000186.1 GCA_009908745.1 Bacteroidota bacterium
TTTGGCATGGCCAAAACGGTCTTCGTGTCCCTTCGTGTCCTTGGTGGCTAACCTTACGTAGCGCCTGTCTAGCGTATTATTTCGCCACGAATGACACGAATGTACACGAATGCGAGCGTGTCGTGTGTGGGTTTGGCCAGGCCCAAACGGTCTTCGTGTCCCTTCGTGTCCTTGGTGGCTAATTTTACGCCGCGCTTGCCAGCGTAATTTATTGAAGAAGCAAAATTGGTCAGAGTCCTAAATACCCCTCGCTACGCGGTGGATGGAGCATGCGGTATTTGTGGTTCAGCGAATCGGGAAACAGATATGTGAAGTTATCCCGTGTAACGTTAAAAATCGAACTTTTATAAAGCAGGGTAACATAAATCGTTATAAAGCCAAACTGCTAAAACTTTACCATTATGCCACATGCATTAAGCCGTGTTTTCTTTGTCGTGCTCTTAACCTTTTCTGCCCATGCGGTGAGTGCCCAGCTCAAAATCGGTGCAGGTATAGGCGCACAGTCTTCTAATTTAATGCTTAGTGAACCGCCGGCCTCATTGGATCTGGCAGGAACCAGGTCAATGCTAGGGGCGCACGCCATGCTGGTTGGCCGATATGATTTTAGTGACCGTTTTAGTGTGCGAAGCGGGCTAGGGTTTCAGCGTCATCGGGTAAGCTGGATAATAGACCCGGTGATGAATCCCGAAGTTTTTGTTTTTACTATGGATTATCTCAATGTGCCTTTGGTTGCTCAGTTTGTCCCCATAGAACGTTGGCATGTCACCGCCGGGATGGAAACCCGTTTCTTGTTGGCAGGCCCAGAGGAAGCGGAGCGATGGAACCGCCTTGATTTTGGGTTGCTTGTGGGGGCTGGCTTCGACATTTTGCCGGAGTTGGTATTTAAGTTTGAGTATTTTGCTGGACTGCCAGTAGTTGGCCGAACAAGCGTCCTAAACGAAGACAGCGGCGATGAGGTAACTTATAATTATCTTAACCGATCTCTTCAGGTCTCCTGTATCTATTATTTCTGTGAGTAAACTAGGCTGCTCTGTAAGCCAGCATAGGTGCGCAGCAGTACGTCAACTGGGGCGCTCATGGCTTTCTCCCGCCTGTAAGCGATTGACAAAAATACACCTCTTGGAGAGGATACCGCTTTTCGGTTCAAACAAAGCCAGACGTACGAAAATGGAGACGTGATGCGGGGGTATGAACGGGTGGGGGATACTGCTTAGGTAGGGCAGGCGTTTCCGCATAGCGCGTGTGCTAACATGCGGGCTGTAAGCGTCTGTAGCGGGTGCCAGTAGCCGGAATACTAAACCTATTAATCCTATAGGGTTAAAATAATTAACATCTAGAAACTTGCACACCAATATTTTTCCCCCTATATTTGCCCCATAATCACTTCAGCGGAACATCTTTTCCGCGCCAACGAAGCGATTTTATTCAGAAGGGTGGAGAGATCGGGCTCCGTGAAACCCTGGCAACCGCATGCATGTGAAAGGTGCCAATTCCCGCCAACTTGCCGCTATATTGCGGCGATTATTGGAAAAATAAAATCAAGTATCCAATGATTTTACAGGCGAATCTTTCTTTCTCACAAGCGCAACAGCTTACCGCCATTCTTACCGCCGTATACGCCGTCCTACGCGGCTGTATGTGTTGTTGTTGATACTCATCGAACAGTGAGGTCCTGTAGCACCGTCTGCTGCGTATTGAGCGCAGGGGTACAGGTACAGGCTTTGCTTTTCCCATAAGTACATCTTATCATTTCACCATAAAATCACTATTGACCATGTCTGATTATCGCTATGAAACCTTACAACTGCACGCCGGGCAGGAAGAAGTAGAGGGCACCACCCGCTCCCGCGCTGTGCCTATTTACCAGACCACTTCCTACACCTTTAAGGATGCAGAGCACGGGGCCAACCTCTTCGCGCTTAAGGAATTCGGCAACATCTACTCCCGCATCATGAACCCTACGGTGGATGTACTGGAGAAACGCATCGCCGCACTTGAGGGTGGGGTGGCCGCTGTGGCTGTGGCCTCCGGGCAGTCGGCGCAATTCATTGCCCTGACCAATATCCTGGAGCAAGGTGACAACCTGGTCTCCAGCGCCAATCTCTACGGGGGCACCTACAATCAGTTCAAAGTCAATTTCAAGCGCCTCGGCATCGAAGCCCGCTTCGTCGAGGAGGAGTCGCCGGCTGCCTACGAACGTTTGATCGACGAAAACACCAAAGCCATTTATGTGGAGGCTATCGGCAATCCAAGCTTCAATGTGCCCGATTTTGAGGGTATAGCCGAAGTCGCCAAAGCGCACGATATTCCGCTTGTGGTCGATAATACCTTCGGCGCTTGCGGCTATGTATTCCGCCCGCTAGAACACGGTGCCAGCGTAGTCGTGCAGTCGGCTACCAAGTGGATAGGCGGTCATGGCACCTCCGTAGGGGGCGTGATCGTCGACGGTGGCAACTACAATTGGGGCAATGGCAAGTACCCGCAGTTCACGGAGCCTTCTGAAGGCTACCACGGTTTGGTCTTTTGGGACACCTTTGGCACGGACGGCCCGTTTGGGAATATCGCCTTTGCCATTCGTGCCCGGGTGGAAGGCCTGCGCGATTACGGCCCCGCACTCAGCCCCTTCAATGCCTTCCTGCTATTGCAAGGCCTGGAAACCCTGAGCCTGCGGGTGCAGCGTACGCTAGACAATGCCTTGGAGCTGGCCAAGTGGCTGGAGCAGCACCCCAAAGTGGATCAAGTCAATTATCCTGGCTTGGCTAGCAGCCCGAGCCACGAAAATGCCAAGAAGTATTTGCAGAATGGATTCGGCGGCGTACTGTCCTTTACGGTAAAGGGTGGTAAGGAAAATGCGACCCATTTCATCGAAAGCCTGAAATTGATCAGCCACCTGGCGAACGTTGGCGACGCGAAGACGCTGATCATACAGCCTTCCGCCACCACGCATCAGCAGTTGTCGGAGGAAGCACAGCGTAAGGCAGGCGTATTGCCCAATCTGCTGCGGGTATCCGTCGGTATCGAGCATATCGACGACATCCGCCATGATTTTGAACAGGCTTTCGCCCAAATCGAGGTGAACGAGCCGGTAACTGTTTAAAACTTTTTTGCTTTGGAACAACTAACCATCGACCGCCCCTTCCAACTGGAAAACGGCGCTGTACTTCCGGAAGTAACAATTGCCTACCGTACCTACGGCGAGTTGGACGAGGACGGGCAGAACGTGATCTGGGTTTTCCACGCCCTCACGGCCAATGCGGCGGTGGAAGAGTGGTGGCCGGGGCTTTTCGGCCCGGGCCGCTTGCTCGACCCCGACCGCTATTTTATCGTCTGTGCCAACATGTTGGGCTCTTGTTACGGCAGCACCAACGCCCGCAGCATCAACCCGCGTACTGGCAAGCCGTACGGCAAGGGGTTCCCGCTCGTCACCATCCGTGATATGGTAGCGGCACAGCAGCGGTTGCAAGCCCATTTGGGGGTAAAAAAAGTGCAGCTCGGCATCGGTGGTTCCATGGGGGGGCAGCAGTTGCTAGAATGGGCTATTACGGATGAACAATTATTCGAAAATATCTGTATCCTAGCTAGCAATGCTCATCATTCGCCTTGGGGTATCGCCTTCAATGAAGCGCAACGGATGGCTATCGAGGCTGACCCTACGCTTTATGGCGATACGCCGGATGCTGGTGCCGCTGGATTGGCAGCCGCTCGTGCGGTAGCTATGCTGTCTTACCGCAACTACCGCACCTATCAAGGGACGCAGTCGGAGGATACGCACGATAAATATGACGATTTTTTGGCCAGCTCCTATCAGCAGTACCAAGGCAAAAAGCTGGTCGACCGGTTTGACGTATTGTCGTACCTAAGCCTCAGCCGCGCGATGGACAGCCATAACGTCGGCCGGGGGCGGGGCGGGGTAGCCAAGGCTTTGCAGCGTATTTCGGCGAAAGCCCTCGTTGTCGGTATCCATTCCGATGTACTGTTCCCGGTGGAAGAGCAGGCTTTGTTGGCCACGCATATCCCGCGGGCACAATTGGAGCTGATTGACAGCACCTACGGGCACGATGGCTTTTTGATCGAGTTTGCAGAAATCGAGCGTTTGGCAAAGCCTTTTCTGCAAGGGGCAATCACTTTGTACGAAGAAAGCAAGTACCGGCTGCGGGAACAACGGCAGAATGGCTTTGGCTTCCGGCCGGTAGAGGCACTGCCGGGCACAGAGCGCTTCTAGGTGATGAAGCTCACTGAAGGGCAAAGCGAAACCCGATACCTTTGCACTGCATTTGAAAAAATATTCTTATAACACTTAAAAATAAAAACAACCTATGTCACTCAGATTAGGAGAAACCGCGCCCAATTTCAAAGCGCAAACTACCGAAGGCGAAATTGATTTCCACGAATGGCTGGGCGACAGCTGGGGCGTATTGTATTCTCACCCGGCTGACTTTACGCCGGTCTGCACCACGGAACTCGGCCGTACGGCGGCATTGAAGGAGGAATTTGCCAAGCGCAATGCCAAGGTGATTGCCCTGAGTGTTGACCCTCTCGAGGATCACATGAAGTGGCTGTCTGATATCGAAGAGACGCAAAACGTGAAAATGAACTTCCCCATCATTGCCGACCACGACCGCAAGGTTGCCGAGGCCTACGACATGATCCACCCGGAAGCTGACGATAAGTTTACGGTGCGTTCTGTATTCGTTGTAGACCCGAACAAAAAAATCCGCTTGACACTGACGTACCCACCATCCACCGGCCGTAACTTCCACGAGATTCTGCGGGTGATCGATTCCCTGCAGCTGACCGACGGTTACAGCGTAGCTACGCCGGTAGACTGGGAAGATGGACAGGAGGTCGTCATATCGCCAGCTATCTCCAGCGAAGATGCCAAGGAGAAATTCCCGAAAGGGTTCCGCGAGGAGAAGTCTTACCTGCGCTTGACGCCGCAGCCGAACAAGTAATGCAGTCCGCGTAATCAAAAGAAAAATGCCCTGTGGAGCACCTTGCTCGGCAGGGCATTTGTGTTTTAGCGGGGAAAATGGTAATTTGAAAACCACAAACGAAATAGTCATGGCAGCAGCAGACAGCCCCATAGCTACAGCCGTTTCGCTGGAAGCGTTCCGTGCCACTTACGACACACGGGAGGATGGCTACAAGTACGAGTGGATCGATGGTGTGGTAGAAAAATCCCCCGCTATGAACCAAGAGCAAGCATTCATTCAAGCGGTACTGCAGCGGTTGTTTACCCAAACCGCCGTGTACGCCGCAGGTGGCCTTTTGGCTGCAGAAACCGATATGTTTACCAACCCACAACAATTGCGGAAACCAGATTTGGCGATTTATACCGCCGAGCAGCTTGCAGATATGCGGGAAGGGAAATACCAAGTCCCACAGTGGATAGCGGAATTGATTTCTCCCACCGACAATTTCAACAAGGTAATCGCTAAAGTGGTAGAATACTTTAAGGCAGGCGTCACCGTAGTTTGGCTTATTATTCCTGCTACCTCACAAGTCTATGTATACACCGACGCGGCTTCTGCAAAAGTATGCGAGGGAGATGGCTTATGCAGCGCGGCCCCTGCTTTTCCCGATTTTGAATTGCCCGCTGAATCCTTATTTGCCTAATGCCCACCACCGTCTTGTTTTTAGACAAACCCCACCCTTACCTGCCCGAGCAACTGGCCGCTATGGGCTACCACTGTCAACATGCCTACACCGAAAGCGCCGAAGCCCTGCGCGGCGACTTGGCAACATGCACGGGCATCGTCCTGCGGAGCCGCTTTCCCTTGGATCGAGCCTTTCTGGAGCAGTGCCCACAGCTGAAGTTCATCGCTCGCATGGGTATCGGGCTGGAGCATGTGGATATAGATTTTGCCGAAAGGCGGGGCATAAAGGTACTCAACTCGCCGGAGGGCAGCCGGGATACCGTAGCCGAACAGACGCTGGGCATGATGCTCGGTCTGCTCAACCACATCCATAAAGCCGACCGCGAAATCCGCCGGGGTATCTGGGACCGCAAAGCCAACCACAGCTACGAACTGCGCCATCGCACCGTAGGCATCATTGGATACGGCAACATCGGCACGGCGGTCGCCCAACGGCTGAGCGGCTTTGGCTGTTCGGTGGTCGCCTACGACAAATTCCGACACAACTACGGCGGCCCGCTGGCCGAAGAGGTGAGCCTGCAGCGGCTGCAAGCGGAGGCGGATATTGTCACAGTGCACATTCCCTACTCGGAAGCCAACCACTACTTTGTCGACGAAGCCTTTTTACGAGCTTTTCGCAAACCCATTTTCCTCCTGAATACCGCCCGGGGGCTGGTGTTGGATACAGCAGCACTGGCCCGCCAACTGAAAGCCGGGCAAGTAATCGGCGCTGCTCTCGATGTGCTGGAGTATGAAGAGCAAGCCTTCAATACCCTGGAGCTGGATTCTTTGCCGGAGCCTTTTCAGTACTTACGACAGGCAGAAAATGTCATCCTAACGCCCCATACCGCCGGTTTGTCGCGTGAGGTGATGGGGTCGCATGCGCGGGTGCTGGTGGAGAAAATTGGGGAGTTAGAACTTTTTGCCTAGAAATATTTATTATTACCGGTCACTATAAAATCAAACCCGAAGCCAACTATGCCACTCGACTATTTTCTCTACCGCGGCCAACAAAAAATCGTTATAGAAAAAGCAGACACCCACTTCACCGCTTTACTGCCTACGCGGCGGGCAGTGGAAGTCGCTGCCCAACAATCCCAGGTGGAAGACATGAAGAAGGTCTTTCATAACATCTATAAAATACGAACGGATTCCGCAGCGGTAGACCCTATGATGGAAGAATTGCGTCAAAACGAGCGTATCCCTACCATTTGCCACCACGCTTATTGCCCAGTAGGCGATACGGCTACCCGGTACTACATCACGGATCGCATTGCCCTTTCCTTCGCGCCCAATGTGCCACTGACCCGGAAATCAGAAATACTAGCCGACCACGGCTTGCGCATCCTCCGCTTTTACGATGCTGGCCAAGCCGTTTGCTTGGTAGAGGTGACCGCAGCAGCCGGTAAGAACCCCTTGAAGGTGAGCTGTGAACTGCAGGAATACGCCGAGATCGCTTACGCGGAACCCAACTTGGTCAACCGCTTTCAACGGCAGTACCAGCCGACAGACAACTTGTTTCCCTACCAATGGCACTTGAGCAGCGAGCCGGGTATTGAGTTGCTAGCGGAGGCAGGGGTGGAAGCACCCGAGGCTTGGAAATATACCAGAGGCAGCCGTGCTATAACGGTGGCGGTCATCGACGACGGTTTTGACTTGACACACCCCGATTTGGACGCCCCAGGCAAGATCGTGGCTCCTTTTGATTTTTCCGACCGGGATACGGTACCGTTTCCTACTCGTGAAGCTGGCAATTACCACGGTACACCCTGCGCCGGGGTGGCCATTGGCGAAGAAAACGGGGAGGGGATCGTAGGGGCTGCCCCCGGTTGCAGCTTCCAGCCCATACGCTTTCCCCTGTCGGCAGACGACAATATGCTGTTCGATATTTTCGAACGGGCGAGCCAGAACGCGCACGTGGTGTCCTGCAGCTGGGGGCCGGTGCCTGTCAACGCCCCGCTGTCGACCCTGCAAGACGAGCAGATGCGCCGTATCCACCGCACCGGCGGGCCGGATGGGAACGGCTGCTTGGTCTGCTTTGCGGCCGGCAATTACAACGCCCCGGTCAAAGACCTGGACAACAACAGCTTCACCTGGCGCCATCCCTCGCAGGGGTTGAAAACCACGCGTGGGGCTATCGTGAACGGCTACGCTGCCCACCCGGACGTGGTGGCGGTCTCCGCTTCCACCAGCCTGAACCGCAAGGCCGCTTACTCGAACTGGGGGGCGGAAGTGACGCTCTGCGCGCCCAGCGACAACTGGAACCCGCTCAATCAGCAGGAGCGCCTGCCGGGCCGGGGCATCTGGACAGCCGATAACGAAGACAGTGGCTATGGTTTCGCGCCCGGTAGCCGTTACACTGGCATGTTCGGAGGGACGTCCAGTGCTTGCCCGCTGGCCGCTGGCGTGGCTGCCTTAATCCGCTCTGTGAATCCAAAATTGAGCGCCGCGGAGGTTCTGGAAGTACTGGCCAATAATACCGATAAGATTACCGATCTGGAGCCGGATCCGGTCCTAGGCGTACGAAAAGGCACCTATGGCAGTGACGGCCATTCTGGCTGGTTCGGTTTCGGTAAAATCAATGCCGCCAAAGCGGTGGAAGCCGCCCGGCAGCGCGAGGTGCCCACACCTGAGCCCGAACCAGCTACCGAAGGCGTATATATCATCGCTGCACTGGTGAATCCGGCCGGCCGGGAAGCCGGGGCAGAACGCATTATGCTGTTCAATGCCTCTAGCGAAGATGTCAACCTCGGTGATTGGGAGATAGAAGATGCCAGAGGGCGTACCGACCGCCTCAACGACTATTGGTTACGGACAGGTTCGGTGGTTAGGGTTGGGCTGGCGCGCGTCCGGCTGTTGAACTCCGGTGGCAGTATACGCCTGAAGGACGAGAATAGACGGGTGGTAGATGAGGTAAGTTACGATGCGCAGCAAGCAGAGCGGGAGGCGTGGTGGATCAAATTTTGAGTTAAATCCAATTGACTACGCTTAGCGACTCTAGGCTGATCCAAAGTGCAAAAACGCCGTAAAAGATCAGCATGGATAAACTGAGGCTGCGTTTTAATTTGGTTGTTTCTTTGGGTTCTGCCATGATGTAGATTTCGATCAAAATTGTAGATACCCTAGTTGGGGGCTAGAGTATCTACTATAGATCGAATTACACGCCGTCTATGTTCAGAAGCCTGATTTACTGCGTGTAGAGCAAATCATAGTACTCCTTGTCGTGCTTGTCGTAGTACGTGGGCACCACCTCTTCCAGCAAAACCTTGTACAGTGCAGCACGGTCGTGGTCGTCCTGCTCCTTGACATCCTCGCTTTCGAAGCCGTCACCCAATTGCCAGCCGTTGACGCCGTGGTCGCAGGCTTCCGGCCACCAGCCGTCGAGTACGCTGAGGTTGAGCACGCCGTTCATAGACGCTTTCATGCCAGAGGTGCCGCTGGCTTCCTTTGGGCGGCGTGGGTTGTTAAGCCATACATCCGACCCGCGGGTGATGGCCGCGCCGATTTCCATGTCGTAGTTTTCCAGAAAGACCACCGCATTGGGGTATTTCTTGGCCATTTCCACCAAATTGGCGGCAATGGCCTTGCCGGTGTCGTCGAGCGGGTGGGCGCGGCCGGAGAAGACCAGCTGTATCTTGCCGCCCTTCAGGTAAGGTTCTATAGTTTCCGGTTCGGAGAAAATCAGGTTGCTGCGCTTATAAGGCACCGAGCGGCGGGCGAAGCCGATGAGCAGTTTGTTCTCGTCGAGCTCCACGCCATTTTTGCGCTTGACCAGCTCAATCAGGGCACGCTTGTTTTTTTGGTGGGGTGCCCAGAGGTCTTTGCCTTTTTCCGCAGCGTCGAGCATCGCTTGGTCCACCCAGGTGTGGCGGTGGATACCGTTGGTGATGGCCTCGATTTCGGAACGGTCGTGGATGTGCTTCCACATTTTATTGGCGGTTTCGCCGTGCAGTTGGGCCACTGCATTGGATTTGCGGGACAGGCGCAGCGCACCGACGGTCATATTGAAGGGGTCGCCAGCCAAGCGGCGCAGTTGGCTAGGCTTCATCCCCATATTGGCACCCATGTACATCAGGCGGTCTACCGGGTGGGACTCATTGCCCTGAATGACCGGCGTGTGGGTGGTGAACACAATTTCCTCCCGGCTAGCCGCCCAAGCCTCCTCGAACGTCATGCCGTCTTCCATCTTCTCCCGCATCAGCTCGAAGCCGGCAAAGAGCGCGTGGCCCTCATTAAAGTGGTAAGTATCCACTTCGATACCCAAGGAGCGCAGCGCCCGTATGCCGCCCACGCCAAGCACCATCTCCTGCGCGATACGCTCCTCGCCAAACCAGCCGTAAAGCTGGCCGGTGATCC
>JAAAOU010000021.1 GCA_009908745.1 Bacteroidota bacterium
TACTGCCTGGATGCCCTTCTCCGCCGCACTCCGAAGGGCGCCCGAGCCATGCCACGCTCGCACTTTTACATTTTACATTCATCATTTTGCCGTTTTACATTTCCCAAACGCTTACTGCCTGGATGCCCTTCTCCGCCGCACTCCGAAGGGCGCCCGAGCCATGCCACGCTCGCACTTTTACATTTTACATTCATCATTTTGCCGTTTTACATTTCCCAAACGCTTACCGCCTGGATGCCCTTCTCCGCCGCACTCCGAAGGGCGCCCGAGCCATGCCACGCTCGCACTTTTACATTTTACATTCATCATTTTGCCGTTTTACATTTTACGGTTTCCAACCCTCCGCCTAGCCTCCTCATAAAGCCCCCCATCACTGCACAAGGAAACCCGCAAGTAGCGATCCCCCTGCGAGCCGAATATCCCGCCGGGTGTGATGAAGACGTTGCAATCGTAAAGCACCTCATCGGCCAAGGCGTAGGCATCTTTGTAGGCATCCGGAATCTTAGCCCAGACGAATAGCCCCACCTGCTGCCGGTCATAGGTGCAGTCCAGGGCGTCAAACAGTTGGAAGACTGACTCGCGGCGCTCCGCGTACACGCGGTTGAGGCGCTCGTACCATGCGGCAGGCGACTGCAGGGCTTTCACCGCTGCCAGTTGCACCGGCTTGAACATGCCCGAGTCCATATTGCTTTTGAAGCGCAGCACGATCTGCAGATAATCCGCCCGGCCCGCCAGCATGCCGATGCGCCAGCCCGCCATGTTGTGGCCTTTGCTGAGGCTGTTGAGCTCCAGCGCCACCCCCTTTGCGCTTGGCAGGCTGAGGATGCTGTGCTGCTCGCCGTTCAGGATGAAAGAATAGGGGTTGTCATTTACCAGCAAGATGCGGTGGCGATGGGCAAAATCTATAGCTTGCTGCATAAAAGCCCGGTTGGCCGGCTGCCCCGTGGGCATATTGGGGTAATTGAGCCAGAGGATTTTCACGCGGCTCAGGTCCGTTGCTTCCAGCGCTTCCAAGTCGGGTAGCCAGCCCCGCTCCGGCTGTAGTTTGTACTCGCGCACGGTGGCCCCTGCCAGGTTGGAAACGGCGCGGTAGGCCGGGTAGCCCGGATTGGGCACCAGCACTTCATCCCCCTTTTGCAAGAATGCCATGGCAATATGCATCAGCCCCTCCTTACTGCCCATGAGCGGCAGGATTTCCGAGTCCGGGTCCAGCGTAGCGTCAAACCAGCGGGCATACCAGTCGGCAAAAGCTTCCCGCAGCTCCGGTATGCCCCGGTAGCTTTGGTAGCCGTGCACGTCGTTGTGCTCTACGGCTTTGGTGAGGGTTTCCACCACTTCCGGGGCGGGCGGCAGGTCGGGGCTGCCGATGCCTAGGTTGAGCACAGGCTTGCCCTGCGCGCGCATCTGCGCAATCTCCCGCAGCTTGGTGGAGAAGTAGTATTCTTTGACGTCACCCAGGCGGGTGGAGGGTGGGATAATCGTAGCGTCTTTTGCGATAAAGGTGGTCATGTTGTTATACTTTAATCTATAGACTTGCCAAATCTTGGAGATTTGGCAAGTCTGAACTAAAATTTAGTATTCGTAATGCGCCCCGCAGGCGTACACGCCCAGTACGCGCAAATTGTGCGTCAGGGGGCGAATGGCGTCTATGGCTTGCTGATGCCCGACATGCCCTTTGGTGACAAAATCCACATAAAATTGATATTCCCAGGGGTGGCCGATAATGGGGGCAGATTGAATCTTTGTCAAGTTGACGTTGTAGGCAGCGAGAACGGCTAGCACTTTGTATAAGCTGCCGACCTCGTGATGGGCCGCAAAGCAGAGCGAAACCTTTTCCAATGCCGCATCAACCGCCACTTCGCCCTCTTCTAATACGAGGAAACGGGTGTGGTTTTTCTTGTTGGTTTCTATGCCGGCAGCCAGTACGTCCAGCCCGTAGATATCCGCAGCCAAGGTACTGGCAATCGCGCCCACGCTTTTCAGCCCATCTTTGCGGATTTCTTTTGCACTGAGTGCCGTATCGGCGGTTTCCACCAAGCGGATATGCGGGTAATCGGCAAAAAACTCGCGGCTTTGGGCGATGGCCATGGGATGGGAACGCACTTCCTCCAAGCCTTCTATAGTAGTGCCTGGCAAAGCCATCAAATTCTGCTTGATGCGCAGGTAAACCTCCCCGGTAATGGAAAGCTTGGAGCGGTGCAGCAGGGTATAATTGTGCATGAGGCTCCCCGCCAAGGTGTTCTCGATCGCCATCAGGCCTACATCTGCCTGTTCTTGCCCTTCGACCATCTGCACCAGGTCTTCAAAAGTATGGGCAGGGACAATCTCCAAGGGGCGGTCTTGGTAGCAATAACGGGCCGCGATCTCGTGGAAGGCGCCCGCCACGCCTTGTATCCCCACCCGTATGGGCGAGTCTGGCTGGGAAGCGTCAGTGGTGGATTCGGTGGTTGTGGATATCATGATTGTTATTTTACAAATTAAAAAAGCCCCGTTTTTGGCGGGGCTTCTGTATTGTCCTGTGCTGTTACACACTCATACGAATGCCCCCTTTGGCGGAAAGCCAAAAAAGAAAAACCAGAAATAGTAATAATCTTGGTTAAGGCAATTCATCTCTGTGTGTTTATACTGACGACAAAGCAGCTTGCTGCCCAAGCTTTACTTTGTGTCTGCATTAACTCTTGCTTCGGTATGGGCTTTCGCCCAAACCTCACAGACTCGAGTTAAAACAACAAAAGCCCCGCGTTGGCAGGGCTTCTAAATTTTTATCGTCATCATTCAGCAAAAATCTAGCCGCCCTTACGGTTGTCCGTAAAAGGAATAGCTAAAAAAGAAAAAATAGGATTTGTTGAATGCGTTTAGCATGGTTGTTATTGGTTACGTCACAAACGTAGGGAGAAAATCCAGAACCCGCAAACCGAATTACGAATTATTTTGCCGAAAGGCGCGTTTTATTCAAAAGCGACAAGAATAGCTCACATTTGAAGCTATGCAGGCAAACCCAAAGCCGTTTTATTGAAACTTTATTAACGAACATTTGTTAGCCCACGAACTATTTGGCAGGCAACCGACGGTTGAGGTGGTTGAGCAGCAGCAGAAAGTCAGCTACGTTTTTTCTTTAGAATTTTACTCCGAACCGCTCTGCACTAACCGTAAACAACACCCCATACCCTCCCTCAAAATTGGTAAAGAGATCGTCCTGGGGCGGAAAAAAGCCCCCGATTTCGCCATTTGGCCTGGATGCAAAATACTCGTAGTATTGATCAGAAATGCTCTGGATAGACACTGCTGCACTATCAACATGCAGGGTATCCACCGGAATAAAATCCTCAAATCGGGTGACTTGGGCAGGTAAAATAAGGTTAAACTGTACCGTATCGCCTTTAACAAACGGATCGGCAGCACTGATCGCAGTACGCACTCTGTCTCTGGCCAGTTGTCCATCAGCATATAAATCGGCCAAAACCCCATAAGAGGCTGCATCTAGCCCCGTGTGGCTGAAGGACAAATCTATGCTGTATTGGGAAGCCGAATCACTAAAGTTGATCGAATAATCAAAGACCTCAACCGGCGGAGGCAACAGCACTGATTCTGATACTAAATTAGGGTAGTCGTTATGGCGCACCATTAATTGATACTGACTTCCGGGGACGCCAACTGTAGTTGGTGCAGAAACGTATCGCTCATTTTCAAACTGTAGCTCTTCCAACAATTGACCGTCTTTGTAAAGCTCCACTGTAGCATCCGAAACAAAGTTGACAGACGATGTATCCAATGCATGCACAGTGGGAAAAAGATAAGCGGATATAGGCCGTTCATTTTCTACACGTGCAAAACAGACTAAAACGGGAGGAGCTTCAGGAAAAATGCCCTCATCGTAAGTTCTTGTCAATTCGCAGGCAGTAAGCAAAATCAGCAACCCCGCCAGCAATATAGTTTTCAACTTCATGTTCTAGATTATTTCCAGTCAAACGTCCGGCTGTAACTAAGTGAGGGAATGAAGGGGAATAGCCCTACAATGACGACCTCAGGCTGACTCTCTCCTAGGTATTGCCCGTCCCGGTTAAAGCGGGGAGTTGACTCCGTGCGGATAAAGTAGGGATTGATGCGATTGTAGGCATTATATATGCTTAGGCTCAAGTCATGGGAGGGACCTGCCTCCTTTTTCTGCCAAGTGTATGTAAACCCGAGGTCGAGCCGATGGTAGGAGGGCAGGGTAACGTTATTGCGTTGATCATTAACATGGACATTTCCGGGAAAGAAAATATCCTCTAATGCGATATCCGTCTTTGGTATTTTAGCGGTAGGTAAAGTAATGTGACTCCCGGTTTGGTAGCTCCATGTGGCTGAAAATTGCCACTTTTCGGACAACGTATACAGGAGCACTGCCGAAAAATCGTGACGCCTGTCAAAGCGGAATGGGAACCATTTCCCCTGATTGATCTGATTGAACTGCCGTTGGCTTTTAGACCAAGTGTAGGCCAGCCAGCCGGTGAATGAGCCTTTTTGCTTTCGCAGCAGCAATTCCAGACCGTTCACCCGCCCTTCTCCATTAAACTCCAGCAGCTCTTCCCAGCGGTACACGTCTTCCAGTCCCTCGTTGCCCACCGCTTTTAACGCGGTAAGACCTGACATGCGGCGGTGAAAGGCTTCTAATGAAATCTCGTAGCGTTCCCTAGCATCTAACCACTTAAGGCCCATAGCTACCTGTTTGCTCTGCTGAGGTGGAGCTGAGGCGGTAGCTCCTAACCATATCTCATTAGCTTGCCCAGCATTGCCGCCTGTAATCAAGTGCATAAACTGCTGCCCATAATTGGCACTCAGGCTCGCCTGAAACCCCTCGCCTAGTCTACGCTGAATTTCCAGCCTGGGTTCCAGTGAGAAAAAGGTCGTATCTGAAGTTTGATGGGCCACCTGACGAAGGCCAAAACGTAAATCCGCAGCTTTGCCCAGCCGAATATTCATGTCTAAAAAATAGTTCTGCTGAAAGGCGCGGGCATCGCTAAGTAAAAGAGTGGAAGCACGATTTTCAGCCTGAAAGGTACTCTGTGGGTTAAACCGTTGACTGACTTGTTCCGTACCTAAAACAAGACTTAGATTTCGGTGGGTGTATTTGGCAAATGCCCGTATCCCAAAATCCTGATTGGATGATTCATTAGCATTGAAAGATGCTGTGGTTAAGCCATTCGCAAAGAGATTCATCTGCCGTTGAAAACCAGAAAAGCGATAGCGGGTATAATAAATGATGCTTTGCAGCGACCAACGATCGCTCAGGAAGGTCGCATACCTCAACGATGCAGTTTGGTTGCCCCATTTAACTCCGATAGCGTCTTCAGATTTAATACGTTTCTGGTTACCTAAGCTGCCCCCAAAAATCACTTCTTCCACCTGACTATCATCCAGGCTACTGTAATAGCTTAGATATATCCTGTGGTTATCGTTTATCTGGTGCGTAATCTTTCCATTAAGATCGTACATCAGGTAGCGCTGATTAAAATCCTCGCCCGAAAATGCGTTGAACAGGACGCCTAGCCAAGAAGACCGTGCCGAAAGCAGGAAGCTGGTTTTACCTCTTTTGAGCGGCCCCTCAACAAGAAAGCGTCCCAGTAGAGGACTGATAGTGGCTTTGCCTTCCCAATTCTTCAAGTTGCCTTCACGGGTCCGAATATCAATTAAACCAGACAGCCGGCCCCCGTATTTTGCCGGCCAGCTTCCCTTGTAGATATCAAAACGTTTAATCGCATCTGTATTAAAAACGGATAAATAGGCGCCAAAATGGCTTAGGTTATATACCGGAGCACCATCCATCAATACCAAGTTTTGATCGGGGCTACCTCCGCGTATCAACACGCCGGTGGTGCCTTCCACCCCCTGCGCTATCCCCGGAAGCAGCGTAATCGTTTTGAGTAAATCCGCTTCGCCACCTAGCTGTGGCAGCAACTGAAGGGTTGAAATAGGCAAAGACGCTCTACCCAGTTTCGGTACTCCAAGATTGGAATAGGAAGACACTTCTACCTCAGGCAGGAAGTTTGATGTAGTCAGCTCAATATTCAAGGTCTGCCCCTGCTTAAAAGTGTCACAGATCAATTGAGGCTCGTATCCAATGTACTTAACCTGTAAGCAACTGTACGCTCCGCGCAAGCTTAGTGTGAAAAAGCCGTATTCGTCTGAAATACTATACGCTTTGCTCAATGTATCCTGTATGACGGCACCGATAATGGGTTCGCGGGATTTTTCTGCCTTAATGGTTCCGTGCACTAAAGTACGATCCGATTGTGCGGTTCCAAGTATAACAAAGCAATTGTACAGAAAAAACAACGTGATGTATTTTCGGGAGATTAAAACCATAAAGGTATTAGGCATTATGCGCACCAATTGTTATTGATATAGACTTGCTCTTTTTCGCTCTTTCTACGTTGAACCCCGATAAATGTCGGGGTACTGACTTCACCGTGAGACCCTTCCCCACGCTTCGTGTAGACATCGCTTACGTTTTTCGCCAGACGCTACGGTCTGCATCAGAGACTTGATAGGACAAAAATTGCGGCGTCTATACTCTATAGAACTGATATTCATAATGTCTATTTTGTATAAATTCAAAAAGAAAACCCCAAACCCACAATCCGAATTACAAATCATCTTATCTAAAGGCGCGTTTTGTTAAAAATCGATAATAACAGATCGTATTTTAAACCATACAGGTAAACCCAAAGCCGTTTTATTAATTTTTTTCAATAAACATTCGTTAACCCACGAGCTATTCAACAGGCAAACGACGGTTGAAGTGGGTCAGCAGCAGCAGCAGAAAGAAGACGTAGAAGCCGACCCCCATGGCATTCTCAATGGTATGCTCAATCGCAAAAGCTGCCGTGGCAATGGCGTAAAAACCAAGCATCAGAGGATGCCGGAAGTTGTGCCGGTAAAGCAAAGGAAAGAAGTAAGCAAAAGCAAATATAGCAAGCCCTATCCAGCCGGATGCTGCCAGTACGAACAGGAACTGATTATGCGGCAAAAGCGCCTGCGGCCGGCCGGGGTATTCCTGCTCAAAACGGCGCTCCACCTCAGCGCGTATATTGCCGTAGCCAATACCAAATATAGGATGCTCCCGGTGGATATCCCAGCCAATTTGCCAAGAGACGATACGGCCCGGGTCGGCGTAAACATCACCTGCACCCTCCCGATACTTCTCCAAGCTCCACCTCATGTAAGCGATTTTCGCCTGAAAGCTAGGGACCAGCCAGTAAGCCAAAATCGGCAGGCTGCACAGTAGCACCAAAGCCAAACCGCCCAATATGTAGCGCCGGCTGACCATAATATACCGCAAACAGAGTACGCCCAAAGCCAGGTACAGTGCCAGCAGCCCGCTCCGGACGGAAAGCAGGTGGATGAACAAAAAGAGTAAAATCGTTACGACCAAAAGCCCAAAGCGCTCCCAGCGGTATTTCAGATAGTACCCCTGCTGGAACAAGTACCCCCCACCAATAATGCTAAATGCCAAAATGAGGCTGTAGCGAATGTGGTTGCGAGGTGTAGGCATGGGCTGCCCCTTTTTGAGCATTTCCTGCACCTCTTCGTAATGCATCGCATAGTTCAGGCTTACGCCAACCGCAGTGAGCAGCATAAGCAACAGCAAGAAATACAGCAACCCTAGCAATGCTTTCCGTTCCAGCGGTGGGTGCCCCAGAAATACAAGAGGCAGCCCCAGAAAGGGCAGCTTAATACGCAATCGCGCAAGCCAATAAGTGTAATCATCTGCTGGTAGCGGCCCGATGAGCACTACGAAAAAAAACAAGGTGAGCATCGCAAAGGGCGGGAACTTAACTAATTGCAACATACGGCCAATAGCCTCCCGGTCTATATCCAGTGCAAAGGAAGAACGGGTAATCCGAAAAGTGATCAGGCTCAGCACCGCTAGTGAGATCATCCCTACAGACAGCAAATAGGGAGACAGCACCATCCCCGTTATGGTGACAGCGTAAAAGAAAAGTACCAACTGTTTTTTTTCCAGGGCCTGCAGCATATCAGTTTGTTTTCTCGACCAGTACGTCGTCCTTTCGGCGGCGGAGCAAAAGGGTGAGCCCTACCCAGTTAGCCAGTACATAATTTTTTGACTCCAAAAATTGGTAAAGGGGTGCCTGCTTGACCTCGTCAAAAGTAGTTTCGTGTAGTTCTACGGCTATCAAACGGGGGGCGTAAGTATCGAAGTCAAGCGATTGCAACACCTCTAGGTCGTGCCCCTCCGCATCCACGGTCAGGAAATCAATGGGCTGCTCAGCGTATGGTGTTCTCTGAAGCAAATTATCCAGGCGGTCGGCTTGTACCGTCCGCTTTTGGTACCCTTCCCGCCGTTGGGCAAAATCCTCGTCCAAGGTTACCGTCAGCGAATAAAAGCCATTTGTCCAGTAATCCAGCTTGCCTTTGGCTTTACTGACCGCAGCAGCGATATTCACATCTCCTGGCCGGGCCATATCAAACCCTTCGATTTTGATGGGGTCGATATCTATGTTGACACCACGCCAGCCCCGGCGATACAGCTTGTAAGTGTTATTGTACTTAATAGGATGGAAACAGCCTACATCCACGAAGACCCCTTTATACCCTTTAGGAAAGTGGCGCCCGATGGAGATGTCTTCCGCGAATTGGCTGTAGTGGCTAAACTTACGCTTGCTGAGGTAGAGCTTACGGATCAGAAAGAGCTTGCGGAACAGCCAGTTGCGGGCGAGCCATTCTGGCGGATGCGAGTAGTTATATAATCCCATATTGGGCTGGTTCTTTTCTGTAAATGGACAAATTTACTTTTTATCGCTCAATTGAGCGTTAATTCATGTCCGATACAACATAACAGTACGGGTTAGGATGGGTTGGAAAGCCCCCCTATCGGCTGCCAGTTTCAAACGGACGGGGCAATCCTAATCAAAGACAATAGAAGGGGACACCACTAACCCAACGATGGTGACGATATAAAAATAGTAGGTAAGCTGCGTTTTTTCCAAGGCTTTTGGGCAAAGGTACTATTTTGTAGGGCACGAAGGGGCACCAATAGGTGCGAAATGGTGATCTGCCGCTTTTCTGGCGCAGGGGTGAATTTGCCACGAAGTACTCGAAGGCAAGCGCATCGTGTTCATAACAGCATAGTATGACATGTAGGATTCGTGTCCGCAGGATCCCGACAAGAGGCATCTTCGTCGGGGAGGCATTCGTGACATTCGTGGCCATCCCCCAAATGCCGCGAAGCGGCTGCCTGACGCGGCCTTGCATGAGGGTGAGTTGCCACGAAGTACTCGAAGGGGCACGAAGGCAAGCGCGTCGTGTACATGACAGCATAGCACGACATGTTGGATTCGTGTCCGCAGGATCCCGACAAGAGGCATCTTCGTCGGGGAGGCATTCGTGACATTTGTGGCTACCCCCCAACTGCCGCGAAGCGGCTGCCTGACGCGGCCTCGCACAAGGAGTAAATTGCCACGAAGTACTCGAAGGGACACGAAGGCAAGCGCGTCGTGTTCATGACAGCATAGCACGACATGTAGGATTCGTGTCCGCAGGATCCCGACAAGAGGCATCTTCGTCGGGGAGGCATTCGTGACATTTGTGGCTACCCCCCAACTGCCGCGAAGCGGCTGCCTGACGCGGCCTCGCATAAGGGGTGAATTGCCACGAAGTACTCGAAGGGACACGAAGGCAAGCGCGTCGTGTTCATGACAGCATAGTATGACATGTAGGATTCGTGTCCATTCGTGGCATTCGTGGCTAACCCCCAACTGCCGCGAAGCGGCTGCCTGACGCAGCCTCGCATAAGGGTTAAGTTGCCACGAAGTACTCGAAGGGGCACGAAGGGCAAGTAGGACGTGTCCACGACAGCATAGTAGGATATGTAGGATTCGTGTCCGCAGGATCCCGACAAGAGGCATCTTCGTCGGGGAGGCATTCGTGACATTCGTGGCTACCCTCCAACTGCCGCGAAGCGGCTG
>JAAAOU010000348.1 GCA_009908745.1 Bacteroidota bacterium
GTTTTTTGAAATAAACGCCCCTCCTCCACTACCGCCGATCGGGTAGTTGAACTGCTGGAAATTGCTGAGCAGACCCGTACAACGATCAAAATTATAGATGGTGGTGTATTCGCCGGCTTGCTCGCTGATTGCGTTAAAGCGGATATGCTTGGTACCATCGGGGGAAAATAAGGCTTGCCCCACCCCTGATGGTACCGCACCCCCAATTACTTGTATTCCTTCAAGCGATATACCAGAAGGCGTAAGCAAATAACGATAATAACGATTACTAGTGAACTCTGGCATGATGACCCACCAATCTCTTCCGTTGGCATGACGGCAGGCACTCAATTTACCAATGTCTAGAGTATCACTCAAAAGTAGTTCTTTACGCACCTCTACAGCCCCTAGGCCTCCGGCAGCTGACTGATCTATTACAGAATAATATATGTTTTCACCTACTCCTTCTAACTGTCCATAAATCTCATATATATTAGTCTGTGTATTCAACAATAGTAGTTTAAAAGGGTTTTCTGGAGATGGAAGAATCAAGCCAGACTGAGGGTGTAACCAACCAGCCGATAAATCGCCATTGAACCAATCATCCCCATCAACCATCGGTATGTGTTCTTTGTCGTATACTCCTTTCCCATTAAATGAACAAAAAAAATCACCAAACTCATCGCTATAACTTACATTATTCATATTAAAGAACATACTTCCCTTTTCTTCCTCTGCTACGATAGTCAGTTTTTCATCTGCGAACTTAAGGATGGACAATCCAAAAGAATCCCCAACAGGCATATCCGGCCCGCCATCATAGCCGAGTATCCAATTGTAATCATGAAGTTGGCTGAATACTGGATTGACAAACCAAAAACTAAATAATGAAATTAGAACCAATCCACTGTATTTAAAGCCAATAGAGGGTTGGCTCAGAATAACCTTTATTTCCGTAGACATAAGTTGTTGTTTGAAAGGAGAGAATGATACGGGCACGGCTAGACTAATCTATCCGTGCCCGTCATCAGAAGAGCCTATTACTGCTTAATCAACTTAATCGTAGAAGAACTACCATCTTTCAACTTTAAAGCCAAGAAATACAGGCCCTTAGGGTAACCTTCTAAACTTAACTCAAAATTGCGTGCTGCTCCTTCAAGTGGATACCGCGCCATGAACTGCCCAGTTGCGCTATAGATTTGAAGTTGGCTAGCGTCGGTTTCCCATTGTAAGTTAACTCGCTCTTGGGCCGGATTAGGAAACACTTTTAAGCCAGTGACTCGTTGCTCTGAACGGATTGTATTATTACCAGGCTGGGCGATAAGCTGCTGCACACTGCAAAGCAAACTGTCATTGTAGCTTGTAGATTGATAGGCAGATAGTACCGCACGGGCGTGCATCACTCCGGGGTCGCCGGCATCGGGGCGTAAGTGCGTCATAATATAGCGTTTTTAGTAATTATGTGGGAGTGCTATTGGTGTTTTAGCCCATCGACATTGTCAAGGTACGGTTTTTAAGAGCCGATTCCAAGCCATTTATACTCAAAGCCTATCATTATTCCTCTTTTCGGACTTATTTTCAAGAAAACTAAAGATCAATTCAAAAACCGCCAGTCAATCCCAATGCGCACCACCGCCCGCGGGTTCGGGTAGAAAGCCGTCTGGTAAAAAAAGTCATCGCGCAAGGTAGCCGTGCCGTTTTCCCGGCGGACGTAAGCCCGGAAGCGCTTGGTCACCCGCATGGAGAAGAAGGCATCAGCGGCGGGGTAAAGCGGCACCTCCTGCCGGTCTTGCAGCTGGAACTGGCCCGTAACGGGATTGTAGTAATTAGCGAAGAAAGCATCGTTGTAGCGCAAGTCGACGCCGAAGCGCACGTCTAGCGACTGGAACCAGCGGCCGGCGTAATAAAAGCTGTGTTTGCCAAAAAAGGTCGGCAAGCGCAACACATCCTCGGAAGACTGCTGCAGGGCGATGAGGTTGTCGAGGTGCAGATTCCAGAAGAGGTTGAAGTTTTTCTCCACCACCAGCTGCCCGATGCTGATGGGCACGCCCGTTTGCTGCGGCAGGCCATCCGTGCCAAAGTAAATAAAATTATTCAGTAGGTGGTAGCGGGCCTCCACGGAAAGCTGGAAGCGGGGCAATCGGTAGCGCCCTTTGAGCGTGGTGGAAAGCGTCTTGTCAAAGCTGTTGCGGTACACTTGCCGCTCGGCCAAGTAAAGGCGGTGTTGCATCAGATTGGGGCTGTACAGCTGATTGATGCCCTGCACCTCCAATTGCCCCAGCTTTTTAAAGTCGAAAAACAGGCGGCCGCTGAGGCGGTAGTCCCCGGCGTTGTCCCACAGGCCGAGGTGGGCATTCAAGTCGACCAGCAACCGCTCGTTGGGGTTGAGGCGGTAGCGCCCAGTAAGAAAGAGGTTGTTGAGCGTGGTGTCCGCCCCCGTCTGCCGGATCCAATGGGCAGTGTGCACGGCGCCGACTTCCAGCAGGTCGCGTTGGTTGAGGGCTTTGCCCTGCTGCTTATCGAGCTTGAAGGTGGCTAGGCGGAATTCATTTTCCAGTTGCCGGTGCCGCAGGTAAAAGCGCACGCCCCGGGGGTCAGCCAGCAAGGCGGGAAATTGATTGTAAAAACCGGAATCTTGCGTTACGCTGTAGTCGTCCGAAAACTTGTACAGCCTATTCTTGTACTTGATCGAGTGGTTGATGGTATAGGAGCGCCGTATACCCTTTATCGAATCGCGCCCCCCGCCAAAACGGTAGTACTGCTGGTAGCCGTAGTCCCGGAATTCATAGCGGGTACTGGCGTCGTTGAGGAATACTTCGGCGGCACTGGGGCTGGTAAACTCCCCGTCGAGGGCCGGTTCCTGCGAGACGCCGCCGTTGTCTTCCTGCTGTATGGTATTGGCAGCCACGGTGAAGAAGCTTTCGTAGCGGCCGTTGTCGCTTTGGTACCGCAGGCCGTTGGTAAAAGCGGTGTTGCGGTTATTCTGGTTCGGGTACTGGCTGTTTTCCCCGAATTGGGTGATGCGGTCGTAGTCGAGCGTAAAGTTGATGCCATTGGCAAAATTGCGGCTGAACTGCGCCCGGGTGTAGCTGTCGGCCTGCTCGGAGCCAAGGGTGTAGCCAAAGGTGGAAAACGGTTTTTCGATCCGGTAAAAGCGCATGCTTTCTATAGGCGTCATGTAGAGATCAAACTGGTTCAATCCCATAGCGAAACCGCGCCGCTCGGCCGCCTCGTAGACAATAGGTTCGTGCGCGGAGCCGAGAATACCCAAGTTCCGGTAGTCGAGCCGCCGTTTTCGCACCGGGTCGTACTGCCGGAAGTAATTACCTAGCGTCGTGTCCGCATAAGGAATCTCCAGCTTTGGGTTGTCCGCGTAGAAGTAAAAAATATCAAACGTATCGAGCAGTACATCCAGCTGATCCAGCGCCTCTTCCCGCGCTCCGCCACTGCCGCTCCCCCCGCGGTTGCCACCGGGGAACTGCGCTTGCAGGGTAGGCAAGGCCAAAAAGCAAAACAGTATAGGCAGTAGTCGCTTCATGCTCGTTGATTAAGGCGGCAAAGATAAAAAACATTCAACCCCAATGGCCTAGGCCGGCGCATGGCTTAACATTTTGTTGAGTATTGAAAATGTGGCCCTTATCTTTTTTGTAACTTTGCACTCTATTTTTCATTATACTACCAAACGACAATAGGGGACGCCCTTTTTCTGCTGACAGAGGATTGCGATTGCATGGAAGACATCAACTTAGAAGAACTACTCAATACCGCTACCGATTACCTGGCCTCCACCGGGCCGATGGAATGGGGCATCGGCGGCGGCGGCTTGCTCATTCTCATTATACTGCTGAGTATGACGGGCGGCAAGCGGCGCAAAAAGAAGCAAGCCAAGCGCATTGCCCCAAGTCTTATGATAAGCACGTTCCAGGTTTCCCCCCTTGGCCGGGATGCCTACTTTAAAGTCTTCAACCAAGGGCAGCTCGCCCGGCTTAGCAACGTCAACATCCGCGGTAAGGGGCACATCCGGGTGAAGAATGCCGTGGCGGGGCACGAACTGCAGACTGCCGAGTCCTACCGTATCCTGCTCGAAGCCACCGGCAACAAAAAAATCAGCAAGGACTTCATCATTGAGCTGACCTACATGGACCAGCTCGGTAATGTCTACCGCCAAGATTTCCCCATCGGCCAGCAAAGCGCCCAGCAACCCAAACTCATCAAATTCGCTTAACACAGAACATGAAAGTTGACATCCTCGCGATCGGCGTGCACCCCGATGACATCGAACTCAGTTGCAGCGGCACCTTGCTGCGGCATATCGACCAAGGCAAAACGGTGGGCCTGCTTGACCTGACCCGCGGCGAATTAGGTACCCGCGGCAGTGCGGATATCCGGGACCAAGAAGCAGCCCAAGCGGCCCGGCTCATGGGGGCTGCCTTTCGGCAAAACCTGGCCATGCCGGACGGCTTTTTTGAATACAAGCGCGAGAACCTCCTGCGCATCATCAAAGTCATCCGCGACTGCCAGCCGGAGATTGTACTGTGCAACGCCCTCGACGACCGCCACCCGGACCACGGCAAAGCGGCCAAGCTTACCGCCGATGCCTGCTTCTACGCCGGCCTGGTGAAAATCCCCACACAGGACGACGACGGCCAGCCGCACGACCGCTGGCGGCCCAAAGCGGTTTACCACTATATCCAAGACTACAACCTGAAGCCCGACTTCGTGGTGGATATTACCGGCTACATGGACCGTAAGCTGGAGCTAGTGCGGGCGTTCAGCTCTCAGTTCTACGTACCGGAAGCCAAGGAATACGAGCAAGAACTCAGCACCCCCATTTCCGGCGATGGCTTTATGGATTTCCTGCGGGCTAAAGCAAGCACTTACGGCCGGCCGGCGGGCTTTGACTTTGGGGAAGGCTTCAACGTGGCGCGTACACCGGGTATTCAAAACTTATTCGATCTGGCCTGAGGGCGGCGCTATCGGAAAAGAACAGTAGAAAGTGGCCCCTTTGCCTTCTTCCCCCGCTGCCCAAAAGCTTCCGCCGTGCAATTCGACGACCTGCTTGACGATAGCCAGCCCGATACCGGTGCCCTCAAACTCGTAAGCAGTATGCAGCCGCTTGAATGGCTTGCCTAATTCGGCAGCGTACTGCGCAGGAAAGCCGGCACCGTTGTCCTGTACATAAACGACCCGCTGTCCATCGGCTTCATAGCTGCCTACTTCTACGCGTGCTTGCTCCTCTTTGCGGCTGTATTTGACGGCGTTGGAGAACAGGTTGGTAAAAACATGCCAAACCAGATTAGTGTCAACGTAGGCTTCGCCTAGTGGCTTCAGCGCGAAATCGACGTCAGACTCGGGGGCAATTTCCGACCAGACCATACGGGCTTGCTCGCTGAGGTCAGTACAAGTGCATTGCATGGCTGACTTCCCCAATTGGCTGAGCAATAACAGCCCTTCGATAATCTCCATGATCTTTGATGCGTCATTGCGGATATGGCCGAAAAACTCCTGCACCTCACTCCCAGCTTCCGGGTCGAGCCGCCGCTCCACCAGTTGCAAAAAAGACTGTATGCGCCGCAGGGGTGCCCGCAAGTCATGCGTAATCGCGTAGTTGAAGCCGACTAGATTGGCGTTCGCCTCTTCCAGCGCTTCCCGCTGCTGCTCTATGCGCCGCTCCCGGTCTTCCAGCTCGTATAGGTAAAACGCTTTCTCCCGCGATTGGCGGCTCTGATGCCGTAGCAGCAAAAAGGTAAAAACGCCGACTACGAGAACGGTCGCTATATATCCTTTGGGTACGGTATGATCCAATAGCAGGAAAATAAAATACGCCAGAAGCGCCGCCAACATGCCCCACATCACGTAGCGTTCAACGCCCCGCGCAATCAGCGTCACAATCATCCAAACCGTAAGCACGCCGGTTGTAACGGCAAAGTACTGTACTTGGCCGTAGGATGGGTCGGAAAATACTTGAATGGAAAGCCCAAGCATCATCAGGAGGTAGCTCAGCAATGAGATGGCGTAGCACCACAACATGTTTTTGGAGGAAAATAGCCCGCGGCTCAATAAGAAAAAAACCGCTCCGGACAGACCGAGCAACCGCCAGGGCCAGGAACCCTCGATTTGCAACTCAGAATAGTCCAAATAATAGAACAGGGGAATGGACAACAGCGCTATAATGGACGCCACCAAGCCATAGCGCTTGACCTTAGACAATTGTTCCTTTTTGTAGCGGACTTGGTACTGTGCTTTCATACGGTCTCTTTTCCACAAACTGATGGCGGCGGCCTGCCTGCCGCATGTATTCACGCCGCTCAGTAAGAACGCCGCTTGCCTTCCAGCCAATCTACATAGTCTACACTCCCCAGGCGGAACTTGACAGGCATGCGGGCCGACTGCTCGAGTTGGACTTCCCACTTACAGAAAAAGCTGAGTTCGTCGTATTGGTATACCTGAGGGAGGGCAGGGTTAGCTGATATTCGTGCTGCAGGTACTGTGGATGCTGGCAACCAGGCTGCTGAAAGCCAATAATGACGCAAGCCGTTAAATCGACTCAAGCGGGTGGCCGATGCTCGAATCGGGCTCGCAGCTACTGATTCTATGGACAAGGGGTTTGCTGGCAGTGCGAGTTGCCCACTGAGTTCAACCGTTGCCAACAGCAGCATAAAAATAGGAAGCATGGCCGATATCATCCTATTCATGTGTGGTTTTTTCACTTCCGCTGTACAGATCATACTTCACCAGCCGGCTTTCCAGCGCGCCATTAAAAAGCTGTTGCTTTTGGGAAGCCCGCAGCCCCACACGTTTCAGGGCTTCCATATTAGCGGAGATAATCCAGGCGTCGTAGCCGGGGAATACTTGCTTCATGCGGTCGCCGATCATTTCGTAGAACGCCCCGATATCCTTCTTCAGCAGGCGCTCGTCGTAAGGCGGGTTCATGATCAATACGCCGGACGGCTCGGGGGCTTCCAGCCGCTCAAAGGGCTTGCGTTTTACGTCCACCACTTCTTCCAGGCCAGCCGCCATAGCGTTCTGTTCGCTCAGCCGCACCGCCTTGAAGTCTTTATCGAAACCATATAATCCATGTGTAGGTGCTGTTATGCGCTCTTCTGCGGCTTGCCGGATTTCTTGCCATAGGCCTTCGTCGAAATCAGGCCAGCGCACAAAGCCAAAGTGCTCGCGCTGCAGCTGCGGGGCCCGGTTGGTCGCCAGCAGCCCGGCCTCAATCAGTATGGTGCCGGAACCGCACATGGGGTCTACAAACGCCCGGTCACCTTTCCAGCCGCTCTTTAGTATGATACCCGCCGCCAGCACCTCGTTGATAGGCGCTTCCAAGGCATCAATCCGGTACCCCCGCTTGTGCAGGGAATCATCGGAGCTGTCTATGGATACCGTGCACTCCTCTTCGTAGATGTAAATATTGACCCGCAGCCTGGGGGCTATGAGGTTGACGCTCGGCCGCCGGTGGTACTTCTTGCGAAACTGGTCGACTATGGCATCCTTGGTCACTAGCGCGGCGTACTTGGAGTGATTGAAAAAGCGGGAGCTCGTCACCGCATCTACCGCCAAGGTATCGTTCACGCCCATGTACTGCTCCCAGTCGATGCCGCGGATCAGCCGGTACAACCCCTCCTCGTTGCGGGCCCGCCCCCGGTGGATTTGCACCAGTACGCGCAGGGCGGTGCGCAGTTCCAGGTTGGCCCTGTACAGTATCCGCTTGTCGCCTTCAAAGGAGACTGCCCGGGTCGCTATTTGTATATTTTGCCCGCCGAGTTGCCGGATTTCCTCCGCCAGTACATCCTCCAGACCGGCCAGTGTTTTCGCTAGTAATTGCATAAGTGTATTTGATTGCATGACGAAGATAGCAAGATTTTAACACGATGTGCTACGCCCCGGATCGATCCTATCCAGCCAAAACGGAAATGCATCGAAAAAATGAGCTAACTTGGTGATACTTGCCCATCTTCATGCACTAGTATAATAAAAGCCAGATTATGACCCTGACAACTTCCCATATCGCCCAAGCCTTCCGCGAGGACCGCGAAGCCGCATTCCGGCAACTCTACGTGCACTGCTATCCGCGGGTCCGGCAAATGGTGCTGGCACTGGGCGGCAGCGAAGAAGCGGCCAAGGATACCTTTCAGGACGCCCTCATTGTGTTTTACGAAAAATCACTATCCGGGCAGCTATCCATCGAGCACAGCCCCGCTGCGTATATCAAAGGCATTGCCAAGCGCCTGTGGCAGCGGCAACGCGGCAGCGACCACCATCTGCTCACTTTTGACGGGTTCGAAGAAAGCCTGCAGTTGCCCGCCGATTGGGGGCAGCCGGAGCCCCGGCCCAAGCTCCGGCTGTTCAAGTTCCTCGCCGCTGCCGGGCGCAAATGCCTCGATATCCTGCATGCGTTCTACTACCAGCAAATGCCGCTGCGCAAGATCGCCGAGGAGTTCGGCTTCCGCAATACCCGCTCCGCTACCGTGCAAAAGCACAAATGCCTGGAGAAAGTACGTTCCGAAATCCAACAAAAACAACTGCGCTATGAAGAAGTGGTGGCGTAAACTCCATACGATAGACCTGCAAGCACAGGAACCTACCGCTGAGCTGATCCGCTGGTATGGGCGGCGGAAGTTGAAGGCTTTGCTTAGGAAAATAGAGGGGGAGTGACGTGCAGTAAAGGGGGCTTTGCTTGAAACACATAGGGGCGCGTTGGCACATAGGCGTGCTTTGGGCCTGGTCTTTGAAAACACGCTAAAATCATTTATCGACTCCGGTAGGAGTCGCACAGCATTAGCAATAATAAATTACAACATTAAAATCAATCCATCATGCTAACCCAATCTAGCACAGCCAACCTCGTGCCCATGGTCGTCGATGCCAACGATCGTGGGGAACGTGCCTACGACATTTACAGCATGCTGCTCAAAGAGCGCGTGGTCTTCCTCGGCACCGGCGTTAATGACCAAGTGGCCAACCTAATCGTCGCCCAGCTCTTGTACCTGGACAGCCAAAACAAAAAATCTCCGATCAATTTGTACATCAACAGCCCGGGCGGCAGTATCTACGCCGGCCTGGCCATACACGATGCCATGCAGATGGTCGGTGCGCCGGTACACACCTTTGCCGTGGGTGTCACCGCCAGCATGGGCACGGTGCTGCTCTCGGCGGGCGAGCCGGGCTGCCGCTTTGCCTTGCCCCACGCTACCGTGCACATGCACCCGGCGGGCGGGGGCGCCAAGGGGTATACCGAAGATGTGCGCATCGCCTACCACGAGCAGGAACGCTTGGAGAAGCAGATTTTCCATATCGTCGCCCAAAACTGCGGGCACGACTGGCGGAAGATCGAAGCTGATTTCTTGCGAGATAAGTTCATGAATGCCCTGGAAGCTAAAGCCTACGGGCTGGTGGATGAAGTATTGGGGGATACGGAGCATGTGGTGGGGTTGAGCCAAGCCGTGCCAAACTTCAGAACGGGAGAGTCGGCGGACTAAATGTAAATACCTATTATCAGTATGGGGATATTGATGGTCAACGGCGTAGGGACACCCTACGCCGAACGGGGGCTTTGAGTAGCAAGAAGCTACAATTTACTTAATGAAAAGCTTGCCGCTTTCTTTACTTCAAGTCAGGTGGCGGCTTTGGAGCCGCGACCTGACAGCACCGCATCAAGCAGCCCTCAATTGCTGTCGATGTGACAATCGCTACCTAGGAGTTGCCAAAATTATAGTCCCATCAATTAGCAATCACGACCTTAACCGGCCTGACCTTTCTATTATTCTGCGCCTTCAGCCAATACATCCCATTCGGTAAATCCCGCACCTCCATGCGGTGGGACAAAGTGCCAAAAGATGTCTGCTCCTGACGTACCAAGCGGCCATTGACATCATACAGCTGCAGCAGCGCAGGGGCAG
>JAAAOU010000513.1 GCA_009908745.1 Bacteroidota bacterium
AGCGGCGGGCAAGCGTTTGGGCAGCTTAGGAGCAGCCACTTTTAAAGTGGGGTCCGTTTTGAGGTGCCCGCGTTTGGCCAGGAAACGGAAATAGGCTTTAAGGGTCGATAGCTTCCGGTTGACCGTGCGGGCTTGATGCCCTATATTAATAAGGTGTACGACAAACGAGCGGACGTGGTGATGGGTCGCATCTGCTACTGAGCCCAAGCCGCAAGTTTCCCCCGCGTACTCCAGAAACTGGTCTAAGTCCTTGCTGTAGGCCTTGATCGTATGCTGGGAGAATCGCTTCTCGTGGGTTAAGTACTGGAGGAAAGATGCTTTTTTCATTCCTTGCTTTTAAAATTTGTAGCCATCAAGTTAGGCAGAATAGGGGAATTTGTCAACTTAATTTGTTAACTATATGGGTAAGCCCAAAAGGCATGCGGAACAGGCCGCCACAACAATCTGATGCTCAGGCGACAGCTGTTGTGGCACGTTGCGTAAGCAAATTATAAACCATCGACCTATGGCAAAAGAAAAGAAAGAAAAACACTTTGTACAAAAACCGGTGTATCCAGGCGGACGGCAAGCACTTCGGGCATTCATCTCCGACAACCTGCGTTACCCCAAAGGAGCGCTGAAGGAGCGTGCGGAAGGCACTGTGGTGGTCCGTTACACCATCAACCACAAAGGAGAGGTAACAGATACCAAAGTCATCTCTAGCCTGCACAAAGATTGTGACGCAGAAGCGGTACGCCTGGTCAAACAGTTGAAGTTCAGGGTGCCGAAACAAAAACGACCGGGGAAAATACAGTTCCACAAGAGCATCAAAATTCATTTTAAGCCGCCCAAGGCTAAGGCCCCTCAAAAAAATACAAGCCTGCAATACGAAGTGGTGCCTACGAAGCCCCAACCCGGCCAGACGGACAACGACAAGGAGGGCGGCGGCTATTCTTATACCATTTCTTTTTGACATCGGCCCATAAACAAGCGTGCCATACATGACGGTGAGCATTATTATTCCTACACTCAATGAAGCCGAACACATCGGCCGGCTGCTGAATCGGCTCTCGGCGGGCGTAGACGACCGGCTGCTGCAAATTATAGTTGCCGATGCTGGCAGCAAGGACGGCACCATTGCTGTAGCGAAAGAGTACGGCGCCACGCCCCTTTGCTGCCCTAACCCAGGGCGGGCACGCCAGATGAACTACGCCGCCACGCTCTGCCAGGGAGAAGTACTCTATTTTGTACACGCTGACACGCTGCCCCCGGTTTCTTACCTGGATGATATCGAACAAGCGGTGGGCGAAGGCTTTCCCATCGGCAGCTACCAGTCCCGCTACGATACGGACCGGCTGCTGCTCAAGCTCAATGCCTTCTTTACGCGCTTCGACTTTGCTTGGTGCCGGGGGGGCGATCAGTCCATCTTCATCACCCGCCCGGTATTCGAGGAGTTCGAGGGCTACCCAGCGTCATTCAAAATCATGGAAGAGTATGAGCTGATCAGGCGGGTCCGTCGCAAGTATCCATTTAAAATAATGCCTAAATCGACGCTGATCTCTGCCCGCAAGTACGAGGACAACAGCTACCTGCGGGTACAACTGGCTAACTTGATCGTTTTCAACATGTACCGCCTCGGGTTTTCGCAGGAGCGCATGGTGAGCGCCTACAGCAAGCTGCTGAATTATCGCTAACTTTGCCGCCTCAAACCAATCTCGAGGTCAATGCTCTACTATTTCGTACGGCCGATTGCCAAGTTGGGGCTGCGGGTCTTCTACCGCCACATCCGCCTTTCTAATACGGAGAACATCCCGCGGGACAAGCCGGTCATACTCGCCGCCAACCACCCCACCGCTTTTATTGAGCCTTGCGTACTAGCCTGTTTTCTGCGTCGGCCCTTATACTTTTTGGTACGGGGCAACCTATTTAAGAAACCGTTCTACGACTTCCTGCTGCGCAGCCTGCACATGCTGCCCATTTTCCGGCTTAAGGATGGCGGCTACGGAAAACTGAAGCACAACTACCTGACCTTCCAAGCGGTTTTTGAGGCGCTGGAGCAAAACCGCACGGTGATGATACTGGCGGAGGGGAGCACCATTCAGTGCAAACGGCTGCGGCCGCTGCAAAAGGGGACCGCCCGCCTGGCACTAGGGGCACTTGACCACAATCCGGGCCTCAAGGAAGTGTATGTGGTGCCGGTGGGCGTCAACTTCACATACGCCGATCTGCCCCGCTCTAAAGTGATGGTCGACTTCGGAAAGCCGCTGCGGGCTAGCGACTACCTCGAGCAGTACCAGGAAAACACCAATCAGGGGATTATGGAATTAACGCAGGCCCTTTTCCCGGCTATGGAAAGCCGGCTGGTTAATATCCCGAATGAGCAGGACGAAGCATTGGTGGAGGGCTTGTTGCGACTGCGGCGTAGTGAACATCCCGAACCGCTGTTCCCAATTTTCAGCCACGACGGGCAACAGCTGGCTATAGAGCAGGAGGCTGCAGATTTGGTAAGCCGCCTGCCCCAAGCCGATCGGGAAGCACTACAGCTGCGAGCGGCTACTTACTTTGAACGCCTGGGGCAGTTCGGCTTGACGGACCGCGCCCTCGTCGAAAACCGCCGCTTGAGCGGGAAAGACCAGCTGCAGCTATTGTTGGGGTTTCCGCTTTTCGCGGTGGGCTATCTCCTAAACTACCCTTTTGTCTGGCCGGGCATGCACATCTCCCGTACGCGCGTCAAAACCCACGAATTTATCATGCCGGTGCGCTGGGCGGCTAACTTGGGGGCCTATTTGCTGGGGACCTTATTAGTATTGGTTGTTTCGGCTTTTACGACTTGGTGGGTAGTAGCAGCTTATGTAGGGGTGTTGATTCTGGGTTGGTTCAGTTTGTACTACCGGGAGTTCCGGGCGCGTTGCCGTTTTCGGAAGCGGCTGGGCATCATCCCGCCCCGGCAGTTGGAAAAGCTGCGCCGGCTGCGGAGTGAACTGAACGAAGCACTGCGGGAGAAAGCTTACAGTTAGCGAGTTGTGCTTCTGGCAAACTTAACCTTGAGTTAACACGGATAAGGCGGGGAGTGAAGCGTATTTTATAATTTTGTGCCTCAACTCCAAAACATCCGCACTTCATGGACCCGTCTCTATTTTTCATGTGGTTTGGCTTTATCCTGGCCGGTTATTCCGTGGTGGGTAACGACAGTATTCAAACACTGGGCACTTTCTTGTCTTCTAACGAGGAACGCCCTTGGTATGTACTGTGGATTTTTGCCGGTGGCATTCTTACCGCCACGCTTGTGTATGGCTGGTATACCACCGGCGGCGACGTGTCCTACGGCAGGTTGGAGAAGTATCCCCTACCCGATCCTTTTGCTTGGTATTATCTGCTGCCGCCTTTGGTGCTGATGGCGCTGACCCGAACGGGCATCCCGGTCAGCACGTCTTTTCTCATCCTCACCTTTTTTAACGAGAAGAACTTGGTGGATATGACGGTAAAGTCGATGCTGGGCTATGTAGTAGCTTTTGGCGCGGCGATTATCGTTTACTTCGCAGTGACCAAGAGCGTGGAAAAGCGGTTTATCGAGACGCAGCTGACTAACAAAGACCGGCGTTTTTGGGTGCCTTTGCAGTGGCTGTCGACTGGGTTCCTGTGGTCGCAGTGGCTTATACAGGACTTTGCCAATATTTATGTCTATCTGCCGCGGGAGATCAAAGGGATTAACCTGGCCATCTCCCTTGCCATACTGCTGGTATTGCTCGGCTATATTTTTTACAGCAAGGGCGGTGCCATCCAAAAGATCGTCAAAGCCAAGACCAACACAGTGGATATCCGCTCGGCGACGATCATCGACTTTATATATGGTTTGGTGCTGTACTTCTTCAAGGAGCTGAGCAACATCCCGATGAGTACGACCTGGGTATTCATTGGCTTGCTGGCCGGCCGCGAGATCGCCATCCGCTACCAACTGGAACAGAAGGTGTCCAAAAGCATATTGCGCATGGTCTTCTCCGATTTGGGCAAGGTGTTCTTTGGCCTGGTGGTAAGTATACTGTTGGTTTTCCTCATCAAGTTCTTGGCGACGGGCTAGATAATATCATCAAACTCATCATCCTCATCGGCTTCGGGCTGGAAGCGGGCTAGTGCATCTTGATGGATGTTGCGCAAAGCTTTCATCTGCTGCAAGACGTCTTGTATGAATTGGGCATCGACGAGCTGCCGGATATCCGCCGCGCTGTTGATGGTTTCGCTTTGGCGGAATTTGTAGGCTTGCTCCAAGGTGCCATCCTCGAATTTGACCGTAAAGCGGTTGTCCATCTGGAATGCTCAATGTGACCGGCTATTCGCATAGGTGGTTTGTTTGTTGGTTTCTTAGAAAATGGCGGCAGGGCGGGAAATGTTGATCATCATGCCCAAACTACTCCTCGAAGGTTTGAATATAAGCCGTCATCGCCCGGTAGATGTCAGCTAGCTCGGGGTGCCCATCGAGCTGCTGCAAATGCCGGGCGATAGTTTTTTGGTCCCCCCTTACTGCTGGGCCCGTTTGCAGGGATTTTGGTGTTTTGTTTTGCACCTGACGGATGGTTTTTTGCAGCAGCGGCTGCAGTAGCCTGAAGGGGACTTGCTGCTCCGCCGTGATATCGTGCGAGGCCTGTAGGATGGCATTGGTGAAATTATTGACGAATACCGCTGCCAGGTGCAAAGCCGCCCGCTGCTCATCGTTGATCAAGCTGACTTCGTCGCTGATCGCTTCGCCCAACTCCATTAAGAAGCCTTCCCACTGCTTATCGGAAGCCTGCACGCAGACCGGAATTTTCCTGAAATTTGCCCGCTGCTGCCGCTTCATCGTCTGTAGGGGGTAAAAGACCCCGTAGTTGGGGAAATACGGCTGCAGTGCACGCGCCGGAGTAGCGCCGGAGGTATGGACAACGATAGCATCCTCGGGTACGTAACCGATATCGGATAGCTCTTGGGCTACCGAAGCGATGGCATCATCCGGCACAGCAAGTATATAGACGGTACTGAAGTCATTAAGATTACTAATAGTAGCGGCAGGCATAGCGCGCATGGATTCCGCTGCGGCTATAGCTTTATCCGGGTCGCGGCTGAGTACTTGGACGATGTCGTAACCTGCCCGGTACAGGGCTTGCCCCATGTGGTAGCCCACGTTTCCGCCGCCGATGATGGTGATGCCGATCATATTTTTAGACCAAAAATAATGATAAATAACTGATCACATACATTTAAAATATTAAGTTAGGTGTAGCCCACCCGCTTTTGTTTAGTTCTGGGGGAGGGAACGGAAACGTCTTTTTAAGCGTTTTTTACAAAAATTGAGTATGTCTGCGAAAGACAAGTATCACGAGGACGTTAGAATTGCTCTTCAAAAAGCAAATTGGATTATTACTCATGACCCTTACTTTTTGAGGCTCGAAGGGGTCAACTTTCCCGTGGACTTAGGAGCAGAAAAAATGCTCGCTGCTGAGAAGGCAAATCAGAAGATATTGGTAGAGGTCAAAAGCTTTATCTCCGAGAGCATTCCAAATGAATTCCACACGGCATTAGGGCAATATCTAGATTATGAAACAGGTCTTGAAGAATATGATCCCCAAAGAGAGCTATTCCTTGCTGTCCCTAAAACTGCGTTTAACAAAATCAAAGAAATCCCTATATTGATGACAGTACTGCGCAAGTATAAAGTGAACATCATCGTTTTTGACCCTTTCGAGAAAACTCTTCAACAATGGATAAAAAACCAATAAATAAGTACGACTCTATTCTGGCTAAGTTTTTGCACCATTACGCGAAACTATATAATCAACAAGCTGACGGGCTTAATGCAAAGGTCGTCATAGACAGAGAAGGAGGGCACTACCAATTGCTTAATGTTGGCTGGCTCAAGGACAAGTATCAATTTTACATCATATTCCATTTTGACATTATTGATGACAAAGTCTGGGTTCAAGAAAACAGGACTGATATTTTGGTTGCACAAGAGCTGGTAGAACAAGGTATTCCTAAGCAGAATATTGTCCTAGGCTTTCAATCTCCAGACGTCCGGGCTTTATCCGGTTATGCGGTAGCTTGAGCTGGGCTTCGTCGAGCCCCCTGCACAAGCCACTGCTTCCTTGACGATTGTCATCAAACGCCTCCGTTTTAGCCCGTAATATTGGGCATCAAGATTTCAATACTATGATCCCATCCCTGAACGGGCAAGCGCCCCTACCCCACCGTCTGTGGCCACGCTGGACTGTAAACTGCGGCACAGGCGAATTGCTAGGCATCGCGGCGGCAGCAGTCATTGTCACAGGATACCGTTATCTGCTAGGGGAATCAAGCAGCACGGACGACCAGCTCCTGCATTTATTTTTCATGGCCCTCGCCGGGGTGGCGGAGGGTAGTGCGCTGGCATACTTCCAATACCGGATGATCGAAAAGGTATTTCCGCAGGTAGCTTGGAAGCAATGGCTAGCCTACACCGTAGCGGCCGCCCTCGTAGGCTGGATAGTCGGCATACTGCCTTCTCAGTTCCTGACCGGCGGGCTGGAAGCCGATGCTTTTCAATCCCCTGAACCTTTGGTGTACTACAGCCTAGCAGCGCTGATGGGCTTGCTGCTGGGTGCCCTCTTTGGTTACTTCCAGTGGTTGCCGATCAAGGGCATGCGGAAGAATGCGCTGCTCTGGGTGCCTGCCAATGCCTTGGGCTGGGCGGCAGGTATGGTGTTCATCTTCATGGGGGCGAGCCTGCCGGGCGAGAGCGCAAGTTGGCCCCTAGTATTGCTGTACGGCGCAATAGGCGGAGCTTTGGGCGGCCTGAGCGTGGGGGGCGTCACGGGCTGGTTCCTACTAAAAATTGCCGCCTCCGAATAGTCAAGACTGACTAAAGTCATACGGCCAAACTGACAAAACTCCTTCCCCTTACAATTTGAATTACAGCAACTTGCCGTTGTACAAAACGCCAAATCATGGTTGTGCTTGTCACCCTGCTGTTGCTGCTACTGCTTGTGCTAGTGGGCATGCTGCTCGCACGGCTAGAGCTATACATAGACACTTACCGACAATTGTACCGCGTACGCTGGGGCATTGCCTTTAGCGCGCGGGTAGATACCGAGGGGGAGTTCCCCGCTTTAGTGGCCCACTTCGGCCCCTTCCGCAAACGGTGGAGCGTGCTAGAGCTGCTCAAACGAAAGACCAAGGATAAGCAAGCGGAGCACAAGGCTCCATCTAAAAAAAAGACTGGCGCCAAAAAGGACAAACCATTCCCCTCCCGCCTGGTCTGGGCAATGCTTAAGACCTTCCGATGCCGGCAGTTTCAGATGGAACTGGACACGGATGATTACGTCTGGAATGCGTGGCTTTTTACGCCTATCTACTTGACACCGGCACTGCGCGAGCGCGTCACCGTCAACTTCATGGGGCACAATGGCTTGATTTTGCAGATCGACAACCGGCTGTGGAATATTGGCATAGTAGCGCTGCGCCACTTTTTGGGCATAAAATAACTCTTAACCAAACTCCAAATATCATGAATGTCAACTTAGAAAATGTGCTTCCCAAAATCACCGACTTTTTGAAATCGGAAGCCAAGACCGAAACCATCATCGGCGAACAGTTCAAATTAGGCGAATACAGCTGCGTGCCCGTCATGCGCATCGGCATGGGCTTTGGCTCTGGCGGCGGCGAAGGCAGCGACCCGAAAAAAGGCCGGGGTGAAGGCCTAGGTGTAGGCGGCGGCATGGGCATGGAGCCGATCGGCTTTCTCGTGAGCCGGGGCGAAGACATCAAATTCTTGCCGACCCGCGAGAAAGGCGGCTTGGCCAGCGCTTTTGAAAAGGCACCGGAATTGCTGGAAAAATACATGGACCAGCAGAAGCAAGAGCAAACGACTACAAGCTGACGAGCTGACGAGCCTGCTTTCGCGAGTGGGCTCGTTTTCAAAAAAAAAAGGGCAGCAAGCAAGCTCACTGCCTCCAATGTACTGGTTTCGTCTGCATGAAACCTAATAGTCTAATGAATACGAACTCTAAAAATCAATAACTCGTCTCATCCAATTCCACCTTACCCCGGAAGGTCCAGAATACAAAAGCAGTATACGCCAGCACCAAGGGTGTGCCAATAGCGGCAATCGTCAGCATAATGCCCAAGGATTTCTCCGAGGAAGCGGCATTATAGATGGTGATATTGTACGCTTCGTCCACCGTGGACAGCAGCATGACCGGGTACAATTCTATGGCTACTACGACTAGCAGCAGGCTCATAGTGATAGCCGAGAAGATAAAGCCGTCCCGAAAGCGCCGCTTGGAAATCAGGCGCGGGATGTTGGCAATGCTCAAAAACGCCAGTACGGGCACGATAAATAGCCACGGCAAATCTTTGAATCGGTCGGTCAAATGCGGTATGTATATCAAGGTGTAGAGCGTGACCAAGCTGAAAGTGACGATGAAGAAGATGATCGACCGCTTGGCCAGTATGGATAATTTGGCGTACAGACGCCCTTCCGTTTTCATGAGTAAATACAAGGCCCCGTGAGTCGAAAACAACGCCAAGGTCGTCACGCCCACCAACAAGGCGTATGGGTTGAGAAATTCCAGCCAATTCCCTTGGAAGTTCCCCCTAGGCCCCAGTTCCATGCCAATCAGCACGTTGCCCAGCACCACACCCAGCAGAACGGATAGCGCCGTACTCGCCACGCTGTAGCTCACATCCCACATCTGCCGCCACCACTTCATCTTTTCTTTACTGCGGAACTCAATGGAGACCGCCCGGAATATCAAAAACAGCAGAAACAGCATAAACGGAATGTACATACCCGAGAACAGGCTTGCATATACCACCGGAAAGCCCGCAAACAAGGCACCGCCGCCGATGACGAGCCATACCTCGTTGCCGTCCCATACTGGCCCCACTGCATTCAGGGCAATACGCCGGCTTTTTTCTTTTTTGAAAAACAAATGCAACGCCCCCGCCCCCAGGTCAAAACCGTCGAGTATGGCATAACCGCTGAACAGCCCGCCAATGACGAGGAACCATAATGTGGGGTAATCAAGTCCTAATATTGTGGCCATAAGATGTAATTCTCAATTAACTATATTCTGTTTTTCGTCTTGGTGTAGACTTGACAAGGGCTTGCGTATTCTGCTTTGGAAACTTGTCAAGTCTGGCTTTCCGAACTTCCGATTTCCGAATTCCCATTTCCGATTTCCAAATTCCCACTTCCCACTTCCCACTTCCGATTTCCCACTTCCAATTTCCGAATTCCCACTTCCGAATTCCAATTTCCCACTTCCAACTTCCTAAAGCTTCCCAGCCGCTTCCGCCATTTCCTTATGCCGTTCCCGGTGGTCATCCAAGGCATCCTCACTCGGGCCATGCTTAATCTTCTTATTCAGCATGTAAATGAACAAGGCGAACAGCAGGCTATAGATCAGGAAGAACATAATCAAGGAAAACAGCACCTGATTAGCCTGCACCGCTTCCGACAGCGCATCGCTCGTCCGCAGCAGGCCATAGACCACCCACGGCTGCCGCCCCATTTCCGCCGAGAACCAGCCGAACTGATTGGCTAAGTTCGGCAGTATGACCGCGAAAACAAACACCCACAGCAGCCAGCGCTGCTCAAAGAGCTTGCCGCGCCACCATTGGAAAGAAGCGTACAAGGTGAGCCCGATCATGATCATGCCGAATGCGACCATAAAGTGGTAAAATTGGAAAATAGCATTCAGTGCCGTTGGCCGCTCGTCCTCCGGGAAAGCATTCAGCCCTTTAACCGGCTCGTCAAAGTCAAAGTGCAGCAGGAAAGACAAGCCCCCCGGTACTGGGATGCCAGTCACTTCCTGCGATTCTTTGTCCACCCAGCCC
>JAAAOU010000328.1 GCA_009908745.1 Bacteroidota bacterium
CGAATTCCCACCCTGAAGGACTTCACGCTCTGCGGTCGTTTCGCCTTCAGGGCAAGCTTCCGATTTCCGAATTCCCATTTCCCACTTCCAAATTCCCATTTCCCACTTCCAAATTCCCACTTCCCACTTCCCACTTCCCCTTCCCCTTCCCCGCACTTCCTCCCCTTTTCCCTTGTTCTCTGAAGAAAAGACCTAAATGCCAGCGGAATTCAAAAACGTACATTCCGAGCACATCAAAGCCTGTTTCCTAAGGGCCTACCAGCGTTTCCCCAAGCTGCACCCCCACCGCATCGTTGTGCATCAGCGGCGCATGGACAAGACCACCATGAACGCGCAGCCGATTGTCAACCGTTACTTCTTTTTGCGTAAGCACCGGCAATACCGCGTCAACGTCAGCAGCAACATGCACCTCAAGTCCAAAATCAACATCCACGAGCTGCCGGAGGACGTGCTGGTCGGCTGGTTTGCCCACGAGCTCGGGCACATATATGACTACCTTTACCGTTCGGCCTTCGGCTTGATCCGCTTCGGTCTGGGGTACCTTTGGTTGGGGAATTTCCGGACGGGAGCGGAGCGCAAAGCGGATATTTTTGCCATCGACCGGGGCTTCGGCCATGAGATATTAGCTACCAAGACCTTTATCTTGGAGCACTCCAATCTGCCCGACAAGTACAAGAAGCGCATTTCGCTGTACTATATGTCGCCGGATGAAGTTGCGCTCATGGTGGAGGGCAAGGAACGCGACGATTTACGCATGGACCGATTACTTTAGCGCCGAAAAACCACCGACGATATGGAACAGCGGATACCTTTAGTCATATTAGCCGCCGGCGCCTCCACCCGCATGGGGCAGGCCAAGCAATTGCTGCAGGCCGATGGGGAGTTGCTGCTGCACCGCATCATCCGTATTGGGCAGGAGGCGGGGTTCGCGCCTTTGGTTGTGGTGACGGGCGCAAGGCAGCAAGCCATTGCTCCCCATTTAGACGGCCTGCCCGTACAGCAAGCCTACAATCCCGACTGGGCAACCGGTATGGGCAGCTCGGTTTCCGTCGGATTGATGGCGGCGTTGGGGCTGTTGCCCGGCGCGCCTGCGGTGGGCTTTGTGCTGACCGACCAGCCTTACGTTAGTGCGGCCCTGTTACGCGGGATGAAAGCGCGGCTGCTTGATACCGAGGCGGCGGGGATTGCCGCTGCTTACCAGCAAACATTAGGCGTGCCCGCCATTTTCCGGTCGGCGCTGTACCCCGAGCTGCGTCAGCTCAGCGGCCAAAAAGGGGCAAAGCCGCTGCTCCGCAAGTACGCCGATGAACTCATCGCTTACCCTTTTCCGCAGGGGCATATCGACTTGGATACGCCGGCGGATTGGGCTGCTTACCGCAATCGGGCGGATGAATAGCCAACACCATTGCTCGATTTTTGCCTTTTGCCAAATTATATTCTGAAATTGACACCTATGCAAGGCTTGTCTGCTTCGTTTTGCCCTTTTTGGGGTCTTCCTCCTCTGTTTGTCCGCGATTCCTACCCGTTTGTCGGTCTTTTCGGCCCCCATATCTTTAAAAAAGGAATACTCCGGAAACTTTTGAACTGATTTTTGTTTCCTGTGTTTTTCGACTGTATTTTTGCCATCGGAGGTTAGCCGAATAGGTTGCCGAGGGCTCACAGTGAGCAAAACACTTACAATATTGGAGCAGGATAGAATTTTGAAAAAGTCTTTCGAGTTGTTCATGCGCTACGGCATACGCAGTGTGACTATGGACGACATCGCGCGGGAGCTGGGTATTTCCAAAAAAACCCTTTACCAAACGGTAGACAACAAGGCGGACTTGATCGGAAAGCTGATGCAGCGGCACATGCAGGAGGAGAAGGAAGCCATGGAGGCAATCCGGCTGCGCGCTACCGACGCGATTGACGAGATGCTGCAGATAGGCAGCTTTGTCATCGAGCGGGTCAGCGAGATCACGCCGGGCACGATATACGACCTGCAAAAGTATTACCAGTCGTTGTGGCGCCGCATGAAGAAGGAGATGCAAGAGCACGTGTACGGCATCATCATCGACAACCTGCAACGCGGCATTGAGCAAGGCTTGTACCGCAAGGAGCTGGAGCCCGAGATCGTCGCGCTGCTTTATGTAGGCAAGTCGCTGCTTGTCACCGATGAGGAAACCGTAGAAGCCTGCAGCGGCAATATGGAAAAAGTACACCGCGAGTTGATCCGTTACCACGCTTACGGCATCACCTCAGCCAGTGGCCGGCAGCTGTTGGAAAAGCATTTGCTGGCGCAGGAAAAACTTCGATAAAAAAAAGAAAGAAAAACCCGATTCGATGAAATACATACTAACCTTAGCAGTCGGCTTGCTCGCGTTCTTGCCCACAGTGGCAGCCCAGCAGCAAGCTACCCAAATGACCTTGGATGAAGCGGTGCAGTACGCCTTGGAGAACAGCATTCGCATGAAGAACGCCCAGATTGCCATCGCCGATGCTGAACAGCAGATTGTGGAACGGCGCTCGGCCGGCCTGCCGCAACTGAACGGCGGATTGAACTTCCAGCACTACCTGGCCGTGCCCCAACAGCCGCTGCCCGAGGGCTTCGATATATTCGGGCTCTTTGGCCAAGTGCTGGCCGTCGATTTGTACGACCAGCTTTCCCCCATGACGCAGGCCGCTGTGGATGAATCCTTCAGCGGTCAGCCTAACGGGGGCGATTCCGGCGAACAAGGCGTGGCTTTCTTCCTGCGCAACAACTTTACCGCCAGCGTAACCCTAGACGCCATGATATTTGACGGCTCTTACTTCGTGGCACTGCAAGGCGCCCGCGAGTACCGCAAATACACCAAGCGCGAGTTCGCCACCAAAGCCCGCGATGTGGAAAACGCTACCATCGAGGCCTATTTGCCGGTGTTGCTCCTGCAAGAAAACGTAGAGTTGCTCGACAAAAATATCCGTAACCTCAACCAAGTGCTTTTCGAGACCAAAGCGCTGTACAAAGAAGGGTTCGCGGAGCAGTTGGACATCGACCGGCAGGAGCTGTCGCTATCCAATTTGCAAATCGAGCGCGAAAACCTGCTGCGGCAAAAGGAAGTGGCGCTTTCCAACCTGAAAAATACCATCGGCTACCCGCTGGACCAGCCGCTGGTGGTGGCGGACGACCTGGATAAAATGACCTTGGAAGCCAAACGCCTGATGGCGATGGAGGCCAAGCCGGAGCAGCGGGCAGAAGTCGCCTTGCTCGACCAGGCCATACAGATGAACGAGCTCAACATCAAGCTCAACAAAGCAGGCTACCTGCCGAGCTTACGGGCTTTCGGCACAGCGCAGCAGCAGTACCAGGGCAACGACTTTGAGACGGGCTTCTGGGCGCCGGCTGCCTTTGTGGGGCTGAATGTGAACGTGCCTATCTTCGACGGCTTCAACAAAAAAGCCAAGATCGAGCGGGCCCGGCTGGAATTGGAAAAGGCACGCAACCAGCGGGAAGACCTCTTGCGCGGGCTCAAGCTGGAAGTCGCTAACGCGCGTACCAACTACGAAAACGCCGAACAGCGCCTGCGCAGCCAAGAGAAAAACTTGAATCTGGCTGAGCGCATTTACGAAACCGCCCAGATCAAGTACCGCGAAGGCGTGGGCTCGAGCTTGGAAGTCACCCAGGCTGAACAGAGCCTCTATACCACACAGAGCAACTATATGCAAGCCATGTACGATTTGCTGCTGGCTAAAGAACGGCTGGAAATGGCGCTCGGCCAATAGTATAAACTCGAAAATCAACCAAACTATGAAATACCTCATCCCGACTTTTATCCTGCTGGCGCTGCTGCTGTCTGCCTGCCAGCCTCAGGAAAATGCCAATGCAATTCCCGAAAAACTGGAAGACAAGCGGGCACTGCTCAAAGAAAAAAGGACTGAGCTGAGCAAGCTGACGGAATTTGTCGACAAGCTGGAAAAGGCTGTCGCTGAGCAGGACCCGACCAAGGTGGCGGAAAACCGGCCTATCGTCACCACCGTCCCGGTAGAACGCACGAACTTTAAGCACTTCGTAGAAATTCAGGCCGCGGTGGAAGCAGACGACTATGTGGACGTCACCAGCGAAGTGGCCGGGCGCATTACCAAACTGACCGCAGAGGAAGGAGACGATGTGCGCCGGGGCCAGCTGATTGCGGAGCTGGATTTGGATCAGCTCAAAAAGCAGATGGCGGAGCTGGAAAAGTCATTGGAACTGGCCAACACCGTTTTCGAGCGGCAAAAGCGCCTCTGGGACCAAAACATCGGCTCCGAAATCCAGTACCTCGAAGCCAAAAACAACAAAGAACGGCTGGAGAAAAGCGTAGAGACGCTAGAGTACCAAATGAGCAAAGCCAAGATTTACGCGCCTGCTTCGGGTGTGGTGGAAACCGTGTTTTTGCAGACCGGCGAGCTAGCTTCCCCGGGCATGCCGATTATCCAAATCCTGAACCCCCGCAAGCTCAAGGCCGTTGCTGATGTACCTGAAAACTATTTGCGCGCTATCAAAAAGGGCGATGCTGTCACCGTAGAGTTCCCTGCGCTCGACCAAGAGCAGCGGGCGCGCATCACGCTTATCGGCCGCACCATCGACCCGGCCAATCGTACCTTCAAAGTAGAGGCAGCCCTGTCCAAGGCCAGCTCGCTGATCAAGCCCAACCTATTGGCGGTGATGTACATCCAAGACGAGCAGATCGACGATGTGGTCACTATACCGCTGGAGATGGTACAGCAAGAGGTAGGCGGCAAAGATTACGTGTATGTCCTCGGCGAAGGGGAAGGCAGCCCGGTTGCCCGAAAGGTGTACGTTGAAACCGGCGATTCTTACGACGGCAATATTGTCATCAAAGAAGGCTTGGAAGGCGGCGAGACCCTCATCATGGAAGGCGCGCGAGGCCTGGCCGAGAACGAACCAGTTAAAGTAAAGCAGCAAGGCTAAAAGCTGCCAAAAAACACCACACAACATGGCTGAAGAAAAGCAAAAGCAAGATAAAAAAAAGCGAGAGTTTAGCCTCTCCTCCCTAGCCGTGGACAACGGTACTAGCGTGTTCATCATCACGCTTATGATACTGATATTCGGTATTCAGTCCTACCAGGATATGCCCAAAGAGCAGTTCCCGGAGGTCGACTGGCCCACCGTGTATATCAATACGCCTTACTTCGGCAACTCGGCGGCGGACATCGAGAACCTCGTCACCCGCCCCATCGAAAAAGAGTTGCAGTCCATCACCGGCATCAAGGATTTCAATTCCAACTCTATCCAAGATTTCTCCGTCATCACAGCGGAATTTTCTGCTGACATGGACCTGGATGAGGCCGTGCGCAAGGTCAAAGACGCCGTGGACAAAGCCAAAAGCGAGCTGCCCGACGACCTGGACCAAGAGCCCACCGTGCTCGACATTAACCTCTCGGAAATCCCTATCGTCACGGTCAACGTCTCTGGTGATTACACCAACGACGAGCTGCTGAGCTACGCCGAGTATCTGGAGGACGAGATTGAAAAACTGGACGAAATATCGAAGGTCGAGCTCAAAGGCTCCCGCGAGCGCGAGGTGAAAGTCGATATTGACCTGGTGAAGATGGACGCCATGCAGGTCAGCTTCCGCGATATAGAAAACGCCATCGCTACCGAGAATATCACGATGTCGGGCGGCGAGTTGGTCAACAACGAATTCCGCCGCGCCATCCGGGTTAAAGGGGAGTTTGAAAACGTCTCCGAACTGGAGGACATGATTGTAAAAAGCGAAAACCAGCGCCCGATATACCTGCGGGAGATCGCTGACGTGACCTTTGGCTACAAAGACCGCACGAGTATCGCCCGTTCCGACGGTTTGCCGGTCATCTCGCTCGACGTCATCAAGCGGCAAGGGGAGAACCTGCTCGACGCTGCTGATAAAATCAAGGCGATCGTCGAAGAAGCCCGTACCGAGCTGCCGGAAGAACTGAGCATTAGCCTGTTTAACGATCAGTCGGTCAACACCCGCGACCAAGTGAGTAATTTGGAGAACAGCATCATCTCCGGCGTCATCTTGGTGGTGTTGGTACTGCTGTTCTTCCTTGGCCTACGCAACGCCCTTTTCGTCGGCTTGGCCATCCCGCTTTCTATGCTGATGGGCATTCTGTTTTTGGCGGTGACCGGTGTGACCATGAATATCGTGGTGCTCTTTGCCCTCATACTGGCGCTGGGCTTGCTGGTGGACAATGCCATCGTGGTGGTGGAGAACATCTACCGGTATATGCAAGAAGGCTACAACAGTTGGGACGCGGCCAAGTACGGGGCCGGCGAAGTGGCTTTGCCGATTATTGCCTCTACCGCTACAACCCTAGCCGCCTTTTTGCCGCTGGCCTTCTGGCCGGGCATCATGGGCGAATTCATGCAATACCTGCCGATCACCCTGATCATTGTGCTGACCTCCTCGCTCTTTGTGGCTTTGGTGATCAACACGGTATTTACCAGCCGCTTTATGAAAATAGACGAGCGTGCAGACGATTCTGAGGTGCGCAGCCGCCGGCAGCGCAATGTGCTGATCGGGGCGGGTATCATGCTCGTGCTCGCGGTGCTGTTCCACTTCGTAGGCGTAGAAGCGGGGCGTAACCTGCTGGGGCTTGCCCTGATCCTGACCTTGCTCAATTGGTTCGTCTTGCGGCCCGGTGCTTTCGCCTTTCAGAATCGTACCCTTCCCGTATTGGAGCGGGGGTACGACCACTTTATCCGCGGGGCCCTGCGCCTTCCCGGCGTAGTATTTGGCGGTACCTTTGTCCTGCTCTTTGCGGCTATCGCCCTGCTGGCGGTCAACGCGCCCAAGATCGAATTTTTCCCTTCGGCGGAACCGCTTTACGTCAATGCGTTTGTCGAGCTGCCCCTAGGCACCGACATCGAGGCGACGTACAAAAAAGTGCAGGTGGTCGAAGACAGCATCAACAAGGTCATAAAGCCCTACCGGGGCATTGTAGAAGCGGTGCTTACGCAAATTGGCGAAAATACTTCCGATCCCAACGGGCCGCCCGAACCTGGCTCTTCGCCCCACAAAGCCCGGCTGACTGCTTCTTTCGTGCCCTCTAAGGAAAGGGGAGGGGTGTCCACCTTTGAGGTGATGGAAAAAATCCGCCGTGCGGTGCGGGGCATACCCGGCGTGAAGATCACAGTGGACAAAAACGCGGACGGCCCCGCTACCGGCAAGCCCATCAATCTGGAAATACAAGGCGAAGACATCGACAAGCTGGCCACGCTGTCGGAGGAGGTCATCGCCTACATTAACGATAAAAATATCCCCGGCATTGAGGGGCTGCAGGCTGACGTGAAGATTGGTAAGCCGGAGCTCATCGTAAACGTAGACCGGGAGGCCGCCCGCCGGTACGAGATTTCTACCTTGGACATCGCTAGTGCTATCCGTACGGCTGTTTTCGGCAAGGAAGTCTCCACGTTCAAAGAAGGGGAAGACGAATACCCGATATTTATCCGGCTGGACGAAAAGTACCGCTACGATATCGACGACTTGCTCAACCAACGCGTCACCTTCCGCAGCCCGGCGACCGGCCGCATCGTGCAGGTGCCGATCTCGGCGGTAGCGGACATCAAGTTTACCTCAACCTATAGTTCTATCAAGCGCAAAAACATGGACCGGGTGATTACCATCTACTCCAACGTGCTGAAGGGCTACAACGCCAATGAGATCATTGCCGAGATGGACCGTTGGATGCAGCAGTATGAATTGCCGCCAGGCTTTACCTACGAGTTTACCGGCGAGCAGCAGCAGCAAGCCGAGGATATGGAATTTTTGAACACGGCATTCGGCATCGCCCTGTTCTCCATCTTCCTTATTATCGTGGCGCAGTTCAACTCCGTGGCCACTCCGTTTATCATTGTGCTGTCGGTGCTCTTCAGTACCATCGGCGTATTTCTGGGGTATGCCTTTACCGGGCGTGATATTTCCGTGATTTTCACCGGTGTGGGTATTATATCCCTAGCCGGGGTAGTGGTAAACAACGCCATCGTGCTGATCGACTACATCGATATACTCGTGCGCCGCCGTAAAGAGCGCCTGGGGTACGAAAAGGGGCAGGACTTGGAGACGGATGACATGAAGGAAGCCATCATCAAGGGGGGGGCTACGCGTCTGCGGCCCGTACTCTTGACGGCGATCACGACGGTACTGGGGCTGATCCCGCTGGCTGTCGGCTTCAACTTCAACTTCTTTACCCTGATTACGGATTTAGACCCACAGATTTTCATCGGTGGCGACAATACCGCAATTTGGGGCCCTATGGCTTGGACGGTCATCTACGGCCTGATCTTTGCGACCTTCCTGACGCTGATTGTAGTGCCGGTGATGTATTACCTGTCTTACCGCCTGCGCGTGGTGGCGATGGGGGCTTTCCGCAGCAGCGAATCCACGAAAGCCGCTGCGGCTTAGAGAGGCTAACATAGCCTCTTTTAGCACGGCTGAGCCCGCTTTGGCACAACTAGGGTCAAAGCGGGCTTTGCTTTTTTTTTAAATAGCTGCAAGCTGATTGTGTTACAGATTAGCGTGTTTACGAGCGGGGCCTTCTCGAAAAGCAGAGCGGGCAGGTTTGGTATATACATAATAATCTAGTATGCCCAAAAACTGCCGTAAGTGCTTTACAGCGCGTAATGCAAGCGCTTGTTTTCCATGTCACAAAAAGAGCATTTTTTGAATGAAATTGGAATCTGGTTTTATTTGCTTTGTACAACACAGTAAAAGTTACTCTAATAAAGTGCCCGCCTAAGCCCCAAAATCAAAAAAAATAACCAAGGTAATGTGAGTGAGAATATTGCTGCACAGTCAATATTTCAACTAATCTATCAGCAAATCCGCCGTTATTACCTTTAAGAACTTAGTGTTGTTCATAGTGTTTGTTTATCGTTAGATGCCCTGTCCGGTTTGTGACAGGGTTTTTTTTGCCAATCCATAAAGCTTGCCTGAACACCTTTGCCCACCCTTTGTTTTGGCTTCCAAAAACGCACAGCATGTCTTCTATCTCCAATATTGACGCCCTGCGCAAAGAATACGCCCGGGGCGAACTCGACTTGGCGGACACGCCCTCTGACCCCATCGTACAATTCGAGCGCTGGTTTGAGGAAGCCCTGCGGGCCGAGGTGCCCGAACCCAATGCTATGACGCTCTCCACCGCTTCGCCTGCGGGTCGCCCTTCCGCCCGCATCGTATTGCTCAAAGGCTTGGAGAACGGCGCCTTTCTGTTTTACACCAACTACCAAAGCCACAAAGGACGCGAGCTGTCGGAAAACCCCCACGCGGCCCTGACCTTCCTGTGGCACGAGTTGCAGCGCCAAGTCCGGGTAGAAGGCCGGGTAGAGCGCTTGAGCCCGGAAGCCTCCACCGAGTACTTTCAGTCGCGGCCGAAAAGCAGTCAGATCGGCGCCTGGGTCTCCCCGCAGAGTCAGCCCATCGAGAGCCGCAAGGTCCTTGAAAAGCGGGAGCAAGAGCTCTGGGAAAAATACGAAGATGCCGAGCAACTCCCCCGCCCCGAACACTGGGGCGGCTTCCGGGTAGTACCGCAGCGCATCGAGTTCTGGCAGGGGCGGCCCAGCCGCTTGCACGACCGGATTTTCTTCGAGCGGGACGCATCGGGGGAGTGGCGGAAGAGCCGGTTGGCGCCGTAAAAAGTGCGCTATGCGGATGGCAAGTTCATAATTTAGCTTTTCGTCCTCCGCCTTGCCAAAGACTGGCCCACCTGCATTACGCCCAGTATGGCGCCTAGTAGGCTCAATAATCCATAGGAAAATCATCTAGTTTTACCTTCCAAGCAGGAAGCACTGGAAAAGCCGGCGGACGCTCAGGGAGGTAT
>JAAAOU010000384.1 GCA_009908745.1 Bacteroidota bacterium
GAAACGGCTTTCGCCGAATCAGCCGTGGAGGCAGACCTCACGGCCGAACTGTCGGATGTATATGCTGCCCACGAGCCGCAAGCCGTGCCTGCGGGCGAAGCGCGGCAAGACCTCCGTTTCGTAGACGCCGTTTCCCAAGGGCTGGAGCAAGCCATGCAACAACACCACAATTTGGTGCTCATGGGCCAAGATATTGCCGACTACGGCGGGGTTTTTAAAATCACCCAAGGTCTCGTCGAAAAGTTCGGGGCCGAACGGGTACGCAACACCCCGCTTTGCGAAAGCGCCATCATCGGCATCGGACTGGGCTTAAGTCTGAAAGGCTACAAATCCATGGTTGAAATGCAGTTTGCCGATTTTGTTACCTGCGGCTTCAACCAGATCGTCAACAACCTGGCCAAGCTGCACTACCGCTGGGGCCAAAATGCCGATGTGGTGATCCGCATGCCGACTGGGGCGGGCGTGGGGGCCGGGCCTTTCCACTCGCAGAGCAATGAGGCTTGGTTTGTGCACACCCCCGGCTTGAAAGTGGTCTACCCCTCTACGCCGGAGGACGCTAAGGGCCTGCTGCTAGCCAGCTTCGAGGACCCCAACCCCGTGATCTTTTTTGAACACAAAGCGCTTTATCGCAAACTCACTGGGCCGGTGCCAGAGGGCTACTACACCACGCCCATCGGGCGGGCCAGACTGGCGAGCGAAGGGGAAGAAGTGTCGGTCATCACCTATGGCATGGGCGTACACTGGGCCTTGGAAGCCTGCGAAGAGCTTGGCATCGAGGCCGATATCGTAGACTTGCGGACGCTGCTGCCCATAGACTACGAGGCAGTTGCCCGCTCGGTACGCAAAACCAACCGGGTGCTGGTCCTGCACGAGGACTGCCAGACTGGCGGTATCGGTGGCGACCTCTCGGCTTATGTCTCGGAGCACCTCTTTGAGCACCTGGACGCCCCCGTGCTGCGGGTGGCCAGCCTCGATACACCCGTACCCTTTTCTACCGTGCTGGAAGAGCAGTTTTTGCCCAAGGGCCGCCTTCGCGAGCAGCTACAGCGCCTGCTGGCCTACTGATGTTTTCGCTCCGCCCTTTTATACTTTTTGAACGGGCAACTTCGTTCCATAGCTTTCTGCGGCAGTCCGCCCGCCAGGCTGAAAGAGATTTAATATGCTCGCAAATTCTAATAGTCAGGGCGGGATGCCTATTTTTGTGGCCCAAACCCAAGCAGCGCGGCTGTGCAAAGCCGTATCTGTATAGTTGTGCCCCAGACATACGACTGGGCGACGAGGGGCTGATTATTGGTTCCTCGTCGCTGAATCCCATAAACGATCTCAATATCAATCCGGAACAATGACAAGATTATTTATTCCAATTGCCGTTTTTACCCTGCTAGCAACCACGCTCGGGGCCCAGATCCCAAGTTTTGAGCTTCACAAAAGTACTGCTCCGGTAGACGGGGTGGAAATGCGGGTGCCCTGTGCCGACAACGATGCGGGGACCATCAGCTTCGGCCCTTTCTCCGGGCAGAGCAATGATGTGTCGCCCGATACCATCTTCCTGTGCTTCAGGGATTCCCTGCCTGTACTGCATAATGGGGACTTCGTACTGGACGGAGACCCTGATCCTTCTACCGCCCCTGGTGTCGGCTACGCGTTCTACGACTGCCGGCCGACGGTAGATGGCCCGGATATCGGGACGGTACTCACGGACCCCTGCCTGAACATGCTGGATACCCTCTACTTTGACGGCTTCGCTTTTCCGCAGCCCGACGTGGGGCTATGGCTGGCCAGCGCCATCAACTCGGATGGCGATATTACGCTTGTCAACTCTGGCTTTCACCAACAAGCCTACACGCCCGGCGATGGCAACCGTGGCCCGGTGCAGCTTTGGTTCGCCCCCATCACCCTTGATGTTTTTCAGCCAATCCCTGGATTCGAGGACGACATGGGCGTGCAGGGCCCCTGCGTAAGCGTCAGTGTGGATGAAGCCTTCTCTGTAGTCTACTTAGAAGAAATCCAAGTCACAGAAGTCTTCGACAACTTCGGGCCCAGCTTAGAGCAGGCGATCGTCGTGGAAGGGGGCTTGCCGCAGTTTGACGGCAATACCAACTACACCGTTTCTATCAACCCGGTCTCACCGGGTACTTCCGCAGGCACGGTACTGACGACGGGCGCCGGGCACGGGGACACTATACGTTTCACCGTGCCGCGCCCCGGCGAGTATGAGCTCGTCGTGGAAGACGGCAAAAGCTGCGCCTATGTCGACAGTGCTTTCGAAGTGCCCGTACTGCTGAGCACCGGCTCTAATATTGGCGCACCCGGCGACACGGTTTGCGTACCAGTAACGGTGGATAATTTCGTAGAGGTAAATCCCCTTCAGATGTACCTGGAATGGGATACCGGTGTACTAGACTTTGTAAGCATAGAAAACCTAACCACAGACCTGCCCGCTTTCAATTCAGGCATTTTTAATACTATGCCCTCGCTGACTAATACCGGGCAGTTGTCTATGAATTGGTTTGACCCAATTGGCACCCTGCATACACTGCCGGACGGGGATGTCATCTTTGAAGTCTGCTTTGAGGTGGTCGGTAACTTGGGCGATGTCAGCCCGATCGACATCATCGGTGGCCCGCCAGGTATTATGATAGGCGATGCCAATATTGGTTCCAATTATCCATTCGTACTCAATACAGGCACGGTTACGGTTACCAACGAAAGCCTGTTGGTTAATTCCTTCAGCGAAGACGTCTCCTGCAGCGGTGACGCTGACGGCACCTTTTCTGTAAGTGTAATCGGCGGAGTAGCTCCTTACACCTACAGTTGGAATACCATACCACCATTGGGACCGGACAATACCGGCACTATCGCTATGTCCGGCGATACGATCACCGAAGCCAACCTCGCGGCTGGCGAATACGAAATTGTGATCACCGACAGCGATACGCCCGCCAATACCGTGATCGATACCGTGGAAATCGCCGATGGCGTGCTTCTGTCCGTGAATATTGCTACTTTTCAGCAGCCAACTTGCAACGGCGACAGCGACGGGGCGCTCATCGCCAACGTATCGATAGATGGGGTGGAAGTAATGAACCCCGCCGCGCAGGGTATCACCTTTGAATGGGATGTTCCTGGCGAGACAGGTCAGATTTTAGACGGTATACCCTTCAGCTCGCACTCGGTCACTGTTACCAATGCCTCTGGCTGCACTGCTATGGATGTGGGCAACCTCAATCAGCCCGCCATTCTGGCGCTGCCTGCGGACAGTACAGAAACCGTGCCGGCAACTTGTAGTGGCGCTATGGACGGCGATATCACAGTAGCTGCCGTAGGGGGCACTACTGCTTCCGGAGACTATACCTACGCTTGGGGGGCACCCCTCAATGACACCATCGTCGGCCCGAGCAGTCAGCAGCTGAATTTGAACCCTGGCCAGTACACGGTTACCGTTATCGACGACAACGGCTGTACCGATGTAGAAACCCTTAACGTCACCGCTGCCAAAATTCTGGACATCACCCTCATCGACATTGCAGATGTGCAATGCAACGGCGCTGACGATGGCAGTATCACCATCGCCGGCACTACTTCCGGGCAGCCACAGTTTGCGCCTTTTACCTACGACTGGTCAGCCCTCGGTACCGGTCAAAACCTGAATGGCGCTACTATTACAGGCTTGGCACCGGATACCTACGTGGTCACGGTGACCGACCAAGACCCGGCCGGTTGTGCCGTAGTGGACTCCTTTGAAATTACGGAACCCGACCCCATTGTCATTCAGGAAATTGACTTGCAGAATGAAAGCTGCGACAACGGCGGCAACGACGGCTCCGTTACCATTGGCGTTACAGGCGGCACCGCACCCTATACCTACCTATGGTCTGACATGCAAATGGACTCCATCGCTACCGGCTTGTCCGAAGGCACCTACACGGTGGACGTAGAGGACGCCAACAACTGCGTGGAAAGCGCAACGTTCAACATTACAGCGCCCACCCCGCCGCAAATCACCGCTCTGGAAAACGACACGGTTACCTGCGCGGGCGATACGGATGGCATGCTCTCAGTGACAGCTGTAGATGGCGGTGCGCCGATAGCGGCCTACGAGTGGAGCAACAGTGAAACCGGCACCGCCATCAGCAACCTCAGCCCGGGCGACTACTTCGTGACCATAACTGCAGAAGATGGCTGCTTTACCGTGGACACCGCTAGCGTGATTGCGCCGGCACCCGTAGTGGTAGACAGCATCATCCCCACTTCTCCCAGCTGTGTGGGGGAAGCCAATGGTAGCCTCACGGTGTTTGCCAATGGCGGCACCGAACCCTATACTTATGTCTGGACAAATGACCCGGTCAACGATACGCTGACTAATGTACTATATCCTGGCTTGCCAGCAGGGGACTACGAGTTGGTCGTTATCGACGCGAACGGCTGCAGCTCAGCCGTGGCAACGCAAACCGTCAGCGACCCGGCGGGTATTGTGGTTGATTTTTCAGACATACAGGGGGTCAGTTGTTTCGACAGCGTTTGCGACGGGCAAGCGACCGCCAGCGCGGAATACGAAGATGGTACACAGGGCACCTTCAATTTTATCTGGGCCAGTGGCGAAGTCGAGCTGGGCGTCATGATGTCCACTGCCATAGAGCTGTGCCGGGATACGCAAGAGCTGAATGTTACCGATGCTAACGGTTGCACGGAGGCGGTAGAGTTTTTCGTGCCCAGCCCGGATGAAATCGAATTGACTATTGATGCCAGCAACGTCAGCTGCGCCGGCGAAACCGATGGTACGGCTACCGCTATCCCTTCCGGTGGGGTAGGAGGCTTTACCTTCCTCTGGCCGGCCTTGGGCGAAACGGCTGCCACCGTAGACAACCTGACCGCAGGGGACTATACCGTGGAAGTCACCGACGCCAACGGTTGTGTCAAGGAGCAAACTGTAACTCTCACAGAACCCGACCCGCTTATCCTCTCCGTAGATCAAGCCAATACACAGGATGTATCCTGCTTCGGCCTGGAGGACGGTCAAATTGCGGTCAGCTACAACTTCAATGACAACATCAACGACGTGGGCGACAACCCCTTCAGCTTCTCCGATAATGTACCGCCGCCTAATGCGTCCACCGATCTTGGCCTTGCCGAAGGCTTGCCCGCCGGCACCTTCACCGTTACCATTACCGATGTGCGCGGTTGCCAAGACTCCGTGATGATCACGCTGACCGAACCTAGCGAAATTCAAGCCGTCATCCCCGATCCGGAAGACCCGCCCTGCTTCGATGCCACCACGCAGGTCATCATTGACACCATCTTTGGCGGCGCTGGCAGTATGCTGAGCGACTACCGCTACATGGTGGATGGCAATGGGGTGCTACTGACGCCGGATGTGCCCGCCGACATCTTTGGCGATGGCGTCCACATTATCGAAATTTTCGACCCGAACGGCTGTTCCACCTTCGATACGGTGAGCATCGATCAGCCGGAGGAAATCATCGTCTCTTTTGCCGAGGATTTCATCGAAGTAGAGCTGGGCGATTCCACTACGCAACTGGAACCCATTATCACGCCGGTAGGTACGCAGATTGACTCTTTCATTTGGACGCCAGCCGATTACCTGTCTGATTCAATGGTAGAAAACCCCATCGTATCACCGCTGGAATCCTTGGAGTATACTCTGGAGGTAGTGGATGAGAATGGCTGCCGGGCATTTGGCGATATTTTCGTCGAGTTGGATGCCAACCGGAATATTTATATCCCAAGCGCTTTCTCACCGAATGGGGATGGCGTGAACGATGAGTTCCGGGTTTATCCTTGTACGGGGGTTACCTCCATCGCGCGTGTGCAGGTGTACGACCGCTGGGGCAATCAGGTGTACGAAGCACCCGGGCCGATTGACGTGAGCAGCGGCTTATTCTGTGCGAACGGCTTGCCACTCTGGGAAGGGAACTTCCGTGGAGATAATCTCAATATGGGCACCTATGTCTATATTATAGAGGTTGTATTCCTCGATGGAGTCCGCCTGGTGTACCGTGGTGACGTCAATTTGCTGCGGTAACAGGCTGCTGTAGCGCAAATGAAAAAACCGCCATCCGGGTATGAAAGTCTGGTTGGCGGTTTTTCTTTGTGGAATGGGGTATCGACGTTTACGCTTCGCCTGTATCTGGCCTAGACTGCTCCTCGTCTTCATCCCCCATATGCCCTTCCTCATGCAGTTTGTCAAACAGCTGGTTGAGGCGGTACATTTCATCCAGCGTATCGTCCAGGTAGAAGGCAATCTCCGGAATGCGGCGGACGTGCTTGCGGATACGGTAAGACAGCGCCTGCTTAAGGCGCGTGATGTGGTCTTCCATTTCCAGGATGACCGTCTGCTTGTCTTCTGTATTGTAAACGCTAAGGTAGATTTTCGCCTGGCTGAAATCAGGAGACACCATGACCTTGGTCACAGTCACTAGCGGCTTGGTACCGTACACGTAAGTACCTTCACTTTGCAGCACCTCGCTGAAGCTGCGCTTGATCAATTCTGCTACTTGTTTCTGTCTTTTGGTCTCCATGTCGTCGCACTTTTTTGGTCGTCGCTGGCATTATCGCCTGATCGTCAGCTCTTGAAAAGGGGAGCAAAGGTACAATTTGCACGGCAAGTCCGCAACCCTCCGGTTTAGATGATATAGGTTCTTAAACAAGATACTCGTAGCAGAGTTCCAATACTATTCACAAAAAAGTTACTACTTTTGATCTGCTACACTATCCAATGAATACGCTCGATACCGACATATCATACCTTAAGGGGGTGGGCCCCAAAAAAGCGGAAATGTTGAACAAAGAACTCAGCATTTTCACCTTTCACGACTTGCTGCATCAGTTTCCGCACCGTTACATCGACAAGACGCAGTTCCACAAGATCGGCATGTTGCGGGAAGACAGCGGGGAGGTTCAACTGCGTGGTGTGCTCCGCCGCTTGAGCTCCGTCGGTCAAGGGCGCAAAAAACGGCTGGTGGGCCGGCTGCGGGACGATACCGGCATGCTCGAACTGGTCTGGTTCTCCGGGGCACACTGGCTGGAAAAGCAGCTGGAAGTCGGCAAAGAATACGTCATCTACGGCCGCATCAACAGCTTCAAAGGCAAGCTCAGCATGCCCCACCCGGAAATGGAGGAAGCCAATCCGGAGAAAATCAAAAAAGCGGCCACCTTTGCCCCCGTGTATCCCAGTACCGAAAAGCTGAACTCCAAAGGCCTGGACGCGCGCAACCGCCGCCGCATCATGAAGAGCCTGCTGGAAAAAATCAAGCCCGCCGATGTGCCGGAAAACTTGCCCGCCTATTTGGTGCAAAAGTTCCGCTTTCCCAGCCGCTACGACGCCCTGCGCAGTATCCACTTCCCCAAGACCGAGCAGGAGCTGCAGGCGGCCCGCAACCGGCTCAAGTTCGAAGAGCTGTTCTTCCTACAGCTGCGTTTGCTGCAAATCCGCCGCCGCCGCGACGCCATCAAGGGCTTTAATTTCGAGCGGGTAGGGGAGGCCTTTATGCATTTTTACAACGAAAAGCTCCCCTTTGAGCTCACCGGTGCCCAAAAACGGGTGCTCAAGGAAATCCGCCGCGACCTCGGCCGGGGCGTGCAGATGAACCGCCTGCTGCAAGGGGATGTGGGCAGCGGCAAAACCATCGTCGGGCTGATGAGTATGCTGATTGCTATCGACAACGGCTTTCAAACGTGCCTTATGGCGCCTACCGAGATACTGGCGCAGCAGCACTATAATTCTATCAGCGATTACCTGGAGGGCATGGACCTGCGCGTGGGCTTCCTCTCCGGCAGCGTAAAGGGCAAAAAACGCCGCGAACTGCTGGCCGCCCTGGAAGCGGGGGAGATTCATATCCTGATCGGGACACACGCCCTGCTGGAGCCGCCCGTAGTGTTCAAAAACTTGGGCCTGGCCATCACCGACGAGCAGCACCGCTTCGGGGTAGCGCAACGGGCCAAGCTCTGGAAGAAAAGCCAGCCCTATCCGCCCCATGTGCTGGTCATGACCGCCACGCCCATCCCGCGTACCTTGGCCATGACCCTCTACGGCGACCTCGACGTATCGGTGATCGACGAGCTGCCGCCGGGGCGCAAGGAGATCAAAACGGTGCACAAAACGGAGAACAACCGCATGCGGGTCATTGGCTTCATGCGGCAGGAAATCGCCAAAGGCCGGCAAATCTATGTGGTCTACCCGCTGATTGAAGAATCCGAAAAACTGGACTTGCAAAACCTGCAAGATGGGTACGAAGCGCTACAGCGGGAGTTCCCCATGCCGGAATACCAGATCAGCGTGGTGCACGGCCGGATGAAGCCTGCCGACAAAGACTACGAGATGCAGCGCTTCTTGGAGAAAAAAACACAGATCATGGTGGCTACTACCGTCATTGAAGTAGGGGTGAATGTGCCCAATGCCTCCGTGATGGTCATTGAGAATACGGAGCGTTTTGGCTTGTCGCAGCTGCACCAATTGCGCGGCCGGGTAGGGCGGGGCGCAGAGCAGTCGTACTGCATACTGATGTCAAGCTTCAAGCTGAGCAACGAGAGTAAAGAGCGTATCGCCACCATGGTGCGCACCAACAACGGCTTCGATATTGCCGAGGCGGATCTGCGGCTGCGCGGCCCGGGCAATATCGAGGGGACACAACAGAGCGGTATCCTCAACTTCCGCATTGCCGATTTAGCGCGGGATGGGCGTATTTTGCAGACCGCACGTGAGGTGGCTGCCCGCATTCTGGACGATGACGCTAAATTGGAGCGCCCCGAGCATCATCCCGTGCGTTGGTATTTGGAGAAGCATGGGAAGAAGTTGAAAGGCTGGAGTAGGATTAGTTAGTGCTTGTTGTTTGCAAGTAGCGGAGGGCAAATAGCCAATAGCAAAAATTACCCACCCTCCCCTGAATTTCTTAACTTTGAAGCTTGCAACAGATACCGCAAACGACAAGCATGAGCAATTTCATCGTATCCGCCAGAAAGTACCGGCCTACCCGCTTCGACGAAGTAGTAGGGCAGCAGCACGTTTCGCAAACCCTCAAAAATGCCCTGCAAAACGACCATCTGGCCCATGCTTTCCTATTTTGCGGCCCGCGTGGCGTTGGCAAAACGACCTGCGCGCGTATCCTGGCCAAAGTGCTCAATTGCGAAAACCCGACCGACGATTTTGAGCCCTGCGGAAGCTGCAACTCCTGCCAGACCTTCAACGCCAATGCCTCTTTCAATATCACGGAGCTCGACGCCGCTTCCAACAACAGCGTGGAGCACATCCGTGCCCTGATTGAGCAGGTACGCTTTCAGCCACAGCAGGGGAAGTACAAGGTATTCATCATCGATGAGGTACACATGCTGTCGCAGCAGGCCTTCAACGCCTTCTTGAAAACGCTGGAAGAACCGCCGCCCTACGCTATTTTCATCCTGGCGACCACCGAAAAGCACAAGATCATCCCTACCATCCTTTCGCGTTGCCAGATTTTCGACTTCCGCCGCATACAGGTGCAGGATATGGTGGCGCATTTGCAAGGGATATGCGAGCAGGAACAGATCGAAGCTGACCCGGATGCCCTGAACATCATCGGCCAAAAAGCAGACGGGGCACTGCGGGATGCGCTGTCCATTTTCGACCGCATCACGTCTTTCTCCAGCGATAAAATTACCTACGAGGATGTCATCGAGAACCTCAACGTACTCGATTACGACTACTACTTTCAGATCGGCGAGGCGATGATGCTGGAAGACCGCTCCCGCATCATGCTGCTGTTTGACGAAATCCTGCGCAAGGGCTTCG
>JAAAOU010000137.1 GCA_009908745.1 Bacteroidota bacterium
CAGACCGTTAATGCTATGCTAAAGTGTTTTGGAGGTATACCCGCCCGCCTTAGGGTGCCCTTTCCCAGTGCGCCCTGCGTTTGCCCTGCTGCTCAACAGCGCGTACAAAGGCTAAACCGCCCAAGCGGCCCTACTCCACCAACAACTGCCTCACCAGTATCCCATCCTCCACCACCGCCTGCACTATGTAGACCCCTGATTGCCAATCAGACACATCGAGCGTTTCCTCCCGTTGGGGGGCAAGCCTTTCCTGTACCAATTGGCCTTGCAGGTTGAAAATGCGGTAGCGCTCGCATCGCCCTGCCTCTACTTCCAAGCGGACTTGCTGCCCTGCTGGATTGGGGGATAATATTAAGTCTGCTGCTCCTGGGCTTGTGGTTTCTTCTGTGTCGTTGATGCGAGGGCAGTTGATGGACCAGATGGGGTGCCCCTTCAGCATTTCAGCCGTAAAATCCATTTCATCGAACGCCTCTTCAAAAACATGAGCGGAACTCTCTAGCGTAGGTGCACTTAGAGACTGAACAGGAAGCATTATTGCGTACTGAAAATGCTCAAAAGTCCTTCGTCGAAAAAAAATTGGTGGCGTTGAAATGACCCCCATCCGCTTACCCGGTGGCAAATTAGCATCACTAGCATTCCAATCATAAGGAATTGCAGGCGATCCTGGGAAAAGGCTCGTGACCGTATCTGCATCCACAGCGACATTATACCCATCTCCTCCATATCTTATCAATTCTCCGGTCCGCCATAGTCCCATCGCATAATTACGGATTTGCCCTCCATGATCAGGAGGTTGTTGATGAGCTCCATCCGTTTCTTCCTCAGGTAAAAACCGTGTAAGAACGTCATAGCCTACTTGCTCAAACGAGTTGTTTTCATTGATAAAGGATGGCTTATTAAGACCTCGGCAAGCTACTATGTTTGGCCTTCTATCTGGACAATCTTGATAGTAATTGGGGGCATAGTGATAAATCATATCCTTTGTCGGCCTACTACCTACGAAACCTCCTCCACAGGCCGGTAAAAAGTCGAGATACAAACTCGCAGTAAAGCTTTCAAAGTCCTCAAACCAATCGTTAAAGACGTAATAATCCAGCGATAAAGTATGATTAAGGGTATAGCTATCTTCATCGTAAAGTTCTTCACAATAATATAAACTGCCCAATAAGTGCACTTCTACACTCTCATAGAAATAGAGGTTGGGCACAAAAGAGAGCCAAAAAATCTCATCTGGAATGTTTAAGTTAGGATATAGTGTCAACTGAGGAACCATAGGGTAATCTCCGTCCATTGGATTATATATGCCATCCAAATTTCCATCATGAAAGGGAGCTAAGTAATCTATACCCTCTGGCAGAGGAGGCATATTATTGTATTCTGCAAAATGAGGGTTTCTTGCCCCTGGCCAAGCCATTATAGCAGCGGGGACAGGGTTGTCAATTTGTAAATCATCCCCAAAATCTGCTATATGCGCCAGTATATCTGCCCGAGTGACCCTCCAGACCTTATTCATTGGTATAACTTCAGAAACTTCTGCACCTTCATAATGACTATGTACAATACCAGGACGGAAAGTATTCTCTTCATCAATCTTCGAATGTTCTGCATATTGAGATGATTCCCCCGGCGTCAAATCCGTCAACCACAGCCCCGCAAAACCCAAGCCACTCCCCCCATCATCCCGCACCGTACTCACCAAGTCCCCTCCCCCACCGGGTGTGTGAAAAAGGCGGCCGTCTGCCATCACGGCAAATTCCAGGCTGTTGCTGTTGAAAATCTCGTAAGCGACGGTATCCTCCTGAGCGCTGAGGCGGCCACAATAAATACAGAGCATGGCAAGCGAAAGAATCGTTCTCATTTTTTCCGGTTAAGTAAGCGCCTACGCTGCAAATTTGCAAATCGAAATGTTTGATAAGTCAGGTTTCTGAAATACTATACAGCAACGGTTGTGCACGTAGGGCTGCTTTGCTTCGTGTCTTGTATCTGGCGCTTGTGCCTGCGGCGCTGTTTTTAAACATATGAGGGACATAGGGCACATCGAGGCTCTACTGTTCCTGCCCACTATGTGAAACTATGCGCCTTATGTGTTTCCTCCTACTACGCCCAAAAGCCGAAAAGAAAGCGCTGTACGGCAGGGGATTCGGTGTAGAAGGTGGCCATCATGGTCCTTTTTGGTAAATATAGGGCTTCTCTGCCAGCAAATAACTATCTTAAGCAGAGACTCCTGAATTTATAGTCTAACAACGCAAGATTTGTGAATTCTGACTTGCTCTTTTTCCGCCTGGCTGCGTTGAAAAGCCTCAATGTAGCCCCGGCTATATTTACGTTTTTCGCCTTGCCAGCCGAAAAAATAGCTGCGTCATATTTTCACAAATCTCATGTTGTTAGACTATATCAAAACAACAACTTGATCGATGAAAACCAACAATATCATTGCATGGGTCGCCGCCGGGCTCTTGGCTGCCGCATTTTTATTCTCCGGTGGTGCCAAGCTAGCCGGGCAGGAAGATTTGATTAAGAGCTTTGCCAAGTGGGGCTACTCCACCGCCTTCATGTACTTCATCGGGGCGGCGGAGGTGGCCGGAGGGATTGGCGTGCTGCTGAAACCCACCCGGGTACTGGCCGCGATTGGCTTGGGTATTATTATGGTTGGGGCGGTGGTTACGCACATTTTGAACGGAGAAGGCTTCACCGGGCCGGCGGTGCTTCTGGCCCTGCTTGCCACCTTGCTGTGGCTGCGGAAAAAGGAGTTGGCCAGCCTCTTTGGCCGTTCTAAAAACTGACCGGCTAAAACACCCCAGCCTCCACCAGCGCCGCAAACGAATCCTCCATCGTCTCCCGCAGTGGGCGGTAGCTTACACCCAGTTGTTCCCGGCTCTTGCTATTGTCGGCCCGCCAGGGGTGGTTGATGTTGTTGCGCAGGAATTTACGGTTGAGCGAGCTGTCGAGCAAGGGGCCGGCGAGGACGACCAGCCACTTCGGCATGGCTTTCTTGGGCACCGGGTAGTCTTGGCCGTACTTTGGCTGCAGGGCTTTCGCCAATTCTAAAAAATTACTGTTGTGCCCGCAGGTAATATGCCGGCCTTCCGCCTCTGGCCGGAACCCCGCCTGATAGTGCGCCTCCGCCACATCGCGTACATCCACCAGGCCGATGCTTACTTTGGGCACGCCGGACTTCAGACTGCCGTCGCCTAGTTGCTTGAGCAAGCTGAAGCTTTCGGAGGTGGTCGCCTTGGGGTTCAAAGGGGGGCCCATGACTAGGCTAGGGTTGATGACGACCAAATCCCAGCGGCTTTGCTTTTCGTTGATTTCCCAAGCGGCGCGTTCGGCCATGGTCTTGGAGTAGGAATAGGGCTGGTAGTCGAGGGAAGCGGTGGTGTTCCACATCTCTTCGGTGAATACGCCCTTGGGAGTGTCTTTCAGCTCCACCGCATCCGTGTAGATAGACGCGCAGCTGCTCGTGAGCACCACGCGCTTGACGGATTCCGTTTGGTTGGCCTGCTCCAGTACATTATGGGTACCCAGTACGGCCGGGTCCACCAGATCCCGCTGTGGGTCTTCAAAATTGGACGTAAAGGGGGAGGCGGTGTGGTAGACCAATTCGCAATCGGCCATCGCCTCCGCGTAGGAGCCTTCATCCAGCAAGTCGGCTTTGAAGTACTTGATGGTGCCGCCGGAAGCCGCCGCGATCTCGTCTAGGTGAGCCGTCTTCTCTTTGCGGCCGGGGTTGCGTACTGCGGCGTGTACGGTCAGCCCTTGTTCCAATAATTGCTTGACCAGCCAGCCGGCTACGTAGCCGGTAGCGCCGGTGACCATTACGGGTTTGTTCTTGTCTATGGTAGTCATGCTGTTGTTGTTTTGATCTTATTGTCTTGTGCGACCCCCATGGGGTCGGTAAAATTGATGGTGCTTTTGTTACTAACGGAGGACCCCGCTGGGGTCCTGAGCTTTTGCCCACCCTGCGTCTCAACGGGAAGCCCCGCAAAAGAAATATTTCACCCTTCCAATTGTGTGCCCTATCTGGCATAAGCGAGTCAGACAGGCCCGCTGGGGACAACAAACGATTTAGTGCTTGGTGTTGCTAATAGTTGGAACCCGCTGGGGTCCTAAGCCTCCGCGCTTCGCTTCCTCTAAACCCTCCTCGCTAAACCATTCAATTCAAACTCCGATACTCCCCCGGCGTCCGCCCCGTCTTAGCCTTAAACAGCCGGCTAAAATAATGCGGATAATTAAAGCCCAGCTCATAAGCAATGCCACTGACCGTATCCGTGCTATTCAAGAGCAGGTACTTCGCCCTTTCCACCACAAAATCATTGATATGGTCTTTAGCCGTACGGCCCGTCTCCTTCTTCAGCAAGTCACTTAGGTAATCAGCAGAAAGGTACACTTGTTCGGCCAAGTGCTGAACGGAAGGGATACCTTGCTTCAATAGCTGGTCGGATTCAAAGTAGTCCTGCAACGCGCGTTCGAAGCGGGTGAGGATATCCTTGTTGGCCGTAGTGCGGGTATTGAACTGCCGGGCGTAGTAACGGGAACAGTAATTGAGCAGCAGCTCGATATTGGCGACGATGACGCTTTGGCTGTGGTCGTCGATGCGCTGTTCGTACTCCGCTTTGATATTGTCGATGCACTGAGTAATGGTGGCCTTTTCGGCATCCGACAGGTGCAGGGCTTCGTGCAAATCGTAGGAGAAAAAGGAATACTGCCCAATCTTTTCCCCCAAGCTGGTGCTGCGGATGAGGTCCGGGTGGAAAAACAGCATCCAGCCCGCTTCGTCCTCCGCCACCTCACCGCTGACGGACACCACCTGCTGCGGCCCGGTGAACACCAGTACGCCTTCCTCAAAATCGTAGTGGTTGCGCCCGTATTCCAGGCCGCAATCGGTCGTTTTCAACCATACGGCATAGAAATTGGAGACCACGCGCACATCCCGCATTTCAGCGGGCACCTGCAGTTGCCGGGGGTCCAGCACCGTAATCAATGGGTGACTGGGTTTGTCATAGCCCAGTAGCTGGTGCAGCTGGGTGATGGACTCGATTTTGAGGAATTGCTCGGGCATGGTTTTCGGTATTGGTGGTGCAAAGTTGCGGAGATGACAATTAAGGTACGAACACTTTTCCGGGAAGGGGTAACACATTTTGGGGGAAAGCCAAAAAGGAGTATATCTTGAATCGCCCTTTTCATATATCCTACTATGTAGAACCATGAGTTCCCAGCTCTGCCAACTGCTGTACCGGCAATACCGTCGTCTGTTCGGACAGCGCATACTGCTTATCGCCGGGGTAAATAACATAGAGATGCTCCAACCCCAAGTCCTCTTTAGCCTGATGCATCGACTTGGTACGCTTGGGCGCATCCATGTATTTGAATTCCGCGCCGTAAGAGCGCCCCTTGGACTGCCAGTATAAATCCAGTTCCACACCGCTATGCGTGCCATAAAAGAACACCTCGTTGTCTCTTTTGCCCAACTGGGCAATGGTTTCCTCTGCCGCGAAGCCTTCCCAGGAAGCCCCCAGCTTGGGGTTCGTGAGCAAGTCGCTTTCCTGATGGATATTTTGCAAGGTATGAAAGAGGCCAGCGTCACGGATATACAACTTCGGGCTCTTGACCAGGCGCTTGCCTACATTCGCATGCCAAGGCAGCAGCAGCCGGATCATAAAAGTGTCTTCCAAAACAGCAATGTACTTTTTCACCGTGTGGTCCGATATGCCAAAAGAACGCCCCAACTCGCTGTAGTTGAGTGTTTGGCCGTGGTAGTGGCTCAACATCACCCAGAAACGGTACATGGTAGAAGAAGGGATGGAGCTACCCAAAGCTGCTAAATCCCGTTCTAAAAATGTGGCAATGAAATTTTCCCGCCACAGCCGGCTTTCCTCCAAGCCCTCCGCCAGATAGGACCGGGGAAAACCGCCGCGCAACCAAAGTTTGCGGTACTGTTCGCCCCCTACCTCCGGCAAGTTAAAACCGGACAAATAATAATAGCCGATCCGCCCGGCCAAGGATTCCCCACTTTGCTGCTTCAGGCTGGAGGAAGCACTGCCCAGAATCAAGTATTTTTGGTTGTTCTCCTGATCGACCAAATAGCGCAGTAACGAGAATAGCTCTGGCTTACGCTGCACCTCGTCGATCATAATCAGCCCTTCCAAGTTTTCCAGTGCTAGCTGGGGTTGCTCCAGCATCGCTAGATCACGCGGGTTTTCCAAATCAAAATAGTGGTCAGGCTGGAAGGTCTTGGCAAGCGTCGTTTTTCCCGCCTGACGGGGACCGAGTACAGCAGTCACAGGGAACACGCGCATCAGTTGTTCCACCGCTGCCCGGTCTTGTTTTCTATCGAGAAGGGTCTGGCTCATGCTCGAAAATACACCTTATCATTGAAAATTCGAACTTAAGCTTCGAGATTTCAAGGATAATATTTTAGCTTAGGATTTGCTTAAAGCGCCTGAAGCCGGAAAAGACAGATCAAATTGGCATCCAAAGATGCGGCGCCTGCCTTTATAACTAGTTGTATTCAAACTCCAGGTGATAGTCATTCCCGGGCAAGTTTGCGATTGTGTACCCCAACTTCATGAGCAAATTATTGTCGACTTCCTCCATGTCAGCGGAGACGTTTTCTTCCCGGTAGGTACCACTCCGATCCAAGTAAGAGGACGTCAACGGGGCCTCCGCTGAGATTTCAAGCCCGAGCGCAAGCCCGATGAATGGATCATACAAGCTAAAGGAGTAGTTGAAGACCGGGTTGAAAGCAGCATTCAGGGTAGGCTCAGCCGCAAAATCGGTAAAGGTGTATTGCCAAGCCAACAGGTTGCTATCGGCAGCATTGGTGGTGAAGTAAGAGATGGTGTCAATATTGTTGGTACCGTCTCTAATGAACTCGGCAGCATTAAAGTAGCCGTTATCACTGTCGTAATGGTCCTCGTAAGCATTGATGTAGCCATCCGTAGCAGACAATACATACCGCCCCTGCACATCTGGGGATGACAAAATGATTTGATCGCCCTGATATTCCACATCAAAGACCTCCGCCACAGCGGTCCCGCTGTTGATAAAATCCCGTACAATCGTCAGCGTACTCACCTCATCGCCGGTGTAAGTCACCTCATAGGTTCTAGAGGCAAAGTTCCCCTGCGATACCTGTATGGACTCAACCCTTTGGCTGCCGTCGTACGTCAGCTCTGTTATGTCATCACTGGGAGCGTCACCGAGAAAGCCTTCGACCTTTTTCACCAGACCGCTGGCCGCGTTAGGCGAGGGGTCCTCACTATCGTCACAGGATGCAAAAAAGAATAGAACTGCCAATACGAATAAGAAATACTTTTTCATGGTGTAATACTTTAGTTGCCAGTTAACGGCCAGTGCATGCGCCGTGCTGACCATCGGGAGGCATGGACGTATGCACCGTGTTAGCTGTTGGCTTTCTTCTTCATTTTTAGTAGTGTTCTTGCATTTTTCAGAATTTCCCATAACGAAAAGTCCTTTTTAGCATCACTTTCCATTATCTTTTCTGATAGTTCAATTATGTCTTTATCTGCTGTTAGATAATTTCCAGAATTAAACATCGGTTTTGGGTCATATTCTATTGATAATTGAGCAGCTTTAGCAGCTTTTTCTCCTTTGAGCTGATTTATTAGGTAAATTGCCATATCCATTCCTGAGGAAACACCTGCGGCTGTAATGTATTTTCCTTCATCTACTATTCTTTCTCTCGTCGGTTCTACCCCAAATTCTTTAAGCATCTTTATCGGTTTCCAATGAGAAGTTGCTTTTCTGTTTTTTAAAAGTCCTGTGGCAGCTAAAATTATCGAGCCTGTACATACCGAAACAGTCTTTTGAGTGGTCTCATCAATTTTCTTTATCCAATTTAGGACTTTTTTATCTTTCATTTCCCTTACAAAGGCAATAGTTGAGCCTGGAATTAACAATATATCAGCTTGCGATATTTCATCAATTCCGTACTTTGAATTAATATGTATAAAATGGCTGTCTGCTGTAATTTCTCCTTTTTCTTTTGACACGAATTTGATTTTTACCCCTTGAACGTTTCTTAATATCTCGTATGGACCAATGGCGTCGAGCATTGTCATTCCATTATATATGTAGATTACAATATTCATTTTTTATTTTTTTGCTTGCAGCTAACTCTTAAATATACGGAATTAAATTAGCATAAAAAACGCCCTGATGATTCATAAAAGTGCTCCCCTTTCTATTCAAGTCCAGCTTTCCACCCTCGAAGTTTGTGGCGGGCAAGCCCAGCTCTTGGTAAATACAGGCGGTAGCCGCAAAGTCCCAGATGCTCCCCCCACCCTTTTCTTTTTTGGGGAGCTTGAGCATACAGGCCGGGCCATTGTCCAAGACCCGGATGGCACTCAGTACCGCGCCAGCCCCAGCCATTTCCTCAATCGCGTTTACGTTCAATGGCGCGGCATATTCCTTTAGCAACCGTTCTATTTCAGCCGCGCGGGGCGTATCCCGGAGCTTTCGGTCGGTAACGTAGGTGAGAATGTCGTTTGTGGGTTCAATTTTCCAGTGCTCGCCGTCCTTGTAGGCACCTTTTCCTTTTACAGCTTGGTACAAGGTGCCTGAGCTGGGATCAAAGACGACCCCAATTTGCGGCGTTCCATCCTTGGCGACCAGCGCGATGGCGACCGAGTATCCTGGATATTTGTTGATAAAGGCCAGCGTGCCGTCCATCGGGTCTATGCACCAAAAGTAATCTTTGCGGAAGCGGCTACCATCATCTTCGGTCTCTTCGGACAAGAGCGCCAAATCGAAGGCCTCACAGGTGGGCAGCAAATGCGACAGGATGGCAGTTTCACAGGCTTTGTCGACCGCCGTTACGACTTGGGAGGCATAGCTCGCGCCTCCCTGCTTTTGGGCTACAGTGATGTCGTCGTCCTTGTGCTGCTGAATAATTTTGCCGGCGGCAAGGGCGGCTTTGACGGCTATTTCGCTGAGTTGTATTAGGTTCATTGCTAAAGATTCTTGATCACTTCTGCTGTCACCCGTTCGCTGTAGCCGTTGATTTTCCAGTGGCCGGGGCTCCACCCTTTCAGAAAACGGTGGAAGTCTGCCCAAGCTACCCGGTACAGGGGCCGCCATTCGCGCTCCAGCGCTTCGTTGCTTTGCCCCAATTCGCTTTGCAAGCAGGCGAAGTAGGTATCCAATATTTGTGCCTCCAATCGTTCACAATCCTTTTCGTCCAGACAGCTGCCGACAAAGTAAGCCACGTCCTTCATGCCGCATCCCCCGCCAACGTACTGAAAATCGACGCCAGCCACCTGCCCGTCGGGGGCAAAGCAAAAGTTAGCTAGCTTGGCATCGCCGTGGACGAAGGTTTTGTGCGTACAGGTATTCAGCTTTTCGTCAATGGCGGGGGCCGCCTCTTTTAACTTTGGGTCATTCAATGCCGCCAATTCCTGCGGGCGGGTTGCCAGGTGCCAATAGGTCCCCACCTCCCATAGCTTCTCCGGCTCCTCTCCCAGATAACTGGCGTGAAAGCGGGCCAACCAGCCCAAGCAGGAAGCGATCTCGTCCCACAGGAGTGCCGGTTTGCGTAGGGGGTAGCCTGCTTCATCCAGGTCTTCCAGCACCATCAGCACCTCCTCCCCCTGCCTCTCGATGGCCAGGCAGCGCGGCAGCCGGGCAGCGCTGTGTTTGCTGTAGTTGGCGTACCATGCCGTTTCTACTTGATATGACTTCACCTTCCGCCGGTGGCCAATATCCGTATTCCAC
>JAAAOU010000293.1 GCA_009908745.1 Bacteroidota bacterium
AAATTGGTTCATCCCCGCATTCGTGAACATGAGCGTAGGGTCATCCTTGCTCACGATAGGCGCCGAGGGTACGATCTTGTGGCCCTTCTCGCGGAAAAAGTCTAGAAAAGCTTGGCGAATTTCCTGTGCAGTCATGGGTTCAAATTACTTTAGAAGGGGCGAAGATAGCAGTAAGTACGCAGTTTAGGAAGGCCGGGAGTTGGGATTTTGAGGGCGGGCAAAAAATAAAGGCGTCTCCGGAGGATTCCAGAAACGCCTTTACCTTCAACTAAAGAAGCCGTCGGCTTAATAAGCCCAAAGGTCGTGTTCGAAGTTGAAGATTTCCTGCCGGATTTTATCCGCTTCCATCAGCAGGTCGGTGCCAGAAAGGTAGTCTTGCAAACGGCGGTCAAACACGTTGGACTCTTTGTAGATGTAGCTGGAGAAGTACCGCATTTCGAACAGGTCTTCGTAGCTCATCGGGCTAGAGTCGTTGGCGATGTTGAACACGCGTTCGCGAGCCAGCACTTCGCGCGCTTCCGGGTAGTATACCCAAAACATGGGGCGCTCGTACTTCAAGTTGCCGTTGTCGTCGTATTCTTCGATCAGGGGTGCAATACCCAAGATACGTACCTGCATAGTAGAGGATTCTTCGTCAAAGAACCAGATTTCCTTCAGGCGGAAACGTTTTACATCCTGCGGGTTGACTTCGTTACGGACAACTTGGTAGGTTTCTTCGTAGGTTTCCGGGTCCACGGTTGCGATGGTATCAATACTGGCGCCCATAGAAGCCACCTCATCGGGTGTCAACGGGATAGAGAACTTGTCATCCTCCGTGCTGTAGACGGTGATTTCGCCAGCTTCAGCGGCTTCGAGAAGCACAGTAAAGAAAGGACGTTCGGGATAAGCGAACGGCAAGTTCATCTTTTCACGGACGTCAATAACGCGCCAAATGCGCTTTTCCCAAAAGATATCCGCTTCGCGGATGTGGTCGTAGGGAAGCACCCGCTTTTCGAACGTGAGCTTCTTTTCTACAATATCGTCGAGGGGCTTTTCTGCGTTCATTTCGCCAGACTCGGTCATGATGAGGTTATCGGGAGTCTGTGCCGCTGCGGGGCTAACGAAGAAGAACAACAATAAGCTTATGCCTAGCAGTTTCAGAGCGATCTTCATGGCTGATAGTTTAATAATAAGTTTTTGAACGAGAATTTGACCACGGCCAGCAAAAATGACCGCTTTGACGGGCTAGGGCAGCTGAGCAATTCTTGGGAAAATTCCGGCTTACAAGTGTGTAATTTCCTCATGGCCTCCCTGAAACCCTTTCATTTAAAAGAATCGCCATTATAACGGCGAATATCCTTAACCTATTTTGCGCAAGGTAAGGAAAATATGTGTTACGGCTGAGCAGAAGCCAAGCCGTAACACATAGAATTTTTATCTAATCTTAAAGACCATTGAGTTGATCGGGCGGCCCACGTTGTCGCCGGGGCAACGCGCCTTCACATCATCAAAGTAGTAGATGTCGCCGGGCTTCGCCTTGTTGACGAGGCGGCGAGACTGCGAGTTGTAGCGGGCACCGGCGTTGATGGACTCCACAGGGTCCTGACGGGCGGCTACGTGTACAAGCGTAAAGCCTTGGATTTTACAGTTTGCGTCGAAATCAAAGTTGTCCAAGAACGCGCCTACACCACCTTGCGCTTTGAATTCGCCAGTACCCATAGTACCACTAGACTTTTTGGAAAGTCGGGCGACTGGGTCAGGGATGCGCTTGACGCGGAAATCATAGGGCGTCCTAGGCAGGCCACCTCCAGAGAGGATGATTTTTGCCTCACCTGGCTTATTAGCGGTAACCACATACTTGCCATTGGCGCGATTCACCGGCCGGATGCTGATCGGGCCAGACTCGCTCACGCGTAAGTCGTTACTGGACACACCGGCTGCAGAAACCGATACCGGGTTTTCCACACCGATGTAGAACACGTTCATCTTATCCGCTGAAACGGTAGCCGAACGGGTACCGACCTCGTACTGGAAGGTGCTTTCGCCATCCGTTACTTCACCCGTTAGTGGGTTGGTAACTTCCACTTGCATCTTCAGGGTTTTCTTACCGGTAGAAGTGGTACGGGTAGAGTACTCCGCCTTGCCATCTTCGTTGACTTTCAACTGGCTTCCATTGACCCTGATTTTAATGTCATCCGGGTTAATCTGCGTGGAGTAAGTACCCACAGATATTTCCGCGTTGAACGGCTCTCCTTTGATGACGTAAGCTTTTTCAGCCTGTACCACCGGGAAGAAAGCGTCGAACTCAACGACACGGCCACCAGCGAGTTCTGCCATACTGTTGACCAGTGCAGCTTCAGAGCTTTTGGCGTCTGATTGCATTTGGCTCATCAAAGGCAGTACAGCGGCCAAGGGCATCTGGCGGAATTTGAAATCCGCCCAGCTTTTCTTGTCCTTGCTGTCTTTCCAAGTCTCATCGTCGATACCAAAAGGCAGGTTTTGACCGATGTTCTGGATCCGGTTCTGGATGCCTTCCGGCTTCAAGCCAAACTCTTCTCCGTGCTCATTGAGCAGGTCGGAGTAAATTTTGACCAGTTGATCCTTGGTTTCTATGATTTTAGCCTTGAGCTCCTCGCCGCGGCCTTCGTCAACGAGCATACGGGTGGTAATGTCCTTGTTCTTCTTGCCTTTGGGCACCCGCTTGCCGTAGCTTTCGATGTAGTCTCCTTCATTGACTTCACCGTCGTTGTTGCCAGCAGCATCGATCAACTCGTCCCGCAGGTCCGTGACGTAGGAGTTGAAACTGCTAATGGTAGAGCGCACTTGGTCTACGGCGGGCTCAATGGGCCGGTATTTTGCTTTGGACTCGTCGCTCAGGAGGTTTTTGAGGCTGCTTACGGTTTGCTCCAGCTGAGACTCTACCGTCTTCATACTAGCCTTATTCCCCTCATCCAGGGTAAAGAAAGCGTTCATCACCTCCGCTGAAACGTTAAGCGCCAGTAGCGCGGTCAGCACAAGATACATCAAGTTGATCATGAGCTGCCGCGGCTCCTTAGGTATTGACATAGCAAATTGCTTTTAGAAAATTCAAAAAAATAATACGCAGGAATTGCGGCCCGGCTTACTGCTGCTTGACATTAGACATAGCAGAGATAACGTTGCCGTACACGTTGTTCAGCTGGCTGTACGTGCTGTTCAAAGAACCGATGTTCTCATTCAGGTGAGCCAGTTGATCCTTGTACTTCTTCGTATCCTCCAAAGAATCGCTCAAGTCCGCCATTGCTTCATTCAACTTCGAGTAGAAGTTGCTCATGGTTTTGATTTGGTCGCTCGTGCCAGAGAAGTCGACCTCCTGCAAGGCCTTGAGCGAAGAGAGGCTTTTCGACATGGTCTGTAACTCCGTGAGCATGCCGCCCAGTTGCTGCTCCACCACCTCGCCATTCAGCTGGGTAGAGGCTGGCATGCTAGATGTATCGCCTTCGGTAAGGGGTGCGATATTGGAATTATAATCGCTCAAGCCAGGGTAGAGCTTGTCCCAGTAGTAGTCGGGCTCTGGGCCAATCAACCCCAAGAAGAGGAAAATAAAAGCTTCCACGGAAAGTCCGACGATCAACATCGTGGAGGCACCTTCCCAGCTTTCCAGTTTGAAAAGCGCTCCCATCAATACTACAGACGCTCCTACACCGATGATCAGGTTTTTAATGTACTTGAACCCTTTTGACTTTAAGAAACTCATCTTTCGTTGTCTTTTAGAAATTTGTTGTGAATGTGTAATGCTTGTCGGTTTGGCTATTTTCAAACCCACCTTCATAATGAGTGCCTGCCGAAAGGTTACAAGGCGGCACCACATTTTTTCGATTTTCTAACTAAGCCCCCATTGACCGCTCCCTTTATCGTTCACTACCCGCACAAAAACAGGTGGCTCTTGCTACTAGGGGTGAGCAAGAGGAAACTGTTTTGAAAGCAGGGTAAAGAGTAAATAAGGTGGTTGGTCAAAGCGGAGTAGTAGAAAAGCTGGGAAGGAACGTTTCCTGAAATCGATTGAAACGTTCCTTCCCAGCTTATATGTGTTGCGTGATTGCTTATTAGAAGTCGTTGAGTGAACGCCCCAAGAAAGTCAAGGCGCAACGGAAGCCGATGTAAGACTTTGTTGTGTCCTGATACTCCCAGTGGCGAGAACCGGTCTGCATGTAGTGCGCAATATCCTTCCAAGAGCCGCCACGGATCACTTTACGCTTGTAAGCTTCCGGATCATCGTCCTTGGCATCGTAGCGGATGTCCGGGTTCAGATCGTGCAAGAAAGAATAGGCATTGTCGTAGTATGCGGTAACCGTCCATTCAGCGACGTTGCCCGCCATGTTGTACAGACCGTAATCATTCGGGAAGTAAGCGTCAGCACGTACGGTGTACAAGCCGCCGTCTTCAGGGTAATTGCCCCGGCCCGGCTTGAAGTTAGCTAGCAAGCAGCCTTTACCATTACGGGTGTAGTAATTACCCCAAGGATACATCGCTAGATCGTGGCCACCGCGAGCAGCGTATTCCCACTCGTGCTCCGTAGGCAGGCGGAAATCTTCAGAGTTGATGCCGTTGCCACGCTCTTTTTGGTAAGTATTCCAAAGCTTCGTACGCCAATAGGCAAAAGCGTTGGCCATGTGCCAGTCTACGCCCACTACGGGGTAGTCGTCAAAAGCGGGGTGCCAGAAGTAGTTACGCGTCATCGGCTCGTTGTAAGAGTAAGAGAAGTCGCGTATCCAAACCAGCGTGTCCGGGTAGATATTGACTTTTCTACGCTGAATGAACGAGTTGCGTGGGGAGCGGCCGCGGTCGTGCGCCGCTTTTTGCCAATCGTACCACTCGTATTCGAAAACCAGCTTACTGGCGTCCAATTCTTTTTTGCCTGCGAAACGGTCATCACCTTGGTAATAGAGGTCTTGCAAAGTCTCATCGGACCAATCGATCTCGTACTCCCAGTCTATGAACTCGTCACCGTTGTCTGTCACGACATAGTGCTCGAGGTAGGCATGCGCTAATGAATCCCGGACCCAGTGTACGAACTGGCGGTATTCGTTATTGGTAATTTCGGTATCGTCCATGTAAAACCCTTGGATGGAGATTGCTTTCTGGCGTTGCACGAACGTATTGCTGACGTCCTGGTCAGACGGTCCGATGTGCAATGTACCAGAAGGCACATATACCATACCATAAGGATTGATACCTTGCCAAGAGGGCCGGTCTAACACCCCAACCAACTGGCCGTTTTCGCTGCTGCCACAGGAAGCGGCAACAAACACTAGCAGGACTAGTGAGATTTTGAATAGTCTTTTCATGTTAACACCCTTGTTTTCCTTCAGAATATATAATACGGTCTAGTAAAGCGATCGTAAATATAGGCTGTTTGCCTATCTTATCAAAAATTAATTTTTCCTTTTTGGAAACTTGTCCTTCTAAACGCCCGCTCGCCGGCTTAGCTTGCCAAACAAAGCCTTGCCCCTATTTGCCGCCTCCACGCCTTTGTGTGTTGCATTCACAGCCCGGCTTACTTTTATGGATGCCCGCTAGAGGGAACGAGGGTTGTAAATAATTTTAGGCGGCCGGCCTTTGCCTATGGGCCTGTTCAGGTTGTAATTCAGCATCACTTCGTGGGAGCCGTTGCTCACTTGGCTGATTGCTGAAAGGGTAAAATCATAGGCATAAGCCACCGAGATATGGTCGTTGAGCTTGAAGCCGACGATCAAAGCGGCCGCATCCAAGCTGTTACTGTCATATCCTCTTAACGACGCTCCAGCTGTGATATTGCCATTATAGCGGAAAAGTGCTGCCAAATCGGTTTGTATTTGCACGCCGTCAGACCGTACTATGGCAGCGGGGTGGAAAGTAATGCTGCTATTGATGTCGAAATGGGCTTGCGCATTGAAGAAGTAAGCCCGGCTAAGCTGCATACTGAGGGCATCACTCAGGGGGGCCGATGGTTCGGTCAGGTGGCGGACAGAAAAACCCAGCTCCAGCTGCTCGGAAAGGAAGTAGACCCCAGCACCGTAGGTCATTAAATTGCCGGAGATGGGCGTCACGGGCAATAGTGCGTCATTATGGATGATCGTTCCTGCTACATAATCGCCTTCTGGCGTACGCAGTTTGCTGCCGTCCAAGGTGCGTTGTGAAAAGCCGGCACTTACCCCCAACGCCAGTACGGCACGGCGGCTGAGCGGCAGCTGATAATTGAACATAGCCGTGCCGGTGGTGCGGCTCTGCGCCCCCAGCTCGTCGTTTTCCAAGTTGAGCCCGAACCCGCTGCTGATGATATTGACCGGTAAATGCACACCGATATTTTGCGTGATGGGATTGCCCTCTATGCCTTGCCATTGCGACCGGTAAATACCGGTGGCGACCAAGGAGTTTTCCATACCGGCGTAGGCCGGGTTCCAGTTGAGCTTATTCATCATGAACAAACTGTACTGAGCGGGCTGCTGCGCGGCGAGGGTGAATAGCGTGCCCAGCAGGAAGAGCAGAATTGTTGTAGTCCTTTTCATTAGCTTGATGATATTAGTAGCAAAGGGTAAGGTCCGGATTGCTTTCAGCGGTGGCAGTAGGTATACCCTATTCGTATAGCTAGACCGTACCTCCCTTCGTTATGCTTTTATAGTTTAACTAGGCGTTCCTTAGCCTCCTCTACTGTTTTAACGGGCTGTTGGCAGGCGTATTCTTGACAGATAAAGATATTAGTATCGCCATCCGCGCTTCTACCTGCTAACAACGGCCAATTGTCCTGCGCCGTAGCTGAAGCCATAAGCACGGTATTGGGTAAATAAGTTTCGTTGAGATGCTTGGCTTTTGCGTGTGCTTGTGCTCCCACAACGGCTAATTCGTAAAAAGGGTGCGCTTCGTAGAGCAACGCCCTCGCCCAACGGGAAAAAGAGAGCGGGTACTTTTCTACGGACGCTTTGATCGACTGCAGCAACTCCACTGCAACCCGACGGTAATCTTCCCGCCCGTACAGAATAGCTAGGCGCTGAAGATTGTGCACCATGGTAGAATTGCCGGAAGGCGTTGCACTATCGTACATTTCTTTACGGCGTAGCGGCAGGTCTTTTTGGTGCGCTGCTGTAAAATAAAACAAATTATCGGCTGAGTCAAGATAGTACTCCAGTAGATAGTCCGTTATGGCTCTGGCCTTGTGCAGCCATTTTTCTTCGAAGCGGACTTGGTATACGGCCAGCATAGCTTCCACGAGCAGCGCGTAGTCATCGAGATAAGCTTCGTATTGGGCTTGCTTGTCTTTGTAAGTATGATAGAGACGCGGCTCATCCGGCATAGCTAATTTTCGGAGCAGGAAATCCAGGTTGCGTTCAGCCGCCTCTAGATAATCAGCTTCCCCAAATGCCGCGTAAGCTTTGGCGTAAGCCGTGGCCATCATGGCATTCCACGCTAAAATCACCTTTTCGTCCCGGCCAGGGCGGACCCTTTGCTCGCGGGCTGCAAACAGGCGCATGCGCGCATCGGAGAGCTGTGCCCTGAGCTGCTCACGCGTCATCCCTCGGCTAATGGCAAAATCAGCCAACGACTGAGGCCGGTGGAGAATGTTGGTCCCTTCCCAGTTACCGGCTTCCGAAACCCCATAGTATGCACAACAGAGCTCCGACTGCTCGGCGGAGAGCAATGCTTCGATTTCAGATTTCTGCCAAACGTAAAATTTCCCCTCCTCCCCTTCTGAATCCGCATCCAGCGCTGCATAGAAACCACCTTCGGGGCTTGTCATTTCCCGTTCCACCCAAGCCAGGGTTTCCCGCACAATAGTTTCGTACGATGATGACCCAAAGGCGCGGTAGGCATCAGACAACAAACCGACCAGCAACGCATTATCATACAACATCTTTTCAAAGTGGGGTACCAACCAAGCTCGATCTGTAGCGTAACGGGCAAAACCACCCCCTAACTGATCATAGATGCCCCCCCGAATCATTTTGTCTAAGGAAAAAGTCAGATGCTCTTCCGCCGTGGCACTCCCATGTACCCGGTGGTAATCCAGCAAATACCGCAGGGCCATAGTCCCAGGAAACTTAGGGGCTCGGCCAAACCCTCCAGCTTCCCGGTCGGCTTGCTCCAGTAACCTGTCACGGATATTGTCGGTGGCTTGCACCGTAAAATGCCCGTTTTCTCCAGTGGCGCCCCCGCCGTCGTTCAAGAACAAGCGTTCACTCCGCTGTATGGCGTCCATCAATTGGGCGGACTGCTGCTCGACCTCTTCGCGGCGCTTGGCATAGGCGTCGCTCATGTAAGCCATCAGCTGCATCCAGGAAGGGCGGTTGTGCATTTGCTGCGGTGGGTAATAAGTGCCCGCAAAATACGGCCGCCCGTCGGGCAACAGAAAACAGTTCAGCGGCCAGCCGCCAGAACCATTGATCGCTTGGCAGGCCTCCATATAAATCTGATCTACATCCGGCCGTTCCTCCCGGTCTACTTTTATATTGATGAAGTGCTCATTCATAAATTCAGCGACCGCCTCGTTTTCAAAACTTTCTCGTTCCATTACGTGGCACCAGTGGCAAGTACTGTAGCCGATACTTACGAGGATGGGTTTATCCTCGGCCTTCGCTTGCTCAAAAGCTTCGGGCTTCCAAGCATACCAATCCACAGGGTTGTGGGCATGTTGCAAAAGGTAAGGGCTAGTTTCGTACTGCAGGCGGTTCATTCAATCGTCTTTTTCGTTCTAAGGAGCCAACTCCCAAGTTTAGAACAAAACGGCAATCACGACGGTTGTGTTCGCCTTGTCGATGGTACAGTGTGCAAGCTAGGCTACGATTGGCTGTGTTCTTTCAAGAGCGTTGAGAGTGCGGTGTGGCCTTGCTCATCCGCATGTTCTTGAGCACTTCGCCCTTCAGTATCTTTGATATTAGTATCCGCGCCATGTTCTAGTAGCTTTTTCGCCATGCTCAATTTCCCGTAAGTGGCGGCAAAGATCAAGGCAGTAGAGCCGCTGTGGTTTTGCTTGTCTATCTCCGCACCATGCTCCAGCAACAGGTCCACTAACCCCTCATGGCCTTTAAAGACGACCCCCATCAGAGCAGTATTGCCAGCTGCATCTTGCCGGTTTACCTCTGCCCCCTTCTCTAATAATAAACGGGCAATGTCGACTTGCTCCAGATAGGTAGCAAGTACTAATGGCGTAAACCCTCTTTCGTCTGCCAAATGTACGGCCTCTGGATGGGCTGCAATAGCTTGTTTGGCCAGTTCCATATTGCCAGTACGCATGGCAGAAACCAGTTTTTCGTCCATATTATCCTCGTTTTATGCTTTTATGGTCCCCATTAAAATAGGTAAATATTTTTGAGCCCCCCAATGTTTAGTGCAATGAGCTCTAATGTTGAAGAGCACCGGGGACTACCCTTTCATCCAAGGGTAAAAAACTTAGCAATCATCTTATTGTAAGCCTGCTTAATTATTCGGGCTTGGGCCATCCACGCGACAGCGCTAAGGCACAAAAAAAGCCGGACACTCCCATCAGGGAATGCCCGGCTCTGTCTTTTTTAGTGTCCCGCCCAAAGCAGCCCGCTTTTGCCTGCGGGCTGCCTT
>JAAAOU010000158.1 GCA_009908745.1 Bacteroidota bacterium
GAAGGACCCCATCCGCCTGGAGATTGCCCCCACAGCGGATGCTGAGGCGCTGGCGGAAAATATCTACCGCGCGGTGATTGGGGCGTTGGAGGAGTAGCGTAGGCTCTTACAGCTCCACGGTCTTTTCAAGCCGGATATCTCGGGAGGAAGCCCCCACTTTGAACCGGTAAGTGCCGGGCTCTAGTATCCACTTTTGCTGTTGTTCACTCCAATACCGTAGGTCTGCTACCGGAATAGGAAACGACAGGACAGCAGCTGCCCCCGGCGCTAGTTGCGGCGTTTTGGCGAAAGCCTTCAGCTCCTGCAGGGGCCGGTCTACGGTAGCATCGGGCTTGGCGGCGTAGATTTGCACCACCTCCCGCCCGGCTTGCGTGCCAGTGTTTTGTACCCTAAGCTTCAGGTGAATGGTATCCGTTGCTGCCTCAATGTCTAGATTGCTGTATTCAAAACGGGTGTACGAAAGCCCGTAGCCGAATGGGTAGGAAACGCTCAGTCCTGCTTTGTCGAAGTGCCGGTAGCCGACGTAGATGCCCTCCTCGTAGCGGGTAAAATCCCGGTTACGAACTTGCTCTTCTTCGGGCTTAACCTCCTCGCCCATTAGCAATTTGAGAAAGTTGATGGCCCCGCCCTGCAAGGGGAAATTGGCGTGTGACGCATGGTCAGACACCTGAAGCGGGAAGGTCATGGGGAGCTTCCCACAGGGATTGACACGGCCGCTCAGTACATCGGCTGCAGCATGGCCGCCTTCTTGCCCGCCCTGCCAGGCCAGCAGGATAGCATCGGGGCGGTTTTTCCAGGAAGCCGTCTCCATGACACCGCCAATATTGAGGACCACGATCAGCGGCTTGCCAGCGGACTGAAAAATGTTGCAGGCGCGGTTGAGCAGCGATTGTTCCGGTTCGGAAAGCAGGAAGTCGCCCTGTTCCACCCGGTCACCTCCTTCGCCGCTATTGCGCCCAATGGTAAACATGCCAACATCGGCCTCCGAAGCGGCTTGTTCCAGTTGCGCATCCGTGTACGCCATTTCGGGTGGGTCATAGGGCTGCGTCATGGCTTGCATGCCTTCCGGTTTGACGAATTCAGAGGCGTGCGCTGCCTTGTGCGCTTCAAACCATTGCCGGGCAGCCGGATTAATAGAAAAGCCCGCAGCCTCCAAGCCTGTTTCAAGCGCCACCGTGTAGGCTTCGTTGACATCCCCTGAGCCAGTACCGCCAGCGATAAAGTCATAGGAGGTAACGCCCAACAGGGCGATTTCCTGCCCTTTTTGCAGCGGCAGGGCGCCTTCGTTCTTCAGCAGGACCATACCTTCTGCCGCCGCCTGCCGGGCCACGCGGGCATGTGCCGTAAGGTCGGGGTTGTTTTGATAGGCGTACCCCGCCATCTTGCGCGACTTCAGAATTAGTTTTAGGATGCGCCGGGCCGCCGTATCTATTGCCGCCTCCGGCAAGGTTCCCGCCTCGTAGCCCTGCTGTAGCGCTTTCCATTGTTTGTTGGTACCCGGCTCTAGCAAATCGTTGCCGGCCTTGATCTGCGCTACGGCATCCTGCCCGCCGAACCAGTCGGACATGACAATACCCCCGAAGCCCCAATCCCGGCGCAGAACATCCGTAAGCAGGTAGGGGCTTTCGGAAGCGTAGGTGCCGTTGACCCGGTTGTAGGAAGACATAATGGTCCAAGGCTGAGCTTCTTTCACGATGATCTCGAACCCTTTGAGGTAGATTTCTCGCAGCGCGCGCTCCGATACGATGGCGTTGTTCAGGTGGCGGTCTGTCTCCTGGTTGTTGGCGACGAAATGCTTTACCGAAGTGCCTACGCCATTGGACTCAATGCCGTTGACCATAGCGGCTCCTATCTTACCTGTTAGTACAGGGTCTTCGGAGTAATATTCGAAGTTGCGCCCGCAAAAAGGGTGGCGATGTATATTAGCTCCGGGGCCGAGAATAACATCAATGCCATATTCCAGCGCTTCGTTGCCCATAGCCTGCCCCAGGCCGTGGACGAGGTCGGTATTCCAAGTGGAAGCCAGCATCGTCGCAATCGGGAAAGCAGTGCAGTAGTACGTCCGGTCTTCCCCCTCGCGGTTGGGCTGAATCCGCAGACCTGCCGGCCCATCCGATAAATAGAGGGTAGGAAGGCCTAGCCGTGGGGTAGGTACGATGGTGCCCACCGCGCCCGGAATGCCCTCACCCGGCTCGGTCATGCCAAGCCCGGAGGCCATGCCTGAGCCTTTGAGCAGGTGGATTTTCTCCTCCAACGTCATCCGGGCTAAAAGGTCAGCTGCCCGTTTGTCCAGCGGTAAGCGGCCGTCTTCGTAGGGGTCGAGCTGCCCGTTGCTATTGCGGTCCACGAAGGTGTAACCAGCTATATCCAGGGTGGATAGCCCGGTAGGCTCGGGGTAATCTTTTTCAAAATACAGGAAATTGGAGCGAAGGTACAACCAGCCTCCCAGGCCGGCAATAATGGCGAGCAGGAGCAGGCTGCCCAGTGCGATCAGTACGGTTTTGACCCATTTTTTCATAATGAAAAGTTGATTAGAGAAGCGAAAAGCTACGGAATTTATTGGTTTTTTCCTTTCCTACCCCATTTCCTCAACTACGGCCTTGCTTTTTCAAAATATTTTTAAAGCGGGTTGTACTAATGTAGTGGTACTCCAGGTCCTTCCGTTCCTTTGTCAAGGCAAAAGTACCGAAGCCAGAGGGCATCTCCTGCGCCATGCTTGGGGTCGTGATCTCTGTCAGCTGAAGGGGCACATCCTGCAACTGAGCCTCACGTGCTAGTTCTTCCGCGCATTTCTGGTGCCAAGGGCACTGATGGGCATAGAACAGTTGCCAGCCTGGGTATTTTTCCTGCTGTGATTGCCAGTCCGGGAAATAGGGCGCTGGGCCTTCCCGCAGCGGAAAGTGCATCAATTCGAACCCATCACGCTGATCGGTTTGCATAAAGCCATTTTTCAGAAACACCTGCTTCGTGCTGATCCATGGGCCTTTGCTGGTCGTCACTGCCACACCCGCTTTGCCTTGTCGTCGGGCAGCCTCCATACAATCTTCAATAAGCCTACTTGCATATCCCTTTGCCCTGTCATCTTTTTTGTAGACATACAAGCAGTGAATGAACAAATACCCAGGGGCCACCACCGGCCGCCAAGCACGCTCGGCGGAGGTATACTCGATGAAGCCAATTTGCCGCCCTTCTTGTTCCTGCAGTATTTTCAGTCGCAGCCCCTTGGGGTATTCTTTGAGGAACCAGTCTAACTTCTTTCCATAGCCAGGGTTTGTCTTACTTTTCACGCAGAAGAGCCCGTATTCGTCTACATTCTCGGGCTTGACGGAGAGGATTTGGAGCTTATTTTCCATCAGTATTTGGTTTTATTATTACAATAGGGACATTTTCAGCAACCCTACTTCCGTTAAAACTTAACAAAAAATTAGCACCAAAATCGTATTTGCCTAACAACTGAAGGCGTTTTTTTGCAGAAATTTTCTCGCTATGACGCTACTGTTAATCTTGGGGTGTTTATTGGTGGGGTTTCTAGCCTTCGTGCTGTTATACAGCTTGGCGGGCCTGCTCTGCTTCACCATCCCCGCCAATCGGCAATACCAGAACATAAGACGGGATATCGAAATATATGTGGTGTCCAATGGTGTGCACGTGGACTATGTGCTACCCAGCATTTCCCCCTACTTCAACTGGAATAAAGTGCTGGACGACCGCCATTACGAAACGCCGCTTACAGAACAAACCTACCTCGGTATCGGCTGGGGCGACCGCGGCTTTTACCTGGAGGTAGACGAGTGGAAAAACTTAAAGCCGAGCGTAGCCGCCCGTGCCATGCTGATCCCTACACCAACCCTGATGCACATCACCGCCCACCCGGAGCTGCCCATGGGCCAAAAGCGCCTAGCATCCATCCACCTTAGCGCGGAGCAGTACCTGCAATTGTGCGATTATATCTGCAGTTATTTCCGGGAAGAGGCGGGCCAGGCCATCCATCTGCCCGGCAAAGGCTACACGGTCAACGATAGTTTCTACGAAGCCAAAGGTGCCTACCATGCTTTCAACACCTGCAATTTCTGGATCAACCGCGGGCTGATCAAAATTGGCGTCCGCGCGCCGATATGGTCGCACGGGGGTGGTGGGATATTCTACCAGTTGAAGAAAGCGCTGCCTCAGCCGGTAGCTGAACCCCAGCAGCTATAATCTAGTCCAAAAGAAAAAGCCGAGACTGTACTGGTGATGCTTATCTTCACCTCCGTGAGCAGGATTAAACCCGCCGCAAGGAGTATCAGCACCACGTACGCACAACTCGGCTTTTATTTTACTACAGGCTGAAGCTGCTCACCTCAGCCCAGTTGATGACATAGGCTCATTCGGGAGACTTTACACGTCGATAGACCCCATCACCCGTTTCATAAAACCATTTAAGGCTTCGCGCTGCGGCGTGCCCGCGTCAATCTCTTTTTGCACTTCGACGGCACCGTAGAGATTGGAGAGCAACTCCCCGATGACATCGAGCTCTTCGTCTTTTAATGAAGGGACTTCACTGATAGCTTCCAAGGTGTCTATGGTTTCCAACAGGAAGTCCTGATCGCGGTCATCCGCTACAAACGCTGCCAGCTTTTTAATTATCGGCAACTTCATGGATCAACTCTTTTAAGATGTCAAACTTGTTGGTCTGTACCTGATTGACCATTTGACCGTTTTTAAATGCAGCGAACGTCGGCAGGTTGTCCACCTTCGCCAATTTGCGCGACTCCGGGTTCTTCTCGGCGTCCACGATCACGAATTTGGTGTTTTCGTTTTCGTTCGCCAGCTTTTTGAACTTGGGCTTCATAATACGGCAGTTGCCGCACCAGCCCGCAGAGTACTGTACAACGACAGTGCCTTCGCTGTCGACAATTTCTTTGAGGTTGTCTGTTTTTACTTCGGTTATCATGGTAGTCTGTTTTTTTAGTTTTTAACTCGTTTTGCGGGGTACGCTCTAATTTGCACTCAGGTAAGCCGCGACACTCTCACGGTCCTCTGCCATTGCCTCTTTGCCTTCTTCCCAGTTGGCGGGGCAAACTTCCCCTTTAACTTGATAGTGCTTGTACGCGTCAATGATGCGCAGGTACTCCTCTACGTTGCGGCCGAGCGGCATGTGGTTGATGCCCTCGTGAAATACCGTCCCTTCCTCATCGATTAGGTAAGAGGCCCGGTAGGTAACGTTATCGCCATCGCGGATCGTAGCGCCGGTTGCTTCGTCAACGCGCTCATTGGCCGTATCGAGTATGCCAAGAATACTAGCCAAATTGCGGTTGCTATCCGCCAATAGATCATAGGTTACTCCTTCTATACCACCGTCGTCTTTGGGCGTGCTCAACCAAGCGAAGTGCACTTCGGGCGTGTCGCAAGAAGCACCAATGACGATGGTATTGCGCTCCTCAAACCGCTCCAACGCCTCCTGAAACGCGTGCAGCTCGGTAGGGCACACAAAGGTGAAATCTTTGGGGTACCACAACAGCAGCACTTTCTTGCCTTGATTGATCGCTTTCTCGACAACGTTGATCTTGATGGTGTCTCCCATCTCGTTCATTGCATTGACCTCAATGCTTGGGAATTTTCTGCCTGTAAAAGCCATATCTTTTGATTTTTTTTAGATGCAATACCGAAACGGAAGCAAGCGACAATAGTTGGTTTCATTATTTATTGAATTTTCAAAACGATAGATTTAGCCTTGCTATTTTCGTGTGTCGGACGGTTCGTAACGAAAACATAATTTGGAGCGATGGTGGGCAAAGTGACTATATTTTTGTGTAAACGGTCTAGCAATGGCTTAGGCGCTATTTTTAAAATATATCACGTTTGACACTGGGCTGACTAAGGGGCACTACAAGGCGGGCGCCGCCCTCAAAAATACGGTTACTACCGAGCCGTATGCGGAGGATAGGCTCTTGCCGCGCCGCTTTGTTTGGATTTCACAATCCGGGCTGCTCTTGGCGGCGCTATCCATTTTAGCTCCGCAAAACCAGCAGCATTACTTATCTTTCCACTAAAAGGCTGCATGTTCGAAGATATCACCACCCCGACCCTGCTCCTGCACGAAAACATTTGCCGAGGAAACCTACGTCGGATGGCTGAAAAAGCCCAGCAGCTGGGCATCCGCCTGCGCCCGCACACAAAGACCCCGCTGGCCATAGAAGTCGCCCGCTGGCTGCGGGATTACGGCATAAAAGCGATCACAATGTCGTCTTTCCGCATGGCGGAGTACTTTGCAGCGGACGGCTGGGATGACATCACGGTCGCTTTCCCCGTGAATATCCGGGAGATGGAAACGATAAAAGGACGGTCAGAAAGCATTCGGTTGAACGTTACGGTAGAAAACGTGGAAGGTGACCGGGCACTTTGTTCCCCCACCATGAATAAAATAAGTTTACCAAGCACATTACCTTGCCGTTAAAGGACTGTTAAATGGCGGGCAGCAGCAAGCAAAATGCCTAACTTTGTAAGGCTGGTGTTGTATTATTACTGAAATTGTCGCTCATGAATAAGAAAGCTATCTGGGCTATTATTGGTTTGATGAGTGCAGCCGTCATCGGTGTGGTGGTGCTGCAAATGGACCTGATACGCACCGCCGTGCAGGTCAACGAAGACCGTTTTGAGAAAAACATCTACGCCGCGCTCAATACCGTGACCAAACGTCTCGAGGCAGAAGAAAACCGCGAAGTCTTCAACCACTCGGTCAACGGCTATATGGCGCAGTACTTCCAAAAGGGCGGCGACGGGCAAGGCTCCTTTCAGGCGAGCGCCGAAGTGGTCGTCGGCACAGGCGAAAACACCCACCTCACCCACGGTGACTTGCTCGACGAGCTGATGGCTGAAGTCAACAATCCCTGTACCTGCGAGCAGTGCATGCGCCGGCGGGACAATACCTACCGCACGCTCATGGTCCTTTTTGAGCAAAATACCCGAGAAATACCGCTGGAAGAGCGCATCAAGCTGCAGAAGCTCGATCAAATCCTGCAACAAGAATTGTCTAACCGGGGCATCAACACCGACTATAACTACGGCGTATACTCCAATGAGAAGCGCAGCTTTATCATCGTGGACGGCCATTACGTGGTAGAAGACGCCCAGCCCAAGGAAATCCTGCCCGGCTACCGCAACATCTACAATTCTCGCTACCGGGTGAATTTATTCCCCGAGGAAATGCCGTCGCCGGGGCTGCTGATGATCCACTTCCCCGAGCGCACGAGTTTCGTGTGGCGGTCGCTGTGGCTCAACTTCTTGGGGGCTATCGTCTTCACGACGATTATCCTGTTCTGCTTTGCCTATACCATCAACGTCATCTTCCGGCAGAAGAAGCTTTCGGCCATGAAAACGGACTTCATCAACAACATGACCCACGAGTTCAAAACGCCTATCGCCACTATATCTTTGGCAGCAGATTCCATCGCCAGCCCGATCGTGGCCGGCAAAGCTGACAAAGTAAGCCGCTTCGCCAACATAATAAAACAGGAAAATAAACGTATGAATAGTCAAGTAGAAAAAGTTCTACAGATGGCTCTGCTTGACCAGCGTGACTTTTCCCTTAATGTGTCCGATATCAATATGCACGACATTATCCAGAATGCCGTGGACAACATCAGCTTGCAAGTGGACAAGAAAAACGGCTCGGCACAAGCGGTGCTCGAAGCCTCCAAGCCCATCATACAAGGCGATGCGACGCATATCTCTAATGTCATCAACAACCTGCTGGACAATGCCAACAAGTATTCTCCGGAACAACCCGACATTACGGTCAGTACCCGCAACGTACCCAATGGGCTAGAGGTCACCATCAAGGACCAGGGCATCGGTATGAGCAAGGAGCAGCGAAAGCATATCTTTGACAAGTTCTACCGGGTACACACCGGCGATTTGCACGATGTCAAAGGGTTCGGCCTAGGGCTTAGTTACGTTAAAGCGATGATAACTGCACATCAGGGCCAAATAGACGTTAAAAGTGAGTTGGGCAAAGGCAGTACTTTTACCCTGTTTTTCCCCTTCAAGCAGTAGCCTGCCGGCACCGCTTCGATAACCAAAACTCCAGTACAAAGAAAATGATGGATCATGGCGAACAATAAAATCCTACTTGTAGAAGACGACCAGAACTTCGGCGACGTGCTCCGGTCTTACCTAGAGATGCACGACTACGAAGTAACGCTGGCCACCGATGGCGACCAAGGCCTGGAAAGTTACAATCAGGGGGAATTCGACCTTTGCATCTTCGACGTGATGATGCCTAAAAAAGATGGTTTCACCCTAGCAGAAGAAGTCCGGGAGCAAGACGACGATATGCCGATTATCTTCCTCACGGCCAAAACCATGAAGGACGATGTGCTCAAGGGGTTCCGGATTGGCGCGGATGACTATATCACCAAGCCGTTCAATTCTGAAGAGCTCCTGTACCGCATACAGGCCATTCTGAAGCGCAGCCAAGCCAAAGCGGACCCGCGCGAAGAGATCAAGGAATTTGACATTGGCAAGTACCACTTCAATTATCCACTGCGTATTCTGACCTTCGACCCGGAGGGCCCGGAGGAGGAAAAGAGCAAGCTGTCGCCGAAAGAGGCTCAGCTGCTGCGTCTGTTTGCCATGTACAAAAATGATATTTTGGCCCGCTCGGAAGCGCTGACCAAGATCTGGGGCGAGGACAATTACTTCACCGCCCGCAGTATGGATGTCTTTGTGACCAAACTGCGAAAATACCTGAAAAAAGATGAAAATATCGAGATCGTGAATATCCACGGCAATGGTTTTCAGTTGCTCGTAAAAGCGGAAGAAGAGGCGTAAATACGGCTTTCCGAGCTTTTCCCTACCCCAATCTAGGTATTTTTTGGCGGCATATTGCAAATATGTTTGGCTGTAAATGTACAATTGAGTATATTTGTCAGACAATTATATATGACTATCACATGCCCTTACGGGTATTGCTATAAGATTAGTTTTTGGGATTATGATTCCGGCTGGGTAGTTAAGTTCTACCTGGCCTTTTTTTATGCCCCTGACAGCGGACGGTAAAAGCAGCTGTTCTCCGAGCGAAGCAGCCGCCCAAAACATGCAAAATCAGCCAAAAGAACCCTACTTTTGCACAAAAAGCATGTACGAGCATCTCCTCAAGCCTTTTTTCTTCCTCTTCCCGCCGGAACGGGCGCACCACCTTACGCTCCGTTTGTTCAAAATAGGATTGAGCATTCCGGGTATCGGCCTGCTTTTGAACCGGCTGTACGGCTACCAGCACCCCGCCCTAGAGCGCAAGTGCTTTGGATTGACCTTCAAAAACCCGGTTGGCCTGGCGGCAGGCTTCGACAAAGACGGCAAACACTACCGCAGCATGGCAAAGCTGGGGTTCGGCTTCTTGGAACTCGGTACGGTCACCCCCCGCCCACAGTCCGGCAATCCGCAGCCCCGCTTGTTCCGCCTGCCCGCCGACGATGCGCTGATCAACCGCTTGGGGTTCAATAACGATGGCGTAGAAGCTCTCGTACAGCGGCTGCAACGCTACGGCAAAC
>JAAAOU010000104.1 GCA_009908745.1 Bacteroidota bacterium
CGCTGCCTGCCGGGTTGCCGTCTAATGTCCATTCTATGGCCGCGCTGATGCTGTCCGGGGTGATAGCCGCCGTCAGCGTCGTGCTGTCGCCCACGCAAATCGTGTCTGCGACTGTAGTTACATTCACAGTAAAATCATCTTCGATGATATTTACAGCGACCGTATCATAAACCGTATTGCATAAGCCAGCCGCTTCGATTACATATTGACTATTACTGTCTGGACTAACTTGGATGGAATCTTGCTGCCCTAAGCTATTGGCCTCGTCTCCCAGCAGGAACCAATTTAGGGTAGTCGTAGGCAGATCAGGGGCGACAACAGCAGAAAGCGTCACCGGCTCCCCCCTGCAAACCGTCGTGTCTTCCGGGAAAACCGTAATCGCAATTTCTTCGCCAATAAGAGCTGGCTGAAAGAAGACCGTATCCGTACACCCTTGAACAGTTTGAGCGACTACATAGAATGTACTGCTCGATTCCGTGGCGAATAGCTCAAATTCATTGTTGTTATCACCATCGACAAGCTGCCCGTTTTGGAACCAATTTATGCTGTCTACTTGCACGTTTGCAGAGGTACTAGCCGTAATGGTAGTGCTCTCTGCTCCGCAAAGCAATGTATCCCCTGATACGGAAAGCCCTATTTCTGGCAGGATTTCTACCCGGATCGTGTCTTCCAATTCGATGCATGCTCCATCTGTAATAGTGACAAAGTAGGTAGCTGATTCATCGATTGTTGCTGTAGGCGTAGGTAAAGTTGGGTCATCTAGCTTGTCAGCGGGAGACCACTGGTAATCCAGGTTATTATCAATGACAGAAGGCTGCAATTGTACCTGAATGAGGCTATCCGGGCAGACCTCCTGTACCAATCGGGTCCCACCTGTAAGTATGGAATCCCCCTCCACCTCAACAGTTGTACCTATGGGGCAGCCATTAGCATCTTCTACTTTCACACGATAACTCCCAGGGTTCAGGTCAGGAAGCAACTGTCCGACCTGTAGGCTGACCGTATCGTTTACGGTGACTTGATACGGCGGGGTGCCGCCCTCGACGTAGGGGACGGAAATAGCCCCCGCGGTAATGCCGCTAGGTTCACAAACCGCATCCCTAACTTCCACTTGTACATTTAAAGGGTCAGGATCGTCAATGGTAAACTGGAATGTACAGATACAGCTATCTTGAATACTTAGGCGGCGGACTACATAGTTACCCGGCTCTAACTGCAACAACAAAGTCTGATCACCATTCACCTCCCCTAAGAGGTCTGCGCTGTTGATCTGCCTTACTTCGTAGCGTTCGTGTGCGGGGCTGGTGCCCAGAAACTCAATAATACCTTCCCCCCCTGGACAGGCTGGATCGGTTACGGTCCAAGGGCCAGGCAGACAGTCAATAGCAGAAAGCGCAACGGTATCCGTCTCTTCGCATCTCCAAGCATCTTCTACCTCTACCGTGAAGGTACCAGAGAACAAGTCGGAAAAAGTATAAGAGCTGGCACTCGTCGTTACGGTCGTCGCCGGATTATCATTCAGGGTAATCGTATAAGGAGACACGCCACCAAAGATATTTACGGTGATACTACCGTCAGTTTCTCCACAATCCGAAGGGCCTTCTGTGTCCAAGGTTATACCAAACCCACCTTCGTCTTCGAACACGTCGATATCAATGACACTCACACAACCTGCATCGTCGGTAACGACCACCGTATTGGAACCGGGCATTAAGTTGTTGAGCGTGGTTGTCCCCGCTGCGTTCAAGGTCGTACTCAGCCCTGACCACTCGATGGTATAAGGGGGCGTTCCTTCCGTGACAGTCAGTTCTGCTTTACCATTTTGCTCCGCGCAGTTGGTGGACTTTTTCACTTCGGCTTGCAGCTCTGGCCCATCCACTGTCTCCACAATCACATCAGTGGTGATAAAGCAGTCTTGATACCAAGGGTTATCCGTTTGGCCGGTAGTCACGGTTACGGTGTAGACCCCTGGGGCCAATCCTTCTGCCGTAGCTGTGTTGCTGATACCTCCTGGCCAGCTATAGCCAAATGTAGTCCCTTCCGGAAATCCTACGGGGATAACCTCCGCTTTACCATCCGCCTGGCCACAATTGGCTCTGACAACGATCCAATCCAGCTCAAAATCAGGGCAATGGAGCTCACAGGCGATGGGGATGATTTCCGGTTTGACGGTGTCAGGTGCCACGCTGAGCAGCATAGGTATACCACGGGCAGCAGCAGTAGTTATTGTTGCTGGCATGGCCCCTTCATCGGAGTGGGCTTCGGGGCGGCTGTGAAAAGAAGCCTCCGCTGACAACGGCAAGAGCATGCCAATTAACAGCAAAGCAGCAAGTATATTGTTGTAAGCCATTGCTAATCTTTTTCGATTCATTGTCTGGGGTTTTTACTGCTTAAGCTATCGTCCTGTTTCGAAACAGGCGCACATCCTTTGCCTAAGTCGAATACCGAAAGATCAGGGGGTTCTTGTTCTGTAATACTGACCGAGAGTTCCACTTTACGGTCCGATGCGGCAGCGACGCTGTACCGGGTATTGATCAACATATCGTCGAAATAGCGGACGGTGCCTTTGGGCTCGCCGGAAGGTTGAGGTACGACTTTGATACGTCTTCCTACGCCCTTGGGCCTGCGTTTCTGTAGTTTATTCAATTCACTCGTATCGAGGTAATCGCCCAATCGTCGGACGGAGCCTTCTTCGTCCTCGAGTGTTATGTCTTGCAAAAACTCCGTAATACACTGGATGCGGCGCACGGCGAGACTATCGTTATAAGTCGAATTACCGTGTGTACTACACATACCTCGGATATTGATTTCTATGGTTTGGTCAGGCGGCAAGCGGTCAAGCGCCCGCAGCAAGTCTCTGCCAAAGTCGGTAAGTTCACCTAAGCCATTGTCCACTTCGCGCTGAAAGAAGTCTTCGGCTGCTTCTATGGCGTCATTTTTGGTAGTAATCGTATTGATTATAGACCGCAAATCATCACCATCGGCTCTGCTGTCAGGTTCCTGCTTTGTGCTGTCTGCTTTGAAATTATTGGGATTGGTGTATAAGGCTTGCCGACCAAGGTAGAAATTGGTGGTTTCCTCTAAGCTTTTCGTAGTGACGCTGATTCTGTAGCCGTCCCGCTCCGGCTTGTCGTTGTCGAAGTACATATTGGCGGAGAACTGGCTCTTGGCCAGCAATGGAACGGGCACCTCCGCTCTGCACACCTTTTGGCAAGCCTTCATGGGAAATACCATATTCTCCAATTCTACCGAGTAGAGGTAGTAGGTATTATCGCTCAAATCGAGAATGTTCCGGTTAGTATCCACTTCCACGCCGACGTTTACAACCTCGCCGTAGGGCACACGGAAGATGCTGGAGTCGGGGGCGGCGGCCTCAATCAACTGGTTTTGCCGCGTGCGAACGAATGGTTCTGCAATACGCTCCTCGCGGAATGTCTGAATCACCTCCTCTGTAAATTCATTGGGTGCCGGTGGCCTTGGCGGCTCAGGAACGAGCTTCAGTTCCAAGAAGTCGGGATACTGGGCAAAATCTACCGCTGCGGTCAACGCTTCCCCGTATTGGTCTTCCGACAAATCGATGAGCACAGTAGAGTCCTGTTGCGCTAAGCCCTCTGTGGCGGCATGAACCCGGTATTTGCGAAAGCGCTTGGCCGGCAGGGTGAGGGTGCTCTGACTGCTGCTGATGGTGGTATCGAGTACGGTGGTCGTAGCACCACAGATCGTGACATCTTCCACCGTGATGCTGGTACCAGCTACCCCGTATGGCTTGGTCTCGCACTGCGCAAGGTCCAGCTGGATTTCCCGATCGATATTGCGTTCTAAGACGTATATATCTTGGCAGCAGGCGTTGAGGGAGTCCACAAACCGCATAGATTGGGGGCGGTCGGAGGAAAAATAGACTTTACTGCCATCAGGCACGGTGAAGTAATACATATCGTTGTAACCAGAATTTAGTGGCGCACCAGCGTTTTTGGGGGCTTGCCAATCTCCGTTTTCCCATTGACTGCTGAATAAGTCGTGTTGGCCGTAGCCGCCGGGCCGGTCAGAGCTAAAGAACAGCTCGCCGGTCAAGCTGTAGAAGAATGGGCTTTGCTCCTGCCATTGAGTATTGACAGGCTTTCCCAGGTTTTGCACTGGGCCTACGGTACCCGACTGCGCATCAAAGGGGCTCCGCCAGATGTCGAGGCCGCCTTTGGAGCCTTCGCGGTTGGACGAGAAGTAGAGCCATTCCTGGCCGTCGCAGTCTTGCATAAAAACAGGCTGCTTGTGAGTAACGTCTTCCTCCGGGTTGTTTAGGGCTAGCGGTGCAGGGGTGCCCCATTCTCCACTGGGCAGCAGCTGGCGTTTGTACAGTGCACAGACGATTTCGTTTTTCCTGAGTTCACAACCCGTGAATATCATCCATTGCCCGTTGCCGCTGATGGCCCGGTGGTTGGTGTATCGATTCGCCTGGTTGTACATCTCGTTTTCCGGTAACTGCCGTACGCTGATGGCAGAATCACCGTAAACCGCTTCCAAGTTCCTGGAATAAACCGTGGATTGCCTACGCTCTTTTCTGGGGTAACGCAGCGACGAGAAATAGAGCGTACTGTCTTCCCATACGGGGGCAAAGTCAGAATAACGCGAATTGATCTGCGCATCCGGGATGCGGTAGATGGTATCATAGGGTAAGCTCGCATCGTTTTTCAGGGCAAAGGCGCAGTTTTCCAAGCCGGCCTCCACACCTAGCCGGTATTGTTCGCGGTAGTCGGCGTCTTGGTGTATCTGCTGCAGCAGGTTGGCGTCAAGCTTTTGAAAAGTGGCTTGGGCCCGCCGGTAAAGGGAGTCTGCTTCGCTTTTTGCCAGGGATTCGTTTCCTGCCTGTACGAGCTGAGTTTGCGCCAGGTGGTAGACCGCCCGGGCGTAGACGGAGTCCACGTTATTATCCGCTTCTGATTGCTTGATGACAGAACGGTAAACGGAGTCCGCCCGCTCGAAGTAATTAAAACGCTGGGCGGCCAGGCCGTACTGTAGTTTCAGGTAACGTTTGCTGCGGTCCTTGCTGTAAAAGCGCTCCTCTTCCTGAAGAACAGTCTCGTAACAGCGGAAAGCCGCGTAGTAATCCCGAGACTCAAAAGCTTCATCTCCCACTTCCAGTACCTTGTACAAGGACTGGCCGGAGACGGAAACTGCTGACCCCAACAGGGCAAACAAGGAAACAATTGCTGTGATTCTCATTTTCTTCCACATTTAGCCTTGAGCAGAATTGGGCATCCCGCTAAAGGCGCTAAAAGTTATAAGCCAGCAGAAAAAGTGGTAGGTTGTCAATCGCGGGGGATAGCACTTTTTCTGCATCGGTTTTTAGTCGCTTATTATTCTCATGATCGACGCAGACTATGCCATGCTGCAAAACAGAAGGATGACGTAGTTCGTGGTGCGTTTTTGTGTGTATGCCCAATGGGTACTGATGTAGTCATTATAGCAATGGGCAGAAATACTTGTCCACGCATACGGCGTTCAAGCTGTAGCGGAAAACCATCTCAAAACCGCCCCGGTAACGGGTGGCGGCTTGAAACTCCGAGATATTCAGGTCATAAGAAATCCCTGCGAAGAAGTCACTGTATTGCAAGCCTACGGCAGGAAATACTCCGTCCCCTAGCTGTTCGTTAAAGCGATACCCACAACTCAATTCCAGCGCCACTTGACGGCCGGGCACATCGCGCAGGTACACGCGGCCTCCAAAATGGGTCAGGAACTCTCTGTAGACGCCTTGGAACTGGAAGTTGAGGTTTCCGAAAACATCGAGGCTGGAATTGCCGATTTCGCGGTTCCACATCAAGTAGGGGCTAAACCGCATTGGCAACTGCTCCTCCCTTTCCTCTTCGAAGGCTTGGTTCGGCTGGTTGAGGTGGAAAACGCCAATGCCAATATCTATCCAAGAGCGGTCGCTAAAATCATTTACGATTTCGCAGCCCTTATAATTTTGTATCCGGATATTGAAGCCGGCGCTTAGGTCCCCAAAGGTATTAGAATTCTTTAGCAGGGAGCTTGGTTCCATGGTAGGCAAGTTCGGGTTTCCAGTGCCAGTCTCGGGGTCATACTGGGCATCAAATAGGAGGCGCTCCGCGTTGAAGTCCCGCCGGGCGACCCCTTGCTGGGCACCCAGGGTCAGGAAAAGCCAACGTTCTTTTTTACGGCTGATGTTTCCCAGCAGCTGGGTGTAGGAGGCCGCGAGATTGAGGTTGGTGTTGCGCAGTTCAGCCCGGCCCGCTTCATCGTAGTGGAAGGAGCCGCCTACCGCCCAGAAACCACTGCGGTCAGGTTCGCGGTTGGCCAGTTTGGCATCCGCACTAGCGCTGAACGTTTGATAGCCGACTGGCACACTATTCCATTGGGAACGTGCATTAGCATGGGCACGAAAAACTCCCCTAAACACACCCGTTAAGCCGGGGCTGGTCGTAGATGGGGAATACCCAAACTGGGAGTAGTGAATGTCTTGGGCCCGTAAGCAAGGGGCTAAACACACTACCAACAACCAGATGTAGTATACTTTATTCAAAATCAACTGGTTTTGACAATTGTACAATAATAGAGGGCAAAGAGCGTACGAAAACGCTTTTGTTCCTACTTTGTCAGGAAGAGGGGGAGGTTTTGTAATGTAGAGTAGTTGCTATGATCACCTATACTTTGTCAAATATAGGGAAAAGAAAACGAAAAAATCAACTCTCTTATCAGTCATATTGCATTTTTTTGAAATACTACGCTAAAAGTAATAAAAGGGCGGTACCCCTCAATGTATAAGGGCTTACCCGTTTTTTATGAATTTGTGCATTTGCTTTACGCGTAGTTGACGCAACGCTGTGGATAGCCTATCGCTTCCAAATACGGCTGTGGATATAATATGTTACGGAATTAAGAGGAAAAAATACAGCTCATACCACTTTTTTGTCGGCTGATTGCAATCTCTGCCAAAAAGTGCCTATATTTAGGTCGGTCAAGGTAATATTGATAGCCGTTCCTAATTTTCTGGCTCCAGATGTAACAAAACACAAGGAGGTGCCGTTAATTGGATCATAATTCCCAAAACAACAATCACATTCAATTTTACTTTGATCGCCAGCGATGGCAAAACGGCACCGAAAAAGACCAACGTCTCCCCCGAGGCTATGGTGTATGGCTACCCAAGCCTACTACATCTGTACTTGAGCCTTTTCTACCGTCCCGTTTTTTCCAATCGCATCCTGAAGCAGCTTCTTAATGAGCGGGCTAATCCCCATGATGAAAGAACGCTGCAACGTCTAGATATGATTTTTTTTAAATTGAGTTTGTGTTTATTAGAAAAAAAACCATATCTTAGCGTCGTGCTAAGTAGCCTTCCCAAGCTAGTTGGCACAGGTTTTGGAGCGAAAGCTATCAAAATCAGTTATCCCATAATTTGTTGCTCTTCGTTTGGCGCCTCATTTGGCGAGGATGGAGCAAGCTTGGCACTAGCAGCTTCCCACTGCCGCAAAGCAAAATCCACCCTGGTTGACTGAGATTAAAGACATCAGTTTTTCCAACTTCAAACTGCAAGGCGTGAAACGAGTAACATTATTTATCATCGCTGCACTGTCGCTTCTACAGCTCGGTGCGCAACAAACAGACCGCATCTTCGTGAAGCCGGATGGCAACGGAGATGGCTCTTCTTGGTCATCACCACTTGGTGACCTGCATCAAGCATTGGCTATGGCTGCGCCAAACTCAGGTACTGAGATTTGGGTAGCGACCGGTGTATACCTTACTACTTCAGGCACTGACCGTAGCCTGTCTTTCCAAATCCCTAGCGGCATCAAGCTTTACGGTGGCTTTGCCGGACACGAGCAGTCGATTGAGGCTCGCAATATAGAGCATCACCCGACTAAGCTAAGTGGCGAAATAGGCATGCCCACTGTAGACGATAATGCCTACACGGTGGTCTATACGAAAAATGCCTCGGAATCTACCCTTATTGATGGCTTCATCATCACCGGCGGCTCGGCGAACAAAAAGCTGCCCAATGATCTGGTGACGCCGGAAGTAAGCGGTGCTGGCTGGTACAATATTGCTACGCATGGCACATCTAATCCTACCATCCGCAAGTGCAAGTTTATCGACAATAACGCCCGCGAGGGTGCTGGCTTCTTCAATCTGGCCGACGGGGGCGAAGCAAGCCCAAGCATAGAGAAATGCCAGTTTATCCGCAACATCGCCCGCTTGGATGGAGGTGCTGTATACAACGGTTCTTTCGGTGGCACAAGCACCCCTCGCATCAGCAAGTGCCGTTTCGAGTATAATGTAGCTACCTACGGAGCCGGCATACTCAATAAAGCAACTAGCGGCAAAGTCATGACGCTGGTGAAAAGCTGCCAGTTTGTTTCTAACCAAGCCCACTTCCGCGGCGCTGGTATCTACAACGACTTTTACGGCGAGGGGACTTCAAAATCAATTATGGTGGGCTGCATTTTCGACAAGAACAGCTCTTCAACTGGCGACCCGGTAAGTAGCCGTTCCAACAGCTACGAGGGTGGCAACGGAGTGGACAACATCAGCCGTAAGGGCTACTAAACGGCACGCGCTAGCAAACGCAGATACTCAGACGCTTTTCAGTTTAAAACAGGCAACTTCCGATCAAAGGAAGTTGCCTGTTTTATTTTACGGCGGGCCGGCAAAACCGTAAATAACGAAAAGCGCAGTGGCTTCAGCCAGTACTCCTTACCTACAAAATTGACTCCAAGGGCAACATCTCAAATAAAATTGCGTACTTATAAAAAATAGCTTTATATGCTAGAACCATATATAGCTCTTTGTGAAACACCTCGCCTAGCTTCGGCCTAGGCGTACCAAAAACCGGTCATCCATGAATCGCTATGTATACCACCTACCAGCTATAGGGGGTCCTGTCCTACGTATCCTGCCCCCCCGATGCTTCCCTTCGCTCAAGAGCCCTGCCAGCACGAACAGTACGACACTATCGGCGGCAGCTCCGGCCAAGTTGTCTTTTGATTATCGAGCCCAATAAATGGAATCCTATGAGCAACTACATCATTTGGCTCAGCCTAGCCATACTGCTGGGGCTGCCCCAAACAGCAAATGCGCAAAGCTGTATTGAAGGTGACTGCGTAAACGGACAAGGCACATTAGTACGAGCGGACGGTATCAAGTATGTCGGACAGTTCAAAAACGGCAAATTTCATGGTATAGGTATCTGCTACTGGCCGGATGGCGGCCGCTACCAAGGCGAATGGGAAGCGGGTTACCCCCACGGTCAAGGCTCCCGCCTGTTAGGTAATGGCATGCGGCAAATCGGCCGCTTCGAGCGGGGCCGCTTCCTAGGCACCCCTGACGAGCCTACCTTTACCGAAAAAGGAGGAGGCGATGACCAAGGCTGTATATCCGGAAATTGCTACGACGGCTTAGGCGTTTTCATTTTTGGCAATGGCGCCATCTACACCGGAACGTTTGACCGTGGCGAAATAAACGGCCAAGGCATATGCCACTACCCCGATGGCAGCAAATACGAAGGGGAGTGGGAAAACGCCCTGCCCCACGGTAGCGGCAAAATGACAGGCCCTAGTGGGCAAGAGGAATCTGGGCGGTGGTACAGGGGGCAGCTCGTCCGGACATCCTCTGCTGCTCCTTCTTCTAACGCAGTGCCGGCACGGCAAACCGGATGCCTATCGGGCAACTGTACAGAAGGCCGGGGTACCAAATCGTACCAAGACGGCAGCCGCTACGAAGGAAGCTTCAAAGACCACCAACCCCACGGTGAGGGGGTATTCCACTACCCGAATGGCGACAGATACGAGGGCCATTTCCGACAAGGCATGCCACATGGCAAAGGCACGATGCACTACGCTGATGGCCAAGTACAGCAAGGGCATTGGATAGATGGCGAGTTTGTAGGCCGGCAAGCAAAAGCCCGCAAAGGCTGCATTGACGGCGACTGTGAAAATGGCAATGGCACCTACATCTTTTCGGATGGCAACAAATACGTCGGCCACTTCCAAAATGGCTTGCCCCACGGCAGGGGGACTGTATTTTACCAAGACGGCCGCCGCTACGAAGGGGAAATGGCTAATGGTTACCTCAACGGTTACGGCACTTTATTCACGAAGAACGGCCGCCAAATTTCCGGCTACTGGAAAGACGGCGTGTACCAGCCCGAACGGCAGGTGCAATCCCCTGCCCCCGAGCGGGAAGACGAGCCGGAAGCTCCTGACCTGCAGGTGTGGGCGGTCATTATTGGGGTAGCCGACTACAACCATATGCGGGTACTGCGCTACCCGGACGATGACGCCTACCGTATGTACGCTTTCCTCAAGAGCCCCGAGGGCGGCGCATTAGACGATGAGCACATCAAAATATTAGTAGACGAGGAGGCGACGCTCTCCAATATCAAGCGCGTAACCAGCGACGTCTTCGGCAAAGCGGGCCCCAATGACCTGATCATGCTGTACTTTTCGGGCCACGGCGTGCCCGGTGCCTTCCTGCCCGCTGACTTCATGGGGGGCACGCGCAATCAGCTACTCCACGAAGACCTGATGGCTATTCTGCGCCGCAGCCGGGCCAAGCACAAGCTCTTTCTAGCGGATGCTTGCCACTCTGGCAGTATGCTGACGGCAAGAGGGGGGCGGCCACGGGAAGCGAAGAATCAGGCGTTTTTCAAAAAACTGTATGCTACCGCGCCGAGTACCGCGTTCATTGTATCCTCCAAGTCCAATGAGATTTCCGTAGAGTCGAGCGGCCTGCGGCAGGGGGTGTTCAGCCATTTTCTCATACGCGGGCTGAAAGGGGAAGCAGACGCCAACCGCGACCGCTACGTGGACGTTACGGAACTGTACCAATACGTGCGCTATAATGTCCGGGAATACACCGGCAACAAACAATCGCCTCTGATAGAGGGCCAATATGACCCCAACATGCCGGTCTCGGTACGCTAGCTAAGTAAGCCAACGCCAACGTTTCGCTATGAGCCAACTCGACAAGCTATTCCAACATGCCCCTAGCCCGATGGAACGGCTCCCCGTGCCGGAAGCGACAGACCGTGGCCTATCGCTCTTCGTCAAGCGCGACGACTTGCTGCGTTTGGGGCCAGGATTAGCTTTGTGTGGCAACAAGTGGCGAAAGCTGCAGTACAACCTGCAAGCCGCTAAAGATCAGGGACACACCCGCCTGCTTACTTTCGGTGGGGCCTATTCCAACCATATCGCTGCCGTGGCAGCGGCAGGTGCGCAATTTGATGTTGAGACGATCGGCATCATCCGTGGCGAGCGGGTGCCAGGCCTGAATCCGACCCTGCGGTTGGCGGAGTCCTGTGGTATGCAGTTGGTATTCGTCAGCCGTTCGGATTACCGGAAGCGGCACGAAGACGGCTATTTGCACAAGCTGCAACAATCCTACGGCCCGGCTTACCTCTTGCCAGAGGGCGGCACCAACCTATTGGCACTACGCGGCTGCATGGCTATACCGCGGGAGGTGAGGCTACAGCTTACCCCGCCTCCGGACTACTACGCCCTGAGCGTGGGTACAGGCGGAACGATGGCAGGATTGATCGCTGGCCTGGACGAACCTGCCCGTGTCATTGGCTTCTCCGCTTTAAAAGGCGATTTTCTCGAGGAAGAAGTCGCCAAATGGGTAGGACGGGCACCTGCCAACCGCAACCAAACACCGCCTTGGAGCATACAATCCCACTACCACTTCGGCGGATACGCCAAGCATCAACCGGCACTGCTGCATTTCATTCAAAATATCTACCAGCAATACGGCATCGTGCTCGACCCCATCTACACGGGCAAGATGCTGTACGGCCTACTCGACTTGATCCGGAAAGACTACTTCCCGCGGGGTAGCCGGATCGTGGCGGTACACACCGGCGGCTTGCAAGGAATTGCGGGGTTCAACGAGCGTTTTGGGGGGCTATTGGACTTAGAACTTGTTTAAGGGCTGCTCTTGCCGAATCTTGCTTTGGGCTTTCGCATAGAATATGTATGCTGCTGACCTATCTTGGCCAGCAGCATACCCACAGTTTACTGCCGGACCTTGCCATATCGTTCACCGTTGATATACTCTACGATGTAGGCACTGCTGTAACCAGCGGCACTGGCTTTTTCCAGCGCCCGGTTCGCGGCCTGCAAGCTGGCGAAATCAGCCAAAAGCACCCGGTATAGATCACGGGCGAGGATAAATTCCGTTTGCAACGCGCCTATATCCTGTACATCACTAAAGCGTTCTTCTTGATAGTTGCTCACTGCTGCGAGCTGAATTTTGTAGTAAGTGCCTTCGTGCCTTGGGGCGGTCGTACGGTATTCATACACATCGTTCGGGTTGCGGCTGCGGGCAATATAGGGCGATACCGGCTGAAGGTTGAAGCCCGTTGCTGACGGGTTTCTATTATCATTGTTCGGGGTAGTGGCAGGTTGTTTGCCCGGAGGTGCAGGGTAGGTGTCATCGCGATATGTTGGCTGGCCCTGATTCTCGTTTTCAGGCGGGGAAGGCGGGCTGTCATCGGCTTGTGCTCCCGTTTCGGGCTGCAAGAACAAAGGCTGCCCGTAGGAATAAGTATTGGGGTCGTTGGCGGCGAATTCATAAGAACCGGGGGCATAGCCGTAGGCATCCACTTGTACCCGGAAGCGGCGGTTAGGCAGTATTTCAAATGCATAGTTGCCATCTTCAAAGTCTTGGCTGATCAACTCGGATTCCCGGCCGTCCTCAAAACGTTGGAATAGGCGAACGCTGATGGCCCCAATGGGGTCGCCAGTATTGCGGTCGTAGACATTGCCCTTTACCATCACCCGCCGGCCACCTACGGCGAATTCCAAGACATCATCGTGGGTCGTTTCGGTCTTTTGGCCAGCAAACACCCGGTTGGAAGCCAAGAAGCCTCCGGTGCGGGAAGGGTTTAGGGCATAGTAGTAATCGTCGGAACTGGAATTGACCGGCATTCCCAGGTTCTCGGGTTTCGACCAGCTCACCTCATCGCCAGTAGACTTGAATACGTCGAATCCGCCTATGGAAACATGGCCGTTGGAGCTGAAGTACAGGGTTTGGTCTTCCCGGTTGTAAAAAGGCGTGACTTCATCCCCCAGCGTATTTACTACCGGGCCGAGGTTGACCGGGAAGTCGAAGTCATTGTCGTCTTTACCCAGGTCACGCGTGGCGTACCATAAGTCCATACCGCCGCGGCCGTCCCCCCGGTTGGAAGAGAAGTACAAGATTTCCAGTCCCCGTTGATGCACCACGTAAGGGTGGGTAGCGGTTGCCCCTTCCTGATTGATATAGTTGGGCAAGCGCTCGGGCTGCGACCAAATAGCCCCTACCCGTTTGGTGACGAAAATCTCACAGCGGGTTTTCACCGTGTTCCAAGGCTCCTCCGTATCGCTGCATACGGTGAAGTACAGCCGGCTGCCATCGGGTGCCATAGCGCTGTTGCAGAAATGCCCAGATTGGACTACGGGGAAATTCCGGGGTGTTTCCCCATCCTGCCAACGGTTGTTTTCCCGTTTGGAGACGTAAATACGGGCGCGGTCACCAACGTTGGAGGAGTAGTACAACTCATTTTCGGATATCGGGAAGGGCGCAAAATCCTCTTCATCGGAATTCACTGTTTCGCCGGGGCGCAGCATTTCGATATCGCGGTTAGCGCGGGCGGGGGCTTCTTGGCCCAATTGGCAGCCTTTGACCTCCGTGCGTATAATGTCTTCGAGTATGTCTTTGCCGTCGCCTGTGTAATTTTCCAAGAACTGGTCAAACGCTTCGATAGCGCGGTCGTACTGCCCGTCTTGTTTGAGGCAACGGGCAAACTTCAGGCCGACCAGCGGGAAATCATCGTTCATATCCTTGATAGACCGGTAAGCCTCCACTGCTTTGCGGTAAGCGCGCAGGGTGTAGTAAATTTCGCCGGCTTGGTAGGTCAGGTCTTCTTTGCGCCGTTTTTTGCTGAAAGCTTCCGCGTATTTGTCGGCGGCTTCCATCAGTTCGCCTTCTTCGTAGGCGGCTTCCGCCTGTTTTCTCAGCTTCCGCCAGCTTTGTGCTTGGCTCAAGCTTACGATGCCGATAGTCAGCGCTATGAGTAGGGCTATTTTCTTTGTCATATTGGGGATGTATTTAATTAATTGGTTGTTGATCGCTCTGTCAGCAGCTTTTCCACCACAGGGGCAAGATGTTCGTGTTCAAGCTGCCTCACTTTGCGGGCGATATCCTCGGGCTGATCCGATGCATCGACCGGGCAGCGGGCTTGAAAAATAATGCCCCCCTCGTCGTATTCCGGAGTCACCCAATGAATGGTAATGCCACTTTCTTTTTCGCCAGCATCTTTCACGGCTTGGTGTACATGCTTGCCGTACATGCCTTTGCCCCCAAATTTGGGCAACAGCGCCGGGTGGATATTAACCATACGTTGCGGGTAAGCCGCTATAAGATAAGCCGGCACTAGCCACAGAAAGCCTGCCAGCACTATGAAACGGATGCCCTTGGCCTTCAGCTCGTCTAGAAGTGCTGTCGTCCCGTAAAAGGAGCTGCGGGTGATGACCGTAGTATCAACGCCAGCCGCTGTTGCTTTTTCCAGTACAGGAGCGGCCGCTTTATTGGAAACGACTAAGCTCACCTCAATCTGCGGGTGCCCTTGAAAATACTCGATGATTTTCTGGGCGTTACTGCCTGTACCAGAAGCAAAGATGGCGATTTTTTCCATATCATTTTTCAAAAGTCAGCTCGCCGAAGCGGTAAAAACGCCCCCGCTCTCCGTAGAGGACCATCCGCCGGCTACCTACCTGCCGGCAGATTTTGGGCCGGGCGATGATACCCGCTTGTTGATTGCTGAGCAGCGGGAACATAGACAACTCGCCATCTTTACGCAATTCAGCGATGGCGATGACCGAACGGCGGGGGTTATAGTTGTATAGCTGTGTGCTGCCGTCGCTTTCAAAGTTGCGGCTATTGTCGTTGAAAACAAAATATAAGCGGTCTTTTACGACCGCCATCGAATAAGAAGAAAAGTAGCCGCCATCGTTTATCGTACGCTGGTACTTGGGTATGCGGCTAGCCCACTCTATAGAGCCATCGGGCCGGATGTTGACGACGATGATGTCATTATAATGAAAAATAAAGTCCGTTTGGTTGTTGAGCATAGGGTCATTCCACATGAAGGGGTCCCCCCAGAAGAAGGGGTTGCGCTGAAAACGCTGGAATTGCTCGGTGACGTAGTATTGCTCTGCCACGAGTACCGCGCCACCGTCGGAGCGCAAAATCAGCCGGTCCAAGGAATAACGAAACAATTCTGCCTCCCGCTGCTCATCGTTTCGCTGCTCTGCCCGTTGCGCCCGGCGCACTCCACCCCCGCTCAGCCCCTGCGCCCGGAAACCAAAGTCAAACTCTTTGAAGTTGACGTTGTAGACTTTACGGCTTTCCAGGTTGATGCGGAAGAAGCAGGTGCCCTTGGCCCCATCCGCCGCTTGCTCGGAATAGAAGCCGGCGCAGACGAGCTCGCCGTCGTTGCCCCGCCGGAAGGTCAGGTCGGAAATAAACTTATCCCCTACTTCTACGCGGTATTCTTGCTTGTCTTGGCCATTGTTGACATAGGCCAGTATGTTGTACTTATAATTAGGTGCCCCCGCCCGGCTTTCCCGCCGGCCATTGAGGTATTGGCGCCCGAGCAGGTAAACATTGCCTTCGTCATCCAACCGATAGTCCTCCACCTCGAATTGGCGTTCGTTGTAAGGCAATATGACCTTCTTGTCCCAAATGGGTTGCATTTGGTCGTCGAACACATGCAGCGAAAAACGCTCGGGCTCCTTGTTGCGGCTATCGAGTTGGCTGTAGATGAGCACCTTGCTGCTATCTTGCGAGACCAGGAGGTTGAAATTACCGGGCCGGCCTTCGTTGGCGGCGGGTACCTGTGAGACTTTCGTCAGTTGGCGGGAAGGCAGCAGCTTGTTGTTCAGGGTTTGGTAGAAAAGGTAATTGATTTTCTGCGCCTCGTTGAGGAAACTCGTGAAGAAATAGAAACGGCCGCCGATTTTCACTACATCCTGGAAAGCCCGTCGTTTGCCTTTGTATTTGAGCTCTAGGCGCTGGGAGCGTACTAGTTTTTGCTTTGCGTTGTACTGCTCGATGAACACTTTGGGGTAGGAAAAAGTGCTGGCCGGGCGCTGCCGGAGCACATAGTAGGCGTCAGGGGTCACTTCTACCACTTTAGTCACCCGCGAACCCCGCGATTCGGAATATTTTGCCCCCCATTCTAGCTCGGCGGGCGCATCATCCCACTGCGCCCAAAGCCAAACCGGGCTCAGCAGCAATGACAAGCTGAATAAGAAAAGTTTGACGTGCATGTAATTCCTCCCTTTGATAGTCCCCATGGAAATATATATTCGCTACTTGATGGTATTGTACTCCGTAGAGTTGGCGGCGTCAATATTAGACATGATATTGACGACTTTGTTCTTCTGCTGCGGGGTACCTTTTTTGAAAATCTCTACGATCTCGTTAGACTTTGTATCCGAAAAAATCTGGATAATCATAGCGTTGGGGTAGTCATTGTCCACGGTGCGCACCCGTTCTAGGGCATCCACCATGATGGCCCGGCAGCTAGCGGGGTCAGTGGCGGCAAGGTCCAGCCCTTGCCGGTGGTAATCGTACCAGGCCTGCCGTAGTTCGCGCACCCGCGGAGAAAGGATGTTCTCGATGAAAAAGTACCGGCTCGTATTACCGTCGATGGCGCGCCAGCCGGCATGGGCGGCTGCGGCAGATTCGGGCACGGTATTGACGATATCCCAGGCTTTTTGGAAATGGGGCTCCCCGCCGAATGGAGAAAAGCTGTCGTAGTCCATCCCCAGCACCATGTAGGCATAGAAGCCCAAGACAGCGGAGAGGTTGTCGTTGTAACGGTTGTCACTAAATTGTATAGGCTGGTACTGCTCGTAGTTGAAGGTCACACCGCCGTCGATGTAGTTGAGCAGGGGCGTCTCGTAATCGGTGCCGTAGACTGGCCGGGTCACCTGCACGCCGAAGTCTGCCTCGAAGGAAATTGGCGAGAGTTCCTTCTGTAGCGTGATATAGATGGTGGTTTTGATCCGTTCTTCGGGCAGGAACTCGTCATCGGTCCATTTGCGGTTGTTCATGAACTCTTGCACCTCGTTCTTCAGGGTTTCAAATACTTTAGGGTCTGCCTGTTGCAGTTTCTGGGTATTCACCCGTACGGTCACATCCAGCTCCTGTGCTGAGAGTGGGGAAAAGCAAACCCAAACCGCTAACAAACAAAGGGCTGTAAACTTCATAATCCATCTTTTTTCCAAGCAGCGAGCTCTTGCAGTTCATCCAGTATGTCAGCTGCCACTTCTCGTTTAGGTTTTAACTCAAAACTACGCTTCTTATTGTCTTTGCGCAACAAGCTGACCTTGTTCGTATCGTGCTGGAAGCCGGCGCCTTCGTCCTCCAGGGTATTGAGGACGATGAGGTCCATGTTTTTCCGTTCGAGTTTGCGCAAGGCATTGGCTTCCGCATCTTGGGTCTCTAGGGCGAAGCCGACGGTATACTGCCCGGCTGTTTTGCGCTGCCCGAGATCGGCGGCGATGTCGGGGTTTTTCACCAAGTCCAACGAAAGGGCCTCGGCTGATTTTTTGATTTTTTGCTCGGCGGGCTGCGCCGGCCGGTAGTCCGCTACGGCGGCGGAGAAGATGGCGGCATCACAACCTGGGAAAACCGACAGCGCCGCTTCGTGCATTTCGCCAGCCGTCTGCACCCGTTGCAGTTCAATACGGGGGTGCTGCGTTGCAAGGGCGGAAGGGCCGAGTACGAGGTGGACCTGCGCGCCCCGGGCGGCAGCTTCCTCCGCTAGGGCGATGCCCATTTTGCCGGTGGAATGGTTGCCGATAAAGCGCACGGGATCAATAGGCTCGTGCGTAGGGCCAGCGGTGATGAGTATGCGGCGGCCGTGCAGCGTGTCAGCTTTGCGGAAGTAACGGCCCAGCGTGGAAACGATGGCTTCGGGCTCGGCCATGCGCCCTGCCCCTACCAGTCCGCTAGCGAGTTCGCCGGTACCCACTTCAATCAGGTAGTTGCCGAAAAGACGAAGCCTTTCAACGTTTTCTGCCGTGCTTGGGTGCGTCCACATATCCAAGTCCATAGCGGGTGCAAAAAATACGGGACAACGGGCTGACAAATAGGTAGCTGTAATGATATTATCGCAAATACCGTGGGCCATTTTGGCCAGTGTATTGGCGGTGAGCGGCGCCACGACCATGGCGTCGGCCCACAGGCCCAGCTCCACGTGGCTATTCCAGCTTTCTTCCGATGTGACTTGGGTATAAACGGGCCGTTTAGAAAGGGTAGAGAGCGTCAAAGGGCTTATAAATTGAGTGCTGCCCGGCGTCATAAGGACCTGAACTTCCGCCCCGGCTTTGATGAACAGGCGCGTCAGCATAGCGGCTTTGTAAGCGGCTATGCTGCCTGTAATACCCAGGATGATACGCTTGCCCTGTAGATTAGCCATAGTGCCTACAGCGGATTGGGAGAACTTATTTTAAAGCTCTTCGTCTTCTTCTTCTCGCTTGTTGTAGCGGTGGTATAACTCTCCGTTCAGGTATTCTTCTGTGGCGATAACCACCGGGTTGGGCAGCCGCTCGTAGAACTTGGAGATTTCGATCTGCTCTTTGTTCTCGCTCACTTCCTCGATAGCATCTGTTGTCACCGCAAACTCTTCGAGTTTTTGGTGCAACTCGTGCTTGAGGTCTACGGACAGCTGCTTAGAGCGCTTGGTAATGATGGCCAGCGCTTCGTAAACATTGCCCGTGTTCGAAGCTAAATTGTCAATGTCTCTCGCCTTTACGTTAGGATCTAACCCCTGTACTTTCGTTTTGATATCTGACATCTTCTAGTTGATTTAATGCATCGCGTGACTTATCCAGCATTTGCTGCACTTCATCCCGGTAGCGGCTTTCGTCGTAGCGTGCCAAGAATTCTTGCGCCAATTCGATGGCTTCTTTGTAGCGTGGGAACTGCTTTTCCACGAAACTGTTTTCCGCCAGCAAAAAAGCCGATCGGATGACCATGTACCGGATATTTTCCACGTTATCGGAGTCGGGGAAATCTTTCAGTACATTTTCAAAGGACTGTATGGCAGCTTGGTATTCCCGCAGGTTAAAGTACAGCTCCGCGGCTTTGTAAGCTTTGAGCTCCAGCTTGGCGCGCATAGCGTCGATAAGCTGGTTGCACTGCTGTACTTTGTCGCTGTTGGGATAAGTATTGACAAATAATTGTAATTGGTCAATCGCTTTTCGTGTGTAGGACTGATCGAGGCGGAAGGAGGGCGACAGCTGGTAGTTGGCGTAAGCTGCCATAAAATCCGCTTCCTGCCGATAGTCGCTGGTCGCATAGGTGTTGGAGAAGTTGTTGAAATAGTAGGACGCCAGTATGTACTGCTGCAAATAGTAGTAAGTGTAGGCGTACTTAAAGTAAATCTCCTCGGCTTCTTGCTTGCCCCGGAAGCTGCTGATGATGATCTCAAACAGCGTTTGTGCTTTTTGATATTCCTCATTTTCGTAGTACTGCAGGGCTTTTTCGTAGATGCGGTTGACGTTTCCGCTGGAGCGGACTTTCTCAAACTCGCTCTTGCAAGCCGTGCTGAGTACCACAAGACTGACCAAGGCAATTAAGACTGTGTTTTTCATAAGGGTGCAAAATTACGGAAATTAATCCAATAGTTCAAGCCCTACCATTACAGTAGAGGCCGGGAAAAGGATAAAGGTTGGTTGGCAGCAAGCATTATTTTCGTGGAACGGGGAAAGATAGTGGGCTTTTTGTCCAATAACCGCTAATTTAGGCCCTATGGAGCGGATCGAGCAATTCCGGCTATACTACAACCACACCATCCACCCCGAGCTGATGCGCATGGAGCGCAAACGGTTGCGCCTTATACGCTTGCTAGCCGCCTCGGCGGTGCTGATTCTAGGCTTACTGCTGTTTGAGTTGTACATCGACTTGGCGGCGCTCACCTTATTTCTGCTCCTTCCTATAGCCTTGTATATTGCGTATTTGCTGTACCGCATACAGCAATTTAAGCTTACCTTCAAGCCCAACGTGATGCGGTTGATCCTCGACTTTATAGACGACGGGGTAAACTTTGACCCCTCCCACCCGCTGCGGTATGACGCCAAAGGCCGCATCGACAAGCAGCGTTTCCTAGCCAGCCAGATTTTCAAAACCCAGCCGGCCGTTTACCAAGGCGAGGACCTGATCTGGGGCAAAGTACGCGAAATGCGCTTCGAGATGTGCGAGTTGACCGTAGAGGAGGTATCGCCGGTAGGAACAGGCCTGCAAATGGTATTCGACGGGGTTTTCCTACACGCGACTTTCCCGGAAGACGCCGTGGGCCGCATCATCATCTGGCCGCGCCGCTACCGTACGCGCCTGTTTGGGGCCATCAAGGAGTTCACCTGGCAGGAAGGGGAAAACAAGGACGATGAGATCATGAATGACGCTTTCCGGGATGCCTTCATGACTTACGCCACCAAAAGCACGCACGTGATCGGCTTGCTTTCTGAGACGATGCAAAACGCACTCGTGCAGTATCGCCAACAGTCCGGCAAGGAAATCTTCATTTCTTTCATCGACCGGGAGATATACGCGGCCGTCACCGAGGAGAAGGACTTGCTGGAACCCCACATCTTCCGCTCCAACCTGAGCTTTGAGCTGGTGAAAGAGTTCTTCGAAGACATCAACCTGCTGTTGCAAATTGCCGAGGACTTCGACAAAACCCACTGAGTCACCCATCCTTCAATACCAGCAAGGGCACTGGGCTGTCGAACACCTCCTTGGTAGTGGCACTGACGTGAAAAACCTCTTCCAAGAAGCCTCGAGGTCGGCGCAGCATGCAGAGCAGGCTGGCATGAGTGTCTTTCACAAAGCTGTTGATACTGGCGTTGATTTCCTCCCGGTCAAGTTCGTAGTGGAAGGAGTGCTCCACTTCCTCGAGATAGAGGTCGATGCTCGGGTCAATACCATCCTGATCGAAGTCGAGCGCCTGATGGAAAACCCGCACGGGAGCTTGCATTCTTTTTGCCAACTGCAGCAAAGGCTTTATCACCCCCGCGTGGGCAATGCCTTCATCGTCTACGGCAAACACGATCTGGGTTATTGGCTGGTAGGTAAACCCTTCCGGAATAGCGAGCACCGGGGTTTGCGCCTCTTTGATCACCGAGTTGGTTATGCTGCCGAGGAAGATTTCGGCCAAGCCGGTGGCTCCTTGCGTACCCATGACAATCAGATCGTATTCCTGCTTGTCGGCCAACTCAGCGATAAGATGAGTGGTATCCCCCCTTAAGATTTGGGTGTCGATCTGGCGCCCCGTTTTCAGTTTGGGTTCCACCTGCTTGACGGCCGCCAAAGCCTGTTCGGCGGCATCCTTTTTGACAAAAGACTCTACGGAGACGAACATGCCGGAAGTACTGCTCACCGTGTAGGTATGCAGCAGGGTGACTTGGCTATCGAAATGATTAGCAAGGGAAACGGCGTACGACAACGCATTGAAAGCATTATCGGAAAAGTCGGTAGGCACTAGGATCTTGTTCATGTTGTTGTTGCTTGGCTTGTGCTTTTACAAATTCGCCTCTACGCGCAAACCGCAAGATGACAATAATCAAACTTAGGGGGTGACTTTTGTCATCGCCTGAGTGGCCGCCCGTCTTCTAACTTCGTGGGCAATATTGTCTATTACGGACTGTCGCATTTGCCAACAATTATTCAAGATTTGAGCTCGTTTGACCAAAACAACAGGAATGGTACCGATGCTGCCTCGCAGTTAGAAGCTATTATCGAAACGGCTACCGATGGCATCATCACCATTAATGAGAGCGGGGTCATAGAACTCGTCAACCCCGCTGCGGCACAGCTGTTTGGCTACAGCCAAGAGGAACTGCTCGGCCGCAGCATCAATCAGCTTATGCCCTCCCCGCACGCGCAGCAACACGACAATTACCTGCAGCGGTACATGCAGACCGGGGAGGCCCGCATCATCGGCATAGGCCGGGAAGTGAAAGGCAAAAAGAAGGACGGCACGCTTTTCCCCATCCGCCTGAGTATAAGCGAAGTGCCTACGAAGCAAGGCAAACGGCTATTCACGGGCATCGTGCACGACTTGACGCAGCAGAAGCAGACGGAACACGCGCTTAAAGTAGAAAAGGACCGCGCCCAGCGCTACTTGGATATTGCCAACACCGTCATCGTAGCGATTGACCGGGAAGGCAAAGTGCAGCTGCTGAACGAAGAAGGCTGCCGCATGCTGGAGGTGGAAGAGGCCGAAGTGCTCGGGCGGGACTGGATACCGTTCGCGGTGCCGCCGCAGTATCAAGAGGAAATGCAAGTTGTTTTCAAAGCCCTGCTACAGGGGCGCAGTATCGACTATTACGAAAACCACCTGCAGTCCAAATCTGGCAAACAGTACCTCGTTGCCTGGCACAATTCCGTGCTGCGGGGTGACGACGGGCAAATCATAGCCACCCTCAGCTCCGGCATCGACATCACGGCGCAGCGCAAAGCCGAGGAGCACATCAGCCAGCTGAATACCGAGCTGGAAAAGCGGGTAGAGGCGCGGACCGACGAGCTTTCCGAAGTCGTCAACAAGCTGCTGTCCATCAACAAACAGCTCAAACACGAAATCTCCGAACGCGAAGCCGCCGAAGCCGCCCTGCGCCAAAACGAGCAGCAGCTCAAGTCCTCGCTGGAAAAGGAAAAAGAGCTCAACGCCCTCAAGTCCCGCTTTGTCTCTATGGCGTCGCACGAGTTCCGGACCCCGCTGAGCACCATACTGTCCTCTGCGGACCTGATTGAAGCCTATGAGCAAGTGGAGCAGCAAGCCAAGCGGGTGCGGCATACTAAACGCATTAAGTCCTCTGTGGCCAACCTGACGAGCATCCTCAATGACTTTCTGTCCCTCAGCAAACTGGAGGAAGGGAATATTGCGGCCCAATTCACCCACTTCTGGCTCCCCGAAGTATGGGCCGAAGTGCACGAAGGCGTACAAGGGCTCCGCAAGAGCGGGCAGGACATCCGCATCAGCGGCCTGGAAAAGGTAGACCACGAGCTGTACACCGACAAACGCATGCTGCGCAATATCTTTTACAATTTACTGTCCAATGCCCTGAAGTATTCCGAAGAGAACAGCCCGGTGGATTGCCGGCTGTCCCTAGAAGACGATGAGTTGCACATAGAGATACAAGACTACGGCATAGGCATACCGGAAGAAGAGCAGCAGCATTTGTTCACCCGCTTCTTCCGCGCCCATAATGTCGAAAACATTCAGGGGACCGGCCTAGGCCTCAATATTGTAAAAGGCTACACCGAGCTTATGGGCGGCCAGGTCGAACTGCAAAGCCAATTGGGCGAGGGCACCACGGTACGCATCACGCTGCCCACCCGCGCCGAAGCCCTTATACATGAACCAAATTAACAACAAGCACTGATGATGAAAAAGATACTCGTAGTTGAAGACAACGCCGAAGTACGCGAAAACCTGGAGGAAATATTGGAGCTTTCGGGCTACGAAGTCGTGACGGCCGAAGACGGAAAGGTGGGGGTGGAAAAAGCTTTGAAAAACCCACCGGACCTGATCCTTTGCGATGTCATGATGCCACAGCTCGACGGCTTTGGCGTGCTCAACATCCTCAGCAAGAAAAGCGCTACCGCTAATGTACCTTTCGTTTTCCTCACCGCCAAGACGGAGAAGAGCGACCTGCGCCGGGGGATGAACCTCGGAGCGGACGACTACGTCACCAAGCCTTTCTACAAGGACGAGCTGCTAGACGTGATTGACACCCGCCTCAAAAAGAGCGAGAAGCTGCGCAAGCAGTTTGACAAGACCGATCAGGGGCTTTCCGCATTCATCAACGAAGCCAAAGGCTACGAAGAACTGCAAAAATTGCCCAACGAACGCAAAATCAAGCACTACAAGCGCCGGGATATCATCTTTGAAGAAGGCGACTACCCCCGCTACCTGTACTTCGTCAAATCGGGCAAAGTAAAGATTTTCAAAACCAACGAAGACGGCAAGGAATACATCATCGACATCAACAAAACGGGCGATTTTTTCGGTTACCTGGACCTCATCAAGCACGACAAGTACACCGAGTCTGCCGCCGCTATGGAGGAGACCGAGATCAGCCTAATCCCCAAGGAGGATTTTGTGAAGCTGCTCAACGCCAACCGCGACGTGGCCTCGCAGTTGATCAAAATGCTGGCGGATAATGTCTCGGAAAAAGAAGAACAGCTGCTGAACTTAGCCTACAACTCCGTACGCCGCCGGGTAGCCGACGCCATACTGCTGCTGAGCCAAAAGCAGGAAGACGGCTCCATCAGCATCCTGCGCGATGACCTGGCGCGGATTGTGGGCACTGCCAAGGAGAGCGTTATCCGGATGCTGACGGAGTTCAAAGAGGACGGCTACATCAAAGTGGTGGACGGGGCGATTTATATTGAGGATGCGGAGGGGCTGGAGAACATGCATGCCTGATAGGCAGCTGCTCAGCAACCATGCTTTACACTTTCATCCGACAAAGACGGAATCAGGCCGAACGTACCTCCTACTCAAACCGATAACTAAACCCGGCCCGCACCCATCGGCCGGGCATGGTCACCAAATTGGTTTCCCGGTAGGTGATATCAAGCAGGTTGCTGGCTTCGGCAAAGATTTGCAATTGGCCGTGCCGGTACTGCAGCTTGGTGTCTACCAAATAATAATCCTCCATACTCACCCGGCTGGTATAGCGGAACACGACGGAATGAAACAGGCGGTTCCCAATGCGGTATTCCAGGCCAGCGACCAGCTGATGGTCCAGGTTTTCCAAAGCATAACGCGAGATCACCCCCTCGTTTTCCAGCAATTCAGCATCGATGTACGTATAGCCCAGCCGCAGCCGCCGAAGCACGGTGTTGGCATCAAGCAATACGGGTAAGAACACCTCCCCGTTCAGCTCTACCCCCTGCGCATCCACTTCGCTTAGGTTGAAAGGTTGCCACTGCAACGTATCGGCTTCCCGCGTCCAGTCGATCAGGTCAAAGCCGCGGCGGAAGAAGTAGCTGGCCTGCACATTGGCCCCGCGGAAGTTCATCTTGGCGCCCGCTTCGTAGGCAAAAGCTTGCTCCGGTTGGAGGTTGGGGTTACCCAAATTGGCGGGGTCTTCGTAGTACAGGTCCGTAAAAGTAGGTACCCGGTAAGTATAGCCGACATTGGCAAACAGCTTGAGCTGCTCGTTGACGCGCATACCCAGATCGATACCTGGGAAGACCTGCGTGTCGAAATCAGAGAAGTGGTTGACGGACAAGCCCGGGGTGACATCCAACAGCCCGTCCATCAGTGAAAAACGGTGCTCTAGGAACAAGCTGGCCCGGATGCGCTCCCGATGGCCCAGAATGTTGCTGCGCAGGCTCACGCTGGCCGCTTCCAGCCCCAGCCCGGTAGTGCCCCATGCGTTTTCGTTGCTAGCGTGCACCTCCAGCCCTACCGTGTTGCCGATGTGCATATTGCGGTAGAGCGAAGGGTTGCGGCGCACGAAGATGTATTCATCCTGGTTGCGGCGCCAGAAAAGCCGGGGGTTGAGCCGCCAGTTGCCCGCTTCGTACTCGTAGTTGAGGGCGGCGATGCTCGTTTGTACCTCCTCGTACTGATCGCGGGCGTCGGGGCTGGCGTAGAAGCCGTTCGCGCCAAAGCGGCGGTCCGTATAGCCCGCCATGAAGCGGAGTTTGTGCCTTCCCTGCTCGTAGCTGTTCTGATAGAAAAGGTTGGTGATATCATAATCCGTATTGTAGCGGTAGCCCTCGGAAAAGTCTTTGCTGAAGGAGACATACTGTGAGAAATCGCCTTTTGGGAAAGCTGCTGAGAACTGAATGCCACCCAGCGTATGCTGCCCGCCCTGCGCCGCGACTTTGAAGAACTGCTCCTCCGGCGTTTTCGTGACGATATTGATCGCCCCGGTGAAAGCATTTTGGCCGTAGATGCGTGCACCGGGCCCTTTCAGCACCTCGATACGCTCTACGTTTTCCAGGTCTACTGGCAGGTTCATCATATGGTGGCCGGTCTGCGGGTCGTTCATTTTGATGCCGTTGACCAGCACCAAGGTCTGATCGAATGTCCCCCCACGGATACTCACGTCAGCCTGCACGCCATTGGCGCCACGCTGCCGTACATCCACACCCGCCACATAAAGAAGCAGCTCGTTGACGCTCTGCACGGGCAACGCTTTTATCTGTTGGGCGGTAAGCACATTCACCGTACGGGAAACTTCCGAAAAAGGGAGCTCCAGGCGGTTCTCTTTGATCACTACTCCGGGCAGGTTGTAGCTCGTATCCACCTGTGCCGTAGCCAGCATACTGCCCATCAGAATCACGATTGACCATAGATACTTCATCGTCAGGCGTTTTTTGTTATCCGGCTGCAAAGCACTGTAATTTTGGTGAAATACGCCACGCGAATTCGGTAGGATTTGTCAGCGATATGTTAGAAAGCAATGGGAGGCAAGCCATAGGGGCAAAAAGTAAAGCCCTCCGCTGGCGGAAGGGCTTTGCTCAAAAAACCGATAACACTAAATTTATTTTTACGCGCTACTAGCACACCGTGTACTAGGCGCTTTGGTGCTCTCTTTCGGAGCCAGCAGTTGCTCTGCCGCGGTCTAAGTAGAAGAAGTATAGCAGTGTCGCTGTAGAAAGTATAAGCAACCACCACTGTGCCGAAATGCCGGCCAACAATCCTACCAAGATCAGCAAAAAGTACCGCTGTATCATTAAATATTGAATTTGTGCCAAAGGTAGAAGGCCGCCCGTGATACGAAAATGACATTTGTCAATCTGGCACAAAAAACCCGTTGGGCAGCGGGGCTCAACGGGTTTTCTAGTGGCTCAAGTTCTAAGTCTCTGATAATTAAGCTGCCGGAATTTTGTTCGCTGATGAAGCCTGGAAACGTAGGCGTAGCCGAAGCTACGGCGAGGCTTTCAGGTTACATCAGCGGGCAAAAGGCCAAGGCTTGGATTGTCAAGGATTTAGGACTTGAGCCACCAGTATACTCAAATGAGTTAGCTAATCACAAAGACTAATACAGCACCATATCAAATTTACGGCGGTACGTTTTCGTCAGTGGATGCTGCGCCCCCCACAATTGGAAGAGGGCAATAGCGACGCGCCGGGGCAAGTCTTTGTGGTACCCCTTGTCAATGGCGGCGGCGTCGATGATGTGCTGTATGGCTTTTTCGCGATCGCGCTGGCGCATGGCATCTTGCGCTTTTGCTACCAATGCGCCTACCTTCGTAGTCTCATCGGCTTCGTCTTGCATGAATTCGGCCACAGCCTTTACGGCTTCGGCTTGTTCTGACAACGGGTCCCCCAATTTGATGGGCGCGACCAGCGCAATAGCACGCTCTGGGTTTTTCAGTACCAGCGCCCTGGCCAGAGCAATACGGGCATCCTTCATGTCCGGATACTGGGCGACGAAGGCTTCTAGCTCCGTCAAGTCGCCATCGCCGTCTAGGCGTTCCAGGATCAATTCCAACGTTTCTTTGCGCCCGTCGGGCAGGTTGTTGTCGAGCCAGCGCTCAATCTGTACGCGCGGCAAAGCCCCGGCGAACTCGCTGATGACGTCCCCTTTGTAAAACAGTTTCACATTTGGGATACTGCGGATACCGTACTGTGCCGCCAAGCTTTGCTCCTCTTCGGTATTGACTTTGACGAGTGCCCAGCGGTCGGCATGCTCTTCCGCCAATTGCTCTATCGTGGGGCCTAAGACCCGGCAAGGGCCACACCAAGGGGCCCAGAAATCTACAACGACCGGTTTTTCGTGGCTACGGTCTATGACTTCTTTTTTGAAATCCATCGCAATGGTATTAATGTTTGTTTGGGGAATGTTATTCTATTGCTATACATCAGATTGAGGTGCAAAGTTTAGAGTGTATTAGGGGGGCCTCATTCAGCGGACTTTTATTATCATTGCAGCCTTAAAAGCAACCCATATGCGCTACTTCGCAGAATTGGCCTACAACGGCGCCGCTTACCACGGTTGGCAGTCCCAGCCGCGGCAAGTCAGTGTGCAGTCTACCATAGAGCAAGCGCTGAGCACCTTGCTCAACCGGCCTACCGGGGTGGTGGGCTGCGGCCGGACCGATGCTGGCGTGCATGCTTTGCAGTACTTTTTGCATTTCGACTGCGAAGGGGAACTGCCACCGGCTTTCCGGCAACGCATCAACAAATTCCTGCCCAAAGATATTGCTATTTATCGTTTTATCCCCGTTTCTGACAGCGCGCACGCCCGCTTTGACGCCAGCCACCGTGCTTATGAGTACCGGATTGACTTTCGGAAAAACCCTTTTGGCGTTGGCACGCGCTATTACTACCCCTACCCCACTCTGCCCGACCGGCCCCTTATGCAGCAAGCCGCTGATTTATTGATGGGATACGAGGCGTTCTACCCGTTTTGCAAGTCCAATACCGACGTAAAAACCATGCGCTGCGACCTCCGGCAGGCAAAATGGGAAGGGCAGCCAGAAGACGGACACATGCGCTTCCACGTGGCCGCCGACCGTTTTTTGCGAGGTATGATACGCTTGATGGTCGGGGCTTGCCTGAATATTGGTACCGGCAAACTACCGTTAGCCGCGCTGCGGGAAGCCATGGACAAACAACAGCGGCTGACCCGCAGCTGGAGCGCCCCGCCCGACGGCCTTTACCTGAAAGACATCCGTTACCCCTTTATTTCGCAATAACCCCCCTCCTTTAAAGGACGTACATTGTTTCTATCGCTAAAAAAAGGCTATTCAATTAAAACATTTATTAACTTAATTGGATTCTAGGTATAGAATAGCTACTTTTCAAGCTATTGCTATGTTTTATCTATTACGATCATACCAAAAACAGCGACGCAACAATGGAGTACACACAGTTATCACCTCTAGAAATCAGGGACCTGATTAATCAGTACCGATCCGACTTGAGGAAATTGCATTTTAAAACCGTCAAGACACAGGCTATTATAAAAGAATTGGAACAGTACGTCACCGAGGCCGAGGAAGCGTTAGCTATAGAAGAAGCTAAGATTCAAGAGCTGCCCGCCGCACCGGCCGTGCAAGTGGCCAAAGAGCCCGAAGAAGGAGCCGACAAACCATCCGCGGCCTCCAAACCAAAAACAAGCACGAAAAAGAAGCCGGGCCCCAAACCTGGCAAAGCGAAAAGCAAGAAACAAACTAGCAAGCGCAGCCCTGGCCGCCCACCAAAAAAGAAAAAAGAAAAAGCAGCTCCCCCCAAAGGCAAACGCGGCCGCCCTGCTGGCAAATTGTCAGAATGGGATAACCTCGTGCTGCAAAGCCTGAAAGACAAAAAGAAAGTCCTAACCACTTCTGATTTCGCCAAAATAGCTGTGGAAGACCCAAGCATCAAGTCGGGAGAAGCTCAGATTAAAGTTAAACTCAACCGGGCTTTGCACAAACTTGCCAATAATAAGAATCTGCTATCTAAAGTAGACTATTCCGGCCGTGGCTTTGCCTACGCGCTGAAAGACTGGATGGATAGTAAAGGGAAATTGCCCAAAAAATACGAGCGCAAGTAAAAACGAAAGCCCTGCGGCACGAAATACGGTCGCAGGGCTTTGTTTTCCTAAAAAGTAGTTTGGTAAAACAAACATACAGGCTTTTGAGCTAAGATGCAATGCCTATTGGTAATACTTCCGGATTTGCCGGCGTATGTATACCAACCGCCCTGCTCCTACCGCTAATATCACGGGGGACAAAAACAACAAAAACCACCCCAACGGCCGGATTTCCTCCAGGGCCGCCATCTCCAAAATAGCAAAGCCGGCACTCAAGAATACAACAGCAGTGCGGAAATAAGCCAGAAAAGTCCGCTCATTAGCCAGACGGGTACGTTCGATTGCCAAAATATCCCTTGTTATTAGAGGTGCTTTTTCGCTCATGCTTTTTGATGCAAAAGTCTGTATTCCTGCCAAATAGAAAAAGGCAGTAGATCACAGAACCCAAAAAAATCCCGCCGATTCTCTTGCATCTTTCAAAAATGCCGCCTACATTGCCCGCTCAAATGACGACGAACAAGCCACATATCATCTTATCATCACGCTTGCTGCCCGTACAGGCAATAGCTCGTCGCCGCTTCCTGCGTCGCCCATAGGGGCGTCTGTATCAACATATCACCCATCGTGGCGGGTTACCGACCCTGCCTAACCGCTTCCCTACCAAGAAAACCGGATTGCCATTATTGAATTGAACGCAGCCCTAGCTGCCCTCAACACATCCGTTGACGCTATGAAGTTTGAAATCCTCAACGCCGACGCTTCCCACGAAGCCTTTGCCGAAGAAATCTGCCAACAATATGCCGAATCTGCCCGCGATCGGGGTACCGGCATCGCGCAGCGGCAGCCGGCCTACATCCGCACGAAAATCCAAAACGGCAACGCTATTATCGCCCTGCAAGACGGCCAGGTAGCCGGCTTCTGCTACATCGAGGTATGGAGCCACGAGCGCTACGTCGCCAACTCCGGCCTCATCGTTTTCCCGCAGTACCGGCAGCACGGGCTGGCCCGGCAGATCAAAGCCAAAGCCTTCGAGCTGTCGCGCACGAAGTACCCCCACGCCAAACTGTTCGGCATCACCACAAGCATGGCGGTCATGCGCATCAACTCCGACCTCGGCTACCGGCCGGTCACTTTCTCGGAGCTCACGCAGGATGATGCCTTCTGGGCGGGCTGCAAGTCTTGCCCCAACTATGACATCCTGGAGCGCAATCAGCGCCGGATGTGCCTGTGTACGGCTATGCTCGCGCCTTCCCAAGAGGAGGCAGACGCCATGGCCTATGATCTGAGCAACCTGATTGTCAACCAACGTTAAACCCTTCAATACACATGAGCCAACCACCCAAAGTCGTCCTCGCCTACAGCGGCGGCCTCGATACTTCTTTTTGCGTCAAGCACCTGACCGCCGATAAAGGCATGGAAGTGCACGCCCTTACGGTAAATACCGGCGGCTTCTCCGCGGAGGAGCTGGAAGCGCTGGAGCAAAAAGCCCTGCAGCTCGGCGCGGCATCCTACAAAGCCGTGGATGCTCTGCCTACTTACTACGACCGATGCCTGCGCTACCTGATTTACGGCAACGTACTCCGCAATAACACCTACCCTTTGAGCGTAAGCGCGGAGCGTATGTTTCAGGCGCTGGAAACGGTTAAATATGCCAACAGCTTGGGCGCGGATGCGGTAGCCCACGGCAGTACCGGCGCAGGCAATGATCAGGTGCGCTTTGACCTGGTCTTTGAGGTGCTGGGCAACGACCTGCAGGTCATCACGCCTATACGCGATGGGCAGCTGTCCCGGCAGGAAGAAATCGATTACCTGAAAAAGCATGGCATCGACTGGCCTTGGGAAAAAGCGAAGTACTCCATCAATCAGGGCGTGTGGGGCACAAGCGTGGGCGGCGCGGAAACCCTGACGTCCCACCAAACCTTGCCGGAAGAGGCCTACCCCAGCCCGCTTACGCAAACGGAGCCGCAGGAGGTTACACTGCATTTTGACAAAGGTGAGCTCACCGGGCTGGACGGGCACCTCTACGATCATCCCTTGCAGGCCATACAAGCCTTGCAGGAAAAAGCAGCCCCCTACGCCATCGGCCGCGACGTGCACGTGGGCGATACCATCATCGGCATCAAGGGGCGGGTTGGTTTTGAAGCGGCTGCCCCGCTTATCATCATTAAGGCGCATCATTTGCTGGAAAAACATACGCTCACCAAGTGGCAGCAGTACTGGAAAGAGCAGCTGGCCAACTGGTACGGCATGCTGCTGCACGAGGGGCAACTGCTGGAGCCGGTGATGCGGAATATTGAAACCTTCCTTACGGAAACACAAGCAACAGTAACCGGCACGGTGACCGTCAAACTGCACCCCTACCGCTTCGAGCTTATCGGCATAGCGTCTGATTATGACCTGATGAACAGCGGCTTCGGGCAATACGGCGAGATGAACAAAGCCTGGAGCGGGGAGGATGTCAAAGGCTTCACCAAAATCCTGTCGACCAACCTGAAAATCCACCATTTCGTACAGCAAAACGCACCGAAAGATGATTAACGCAGGTATTGTGGGCGGAGCGGGCTATGCGGCCGGGGAACTGCTCCGCATCCTGATCAATCACCCGGACACCGAGATTGCCTGGGTGCAAAGCAATAGTCAGGCGGGCAAGCCAATCACTGCCGTACATACCAGCCTGCTGGGCGATACTTACCTCGACTTTCAGGCGGAAGCTGACTATGGCAGTGTGGATGTACTGTTTCTGTGTATGGGGCACGGGCGCTCGGCCAGCTTCCTTTCGGAAAATGAAGTGCCGGAGGAGGTCCGCATCATCGACCTGAGCACCGACTTCCGGGCGGAAAGCGAAGACCATGATTTTGTATACGGCCTGCCCGAACTGCAGCGCGGGCGCATCCGCTCGGCGACGCGTATCGCTAGTCCGGGCTGCTTTGCCACGGCGATCCAACTGGCGCTGTTGCCCCTGGCTAAAAACGGCTTGCTGGAAGACCATGTGCATATTCACGCCGTCACAGGCTCCACCGGGGCAGGGCAAGCACCGACTCCTACTACCCATTTCAGCTGGCGCAACAACAATATTTCCATTTACAAAGCCTTCCGGCATCAGCATTTGCAGGAAATTGGGCAGAGCGTACGCATGTTGCAGCCCGATTTTGATATGGACATCAACTTCCTGCCGCTGCGGGGTAATTTCCCCAGAGGCATTTACGCAAGTACTTACCTCTATACCGACCTGAAAGCGGAAAAGGCGACAGAGCTGTTCGAAGAGTTTTACGCGGACGCTCCCTTCGTATTCTGTTCGCCCGCCAATCCAGACCTCAAACAGGTGGTGAATACGAACAAAGGCATCGTCTACCTCGACTGGCACGAAGGGAAGCTCCTCATCGTCAGCATGATCGACAACCTGCTCAAGGGCGCATCCGGGCAGGCGGTACAAAATATGAACCTGCTGTTTGGGCTGGACGAAGCGGCCGGCCTGCGGCTCAAACCCTCTCAATTCTAAGCCCTATGCAGCATTTCACCTCCGTACACGATGTAGCGGCCCCGGCAGCACTGGTTCAAAGTGCCCTGGCGCTCAAGCAAAGCCCGCCGGAAGACCTGCTTTCCATTGGGCGGCACAAGACGATGGTGCTCTTGTTTTTCAACCCCAGCCTGCGTACCCGCCTGAGCACGCAGAAAGCCGGGCTCAGCCTCGGGATGCAGGTGATGGTGCACAACGCCGGTCAGGGCTGGCAACTAGAGTTTGAGGATGGGGCCATTATGAATGCCGATAAGGCAGAACATGTGAAGGAAGCGGCGGGTGTCATCAGTCAGTACGCGGATATTATCGGTGTGCGCACCTTCCCCAGCCTGACAGACCGCGAGCGCGATTATCAGGATTTTATCCTGGAGCAATTCAAAACGCATGCGAAAGTGCCGGTCCTCAGCCTGGAATCGGCCATCCGCCACCCGCTGCAGTCCCTGGCCGACTGGGTGACGATAGCTGAGCACCACCCGGCCCACCGCCCAAAGGTAGTGCTGAGCTGGGCGCCTCACCCCAAAGCGCTGCCACAGGCCGTCGCCAATTCCTTCCTGGAGTGGATGCGGGTATCCGATGTGGACCTCTGCCTGACCCAGCCCGAAGGCTATGAGCTGGCTCCGGAGTTTGTGGGTGACACACCAGTGGTTTACGATCAGAAAAAGGCGTTCGAGGGAGCCGACTTTGTATACGTCAAAAACTGGTCGCCCTACCATGCCTATGGGCAAGTGCAAAACCAGGATGCCAGCTGGATGATCACCCCCGAAAAGATGGCGGTGACCAATAACGGCCGCTTTATGCACTGCCTGCCGGTGCGCCGCAATGTAGTAGTAGCGGATGCGGTTATTGATAGCCCGCGCGCTCTGCATATTGAGCAAAGCAACAACCGGACCTGGGCGGCGATGGCGGTGATTAAAGAATTGCTGGCCTCGTCATAATTCCGCAAAAAGCGTTAAATTGAGAGCATGAGTGAGCGCCGCACACATATTAGATTTGACTGGGCCATCAAACGTATACTGAGGGACAAAGCTAACTTCAGTATACTGGAAGGCTTTTTGTCGGAGCTGACTGGCGAAGACATTCATATCGAGGCGGTGCTTGAAAGCGAGGGGAATGCGGAAGTGTCGGATGCAAAATTCAACCGGGTTGACCTTCTTGTTCGTAATGCGCAGGGAGAGCTCATTATTATCGAAGTGCAGAACTCCCACGAGCTGGACTATTTTCTGCGTATCCTGTTTGGCATTTCTAAAGCGATTACCGAATACCTGAGGGAAGGCGCACCTTATTCCGAGATCAAGAAAATCATTTCCGTCAATATCATTTATTTTAATCTTGGGCAGGGAGAAGATTATGTGTACAAGGGCTCCACTTCATTCCGGGGCCTGCATAAAAACGACCTTTTGAAGCTTTCGCCAAGTCAACAGAAACTCTTTGGCAAGGAAAGCATCGAGCAGTTGTATCCGGAAATCTACCTTATTAAAGTTAATCAATTTGATGATTTAGCCCGGGATAGCCTGGATGAGTGGATTTACTTTTTCAAAAACAGTGAGATCAAGCCCGGCTTTAAAGCAAAGGGATTGCAGGAAGCTCAGGAGAAGCTGAATATTGCTAACATGGACAAGTCGGAGTACCAGTCCTATCAGCGCTACCTCGATGAGCTTCACTATCAGGCAAGCATAGCTGAAACCCTTAAGTTTGAGGCGGAAGAAAAAGCCCGGCAAACCAGCACTTACCAAATTGCAAAACGCATGAAGGCCAGCGGCGAACCGCTCGAAAAAATCAAGCTGTACACTGGTCTTTCTGATGAAGAAATACAGCAACTTTAATTGTCCACGCCCAACATGTCCAAACTCACCGTACTAAAAATCGGAGGAGCCCTGCTACAGCAGCCCGACGCCCTCAGCGACTGCCTAGATTACTTCCACGAGCTGCCGGGGCATAAAATCTTGGTACACGGCGGAGGGCGGCGCGCCAGCCAAGTCAGCAAAGCCCTGGGCATCACCCCGCGTATGCACGAAGGCCGCCGCCTTACCGACGAGGCCACGCTTGAGGTGGTGACGATGGTGTACGCCGGCCTGGAAAACAAGCGCACCGTCGCCCAACTGCAGGCCCTCGGCTGCCCGGCCATTGGGCTGAGCGGGGCGGATGGGAATATCATCCTTTCGGAAAAACGGCGGGGCGGGGCTGTGGACTACGGCTATGCAGGGGATGTGGTCAGTGTGCAGTCGGAGCAGCTACGGGCCTTGTTGGAGGTCGGCTTAGTGCCCGTCTGCTGTGCCATCACCCACGATGGGCAAGGGCAACTGCTTAACACGAATGCGGATACGATTGCCGCTTCCCTTGCTGCCGGGCTCGCACCCATGTACGATGTAGAACTACAGTACTGCTTTGAGCAGCCCGGCGTGATGCGGGATATCAAAGACCCGGCATCGCTCATCCCGTCCTTAAATCCAGATAGCTACGCTGCCTACCGGGCAGAGAATGTGATCGTAGATGGTATGGTGCCAAAGCTGGATAATGCCTTTCTGGCGGTGCAGGCAGGGGCGAAGCGGGCGGTGATTGCGGATTTGGGGGGGTTGAGGGCGG
>JAAAOU010000500.1 GCA_009908745.1 Bacteroidota bacterium
CTAGTGGTTTTGGCGACCGGAGGAAACTTGCCTCAACGGCCAGCAAACTTTTCAACCTTACAACTTTAGAACCTTACAACAGCTCAGGTTACACTTGTGCGCTTAGTTGGGCGGACAAAGTTGTTTACAAATTGAACGAGAAAATACGCAGCCATGTCGGAAAGAGTAATATGGGGAAGAGGCGCCAAAGTGCTCCTGTTGCATTTCTTGATCGGGGGAGGAGCGATCACCCTTGCATTCAGCTACGGCAGCTTGCTAAGCGGTGATATCCTGCGCTTTGCAGAAAGCTGGATGATCAACGGCACACTTTGGGTGCTGATTGGCCTCGGTAGCGGCTGGCTGGTCCATTGGCTGGACCAGCAGCTCCCTTGGCTGGAGGCACCGGTGAAGCGGGCAGTGGCCAGCTTGTTGCTGATGCTGGTGTACGCCACCGGCGTTGCTTTCCTGATCCTTTCCGTTTATGCGGTTACGGTCTACGGAATCGGGCCTTTGCAGGCTATTCAGAATGCTGGCATCACCTTCCCGCTGAGTGTGATAATAATCACCCTGCTGGTCGGTTTGTTCCTGCACGGCAGGGGGTTTTTCTTAGCTTGGAAACAGGCCTTCCAGGAAGCCGAAGAGCACAAGCGGGCGGCACTATCCGCCAAGTACGAGGCACTGCGGAACCAAGTCAACCCGCACTTTTTGTTCAATAGCTTCAACGTGCTGTCAAACCTGGTCTATAAAGACCCCGACCTGTCGGCTAAGTTTATTCAGCAGCTGTCCAAAGTGTACCGCTATGTGCTGGAAAGCCGGGAGCAGGAACTGGTGCCCCTGCAGCGGGAGGTGGAGATACTGCGTGCTTACCTGTTTTTGCTAGATATCCGTTTTGGCGCTTCCCTAGAAGCTAAATTGGACATAGAGGTAGAGCAGGGAGACGCTGTCGTACCCCTCACGCTGCAGATGCTGGCGGAGAATGCTGTAAAGCACAATATCGTATCCAAAAGCAAGCCGCTGAAGCTCAGCATAACCCGCACCAACGGAAAGCTGGAGGTCACAAACAGCCTGCAACCACGGCATAATGAGCAGGCTTCGTTAGGCATTGGCCTGCCCAACCTGCAAGAGCAGTACCGCTACCTTTGCGGTAAAGAATTGACAGTAGAACGCCACAATGGCTGTTTTGCCGTGCATGTACCCATTGTAAAACTGACGGAAGCCTCATGAATATACTTATTCTGGAAGATGAAGAGCTGGCGGCCGAGCACCTGCAGGACTTGATTCTCAGCTTGCGGCCAGCGGCCGAGATACAGGCTGCGCTGGATAGCGTGGAAGAAGCGGTACGTTTTCTGAAACCCCGGCCCACCCTGGATTTGGCGTTTTTTGATATTCAGCTGGCGGACGGATTGAGTTTCCAGGTATTTCAGCAAGCTAAAGTGCCTTGCCCGGTTATTTTCACCACCGCCTATGATCAGTACACGCTTCAGGCGTTTAAGGTAAACAGTATAGACTACCTGCTTAAACCGATCGACCGAGATGAATTGGCGCAGGCCCTGGGCCAGTACGAGGAGCTGCGGTCGTCTTTCAACGGCGGGCCTGCTATGGCAAGGGTGGAGCAAGCCCTGAGTATGCTGCAGCATAATCACAAAACCCGCTTCGTGGTCAAAGCGGGCCATCAGTTCTTATCTATTAAAACCAGTTCTGTCCTCTACTTTTTTTCGGAGCACAAACTGACCTGGCTGCGGCATAAAGACGGCAAAAAGCACCAACTGGACTACAGCCTAGAACAGCTGGAGCAACTGCTGGACCCCACGCAGTTTTACCGGATCAACCGGCAGCATATCGTACAGATCGAAAGCGTGGCGCAAACAACAATTTACTCGAATGCCCGCCTCAAGCTGTTGTTGTCAGACGGGGAGGAGGTGGTGGTAAGCCGGGACCGGGTCGCCGGCTTCCGCCAGTGGTTGGGCGAGTAAACGCGCTACAACAGCTGGATGCGGTTGCGCCCCAGCTCCACAAGGCCGTCTTTCTCGAGCTGCTTCAGCAATCGGGAGACGGCCTCGCGCGATGCATTGAGGTCGTAGGCAATTTCTTGGTGCGTGGCTTGCAAAGTACGGTTGTTGTTGGCCTCTGCTTTCTTCTCCAGGTAATCAAGCAGGCGTTCGTCCATCTTTTTAAAGGCAATGCTGTCGATGGTGTACACCAATTCCAGCATGCGCCGGTCGTAGGACGTCATCACGAAGTTCTTCCAGCTCGGGTAGCGGCTCATCCACTCGTCCATATACCGGGTAGGGATGCCGATGAGCGTGGTGTTCTCTTCGGCCACGGTGCGGATTTCGCTCTTCTTGTCCATCAGGCAGCAGGTGAACGACATGGAGCAGGTCTCACCGGGCTGCAGATAGTAAAGAAACAGCTCGTTGCCCTCTTCGTCTTCGCGGGACACCTTGATGCTGCCCTCGATGATGAGGGGCACTAGCTTCACGTAAGCGCCAAAGTCCATGATGAGTTCACCCGCTTTGAAGTGCATGATGTTGCCGACCTGGGCGATATCTTCTTGTAGTTGGCGCTCCGCAATTTGCGGGTAGTTTTTCCGGATGAGCGACAGGATTTCGCTCTTGGTATTTTCTGTGATCATGTCGGTTACGGTTGTTGGTCGATTTTTTGTTCGATTTGCGCTAGGCGCTTTTCGAGCTGCAGCAACTTTTCCAGAATGATGATGTGGGTCTTTTTGGCATCAATGCCGACCGGGCTGCTGTCGCTGTGAATTTCTTGGGCGATCGCTTCGAAGGTGGCTTGACTGACTTTTAATTCGTCCATGATGTGGTAGTTTTATGCTTTTAGTATAGCTGGCTCAGCTTTGCTTGGCGCGGCTGGGGTCATATTTGTAATTGATATTCAGCCAGATGGAGCGGGCCAGCCGGAAGATATACACAAAAAAGATGACCATGATAGCAATCAAGGCTGCAAAAGAGGCGGCGGTGCTCCAGTCCAACACCCAGTGTACAAACAGTACAAACAGGATACAGAACCAGCCTGTGAAAATGTAAGAGATGAACATAGCGCCGTAGTAAAAACCGGGCTCCGGCATAAAGTCTTGGCCGCAGTGCTGGCACTCGTCGTACATGTCAAACGGCTTGTCCAGGCTGAACGAACCGGTAGAGAAAAGGTCGCCTTCGTGGCATTTCGGGCACTTCAGGTTGAACATACTGTACGCTTTAGTGCCTTTTTTGAATAATCCCATATTGAGTGATATCGTTTATAATTTGCGGGCGATCATGCGGACTACCGCTGCTTCGCCTTGATGATAGTCGCCTTCTTCCAAATGTACCGAGCGCTTTACAAGTTCACGAGTGTCCAATGCGCTGAAATCCTCCTGCAGCTGTTCCAAGGAGAAAAGCATCTCTTCTTTTTTGGGCCCGCCCGACGAGCGGCCGAGCTGGTCTTTGTGAAAGCCTTCTAGCAAAAGCCAGCCCCCTTTACGAAGCGCTTGGGCAGCCTGCCGATGCAGATAAGCCCGTTGCGGAGAGGGCAAGTGCGCGTAGCAGAGGAAGACGAGATCGTAGTAGTGGGGGGTGAACGCATAGGATTCTACGCTGCTTAAGGTGTAATTGACGTGAATGCCTTGGCGCTCGAAGAGTTGCTCGGCTTTGCGCTGTGCAGATTGGCTGTAGTCAAAGGCGTCGGCTTCCCAGCCTAGGCTAGCCGCGTAAGCTGCATTGCGCCCTTCCCCCTCTGCCGGGAACAAAGCCCGTCCCGGTGGAATGTTTGGCAGTTGCTCAGCTAGAAAGCGGTTGGGGGCTTCCCCGTACACGTAATCTGAACTGGCGTATCGCTCGTCCCAAAATTGCTGCATGCGTTTTATCCCTTAGGTCCTATTTCGTGATCGATGGCTTGCCTGCCGCCCTGCAGGTAAGCAATTTGCATGAATCCCCGTCTTGCCATTTTAGAAGCCGCCAAAGCCGCCCGCTTACCGCCGTCGTCGTACAGAAAGTAAGGGCGCCTCTTATCCATCTCGGCCAGGGCGTCTTCGAAGTCGTCCGTCAAGTAATCAAGGTGTACCGCCCCTTCCAGCATGCGGTCTTTCTTGATCTCCCGATCGGTACGCAGATCAATCAAAACGGCGTCGTTGGTCAGCGCCAGTTCTACCATAAACAACTCTGGTGTCAATGCACGGTATGGACTCATAGCTTAATAAGGCCTAAGCATGAATGTAGGTTGAAACCTTCATGTGTTTTTTTGAAAAGAGCGGTGGCTTACATGTTGCAGCTACAGTTCTCAAGGCAGGTGATAAGCTTTGACACATCGCGCTCTTTGAGTGAGTAGAGCATGCTGCGCCCTTGCCGGCGGACACTCAGGATGCCTTTCAGGCGCATGTTTTGCAAGTGGTGGGAGGTAAGCGACTGTTCGCTGCCCATCAGCTGGCAAATCTCGGAGACGGAGAGCCGGTCGTTCTCTTCGAGCAAGCGGATGATACCCAAACGCAAAGGGTGCGCGACGGTCTTAAGTATGTAAGCAATGCGTTCCAGCTTTTGCGCCTCGCTTTCCTTGCGCTTGTCTTTGCTTGTCGTCTTAGTCATATTCTTGTAAAAGTATGTTGATATATTCATACAACAGGAAGCCAAAGGGATAGTTGCCGCATGAGAAGGCTTTTCTTGAATAACCTATAGAGTAAATAGGCTTTTGGTGTTGAACACAGATTCGGTTTGTAGTCTGCTTTAATCGCGAAAAGGTGCTAAAACAGCCGCATGATCCACTCTTGCAAACGGCCTGATGCGGTGGCGCTTTTCGGAACTGTAAATTGCCGGATAGCGGTTAAGCCCCCGAGGTGCACCCAAGCATTGTACTCGCCGGGCTGTATATCGGGTAGGGGGACTGTAATTTGCTGCGGGCCTGTCCCCACTTGCTCTTTATGTTGCGCGATCATACGCCCCTTCACATCGAGGATGTCCACAGAAAGGGTACTAGGGTGGGGGGCAAAACAAAATAGGTCAGCTGTTTTCTCACTAGTTTGCCATTGGAGCGCCCCGATTTCATAAGTTGGCGTCCTGTTCATCAGTTTTTGTGTATTTCAACGGGATTATAAAATGTTTTGACTTTTCTGACGGACTGCTCCGTAAAAAGTAACGCTGATACGAGTAGGCAATTGTAGAAGTGAAGGGAGGCAATACATCCGACACGGGGTATTGATGTCTAGCATTGCCTATATCCCTGCAATAATAGGCTTTTTTTGAGAACTGGCAAAGTTCAGCTGGTTTTCAGCTGCTGAGTGCTGTGCACAAAAGCGATAATATCGGGGAAAAAACGGTTGAATTCCTCGTTAAGCGACGGAAAGTCGCTGGCCAGGCTCTCTACTGCCCCATTGATGAGTTTAGGCTTGCTAGTGCGTTGGCGTAGCCGTCGGAAAGTATGCGCTAACCCGTTGTGAGAACCGTAGGTAGCCAGCCAGTCATCGGCTACCATCTTGGGTACATAGTCTTTGACTGGGGCAGGCATCAGGTGCAAATGCCTCTTCAGGCTGTCGTACACTTCTTGCCGGAAGGCTTCCAAGGGTTGATCGCTGTAATTCGGCCAGTTGACGGACAGCAGATAGTCATAGAATATATCGATAATGACCGGCGCATATTTGGAATGCCGCTTGTACAGCCTTCTGACGCCTTTCAGCACTTCAGGATGCTGATCGGTGTAGGAGTCGATGTCGCGGTGTAGCTGTACCCCCGCCTGCATTCGTTCCGGCAATTGCTGTACTTGTGTATTGCGCAGGTAGTCTCCCAGGAAATTGCCGACCCTGAGGCTGTCGTCATCTCCGGAGAGGTAGAAGTGGGCGAGGAAGTTCATGGGTGCAGTTTAGGGATAATTACAAACGGCAAGAAGAAAAGGTTGCCGTTTTAAGGCTGCGGGACGTCGGCCTCCTCTGTTACTACTTCCTCAGCAAAGCCTGCCCACTCCGCCACCGCATTCGGCAAGTAGTCTTGCCAAGACAAGTCAGCGCCGTAAGTAAAATAACCGATTAGTGCCAAATGGAAGAGCAAGGTGATAAAAAACGCTTTGGTGCGGATGGCTCTAGCTTTGCGGATGGATCGACGTTGGTACTGCATGACTTCAGGTTTTTGGTTACTATGGCAAACGAGCATGGAAGCCAGCATATTACCTGCCTGCTTTTTTAAAAAGCGTTAAAACCAGCTTCATGCCCCCAACTGCGCGTCAAAGCTCTCGATAATCCGCTCTTGCAGATACTGTGCGACCTTGGACTGAATCTCCGAGCGGAACAGCGATATCTGAGTTTGGGAAAGACTGGGCAACCCCTCCTTGATAATCACACAGTCCTCTGGAACCAAGCTCTGAGGCAAGGCCGCCAAGCCCAAACCCGCCCGTATCGCCAGCAGTTTGCTGTTGTAGCTCTCGCTGACATAGGCCAGATCGGCTGCCAATTGGGCGGAAGCCAAACGGTGGACCACCTGCCGGCGGTAGACACAAGGCTCGGGGGACACGATGATGGGAATGTGGTTGGTGCTTTGCCATTTGGCACACGCTGCCGGATTCAAGCCTACCCAGACAAGTGGGTCGTACCACGTCTTTACGATACGGTCTGGGTAAGCAATGCTGAGCTGCTCGTGCTTTAGGATCACCAGCTCGTATTCGTTGGCGGTGAAGTTTTTGTACAGGTTTTCCGTCAGGTCGCATTCCACCGCCAATTGTATCCTAGGGTACTGCTCCCGGAAGCGGGCTAATATCGGCAGTAAATAGTGCGTGGCCAGGTCTTCGGGTATGCCCAGCCGCACGCGCCCGGTGATTTCTTCGCTGTACAGCTCTTCGCGTAACTGTTGCTCTACGTGCAGCATGCGCATGCCGTGCCGGTAGACGACCTTGCCCGTTTCTGTCATTTCTATACGGCGCCCCTGCTTATTCAACAGCCTTTGCCCGACCATTTCTTCCAATTTTTTGATCTGCTGGCTGACTGCGGACTGCGTTCTGCCGAGTTCATTGGCGGCTAGGCTGAAGCCCTGTTGGTCGACTACAGTGATAAATGTTCGTAAAAGCGGCAAGTCTAAGTATAATATATTGTGATCCATGGCTATGCTTTTCGAAAACAAGGAAATATTTTGAGCAAAGTATATTTATTAGAAATTCTAATGGCAAAGATAAAAATATTTAATTTTACTTATAGGCTTCGTGCACCTACCTTTGCCCCCGTAATCAACTCAACGACAAAATGGTTTTAATTGCAGTTCTTCTACTCGCATTCATTTGTTTGCTAAGCCCGGCCAGGTCCGCTGAAAGAATCGCCGTACCGCTCGTAGGCGCGGGCTTTTTGTTCAGTGCTTACACCTTGTGGGACCCTACCCCCGCCATCAGCGGATGGGGGGTAAACTTTGACGCGGCTGGCCGTTTGTTCGGCACAGCCATCACTTTTGTGAGCCTTGCAGTACTGGCCTACAGCTTGCGCCATTTCGATGGGCACCGCAGCAAGCGGCTGTATTTCCGCCGCTTTGTGGCTTTGACGATCAGTCTTGTCATTTTTAGCACGGCGGATCATTTGCTGCTTATGGTGGGCGGTTTGCTGCTGAGCAACTTCTTGCTGATCCGGTTGATGGAGCCTAACCCCTCTTGGGCAGCAGCCCGCGCTTCGGCCCGTTCTGCTTTCATCCAATTAGGGGTAGGAGGGCTGACGCTCGTATTGGCTGTAGCGATGGTCTACCTCACGCAGGGCCATTTATCCTTGCAAAGTTTGTACGCAGATTGGTCCGCCACGCCATGGCTGCCTCTGATTAGCGGGTTTGTTATCGTAGCGGCCTTGGCACAGTCCGCCATCTGGCCCCTGCACAACTGGCTGGTCGCTTCCGCCAATGCCCCTACGCCGGTATCCGCTTTCATGCACGCCGGTTTGGTCAACGGAGGGGCGTTGATTCTGTACAAGTTTTATCCCCTGTTGGCACTCACAGGCTGGAACAGCACGGTGCTGATTGCCCTCGGCGGGTTGACGGCAGTACTGGGCACGGTATGGATGCTGGTGCAAAGCGATGTCAAGCGCACCCTCACTTGTTCTACGATGGGGCAGATGGGGTTTATGATCATGCAGTGTGGCCTGGGGCTGTTTCCGGCCGCTTTGGCGCATATGATATGGCACGGCCTGTTCAAAGCTTCCCTGTTCCTGAGCGCCGGCTCTACGGTAAAAGCGGCGAGCAACAAAAGCCTCAAGTTAGAGGGCCCTTATGTGCTTCCAACCTTTGTTTTCGGGATTGTTATGGGCGTAGCGGGCGCTTATGTATTTTGGCTGTTTACAAACGCTAGCGGCGGTTTGGGCACCACTTATGCTTTGCTGCTGCTCTTCTGCGGTATTACTTGCGCCCATGCGGTTATGACCATATTGCAGCCTAGCCCTAGTCTTGGCCGGGGACTGTTGGCAGCGGCACTGGGGCTGCTGGGAGCCACCGTATACGGAGCGTCCGTCTGGGCCGTAGAAACTCAAATTGCGCACTTGCCGGCACCGGCTCTGAATGCTGCTCACATCGGTATTGCAATATTCTTTGCTCTAGGCTGGTTAGCGATGATTTTCCGGGCGTATTTCCCCAGTTTCGTCAGCCAGCAATGGATGGCACCGCTGTACGTACGGTTGCTGAAAGGCAGCCAGCCCAAGCATTCTACCCTCAGCTTGCGGCGTAGCAGCTATAAACTGTAGCCTTGCGGCAAAACAAAACCCTACTTTTCACCAAGAAGCAAACCATTATGACGCTTAATACCACCACACAACAACAAACCATCACCGGGGCTAAACCGCCCTTATCCGAACAGCTAGCCGAATTGTATCGCCTGATCGCCCCTACCTGGCCGCTGGCACACGCAGTAGCTTGCAACCCGCTGCAAGGCTTGGAAGAGCTTCCCTTTGAAGAGGCAACGCGGAAGGGTCAGGAACTTTTCGATGCGCAAACGTTGCCCGGTTTTTGGCAATTGCGCCAAGCCCTGGCCGCTGGCCATATCACCCAAGAGCAAGTGGAGCAGTCGATAGACAACGCCTTGGAAGGCCTGCCAGCGGCCCATGCCATCGCAAAGGACTCGATTGCCCTCCGCCCCCTGATGAAAACCATGGTTGAGGAGCTAGACGAGCGCTACACGCCAAGCCACACCCCTGAGTTGTTACAGCAGGCACTGGGGCAACTGCAGGAAGCCAATGCATGGCAAGGTACGCTAGAGCCGGTGAATAAAGATACGATCACCTGGTTGTCTGCTTTTCTGGACGAAGGGCAAGCGGCCTGGCCCATGCCCATGCGGGAACGCGGCTTTTACCGGGCGGTAAAAGCGTTGATGGAACTGCAAGGAGAAGGGGCTGGGCTTTTGGAGCTATTGCCCGAAGACAGCGAAGAAGCTATAGCCCTGTTGCTGGATAAGCTGCCAGTAGCCCCCAAAGACCATCATCGCTTCTTGCGCGATCAGCTGCTGGCTTTGCCGGGTTGGGCTTCATTTATCCGCTGGCGGAGTGGGCAAAGTGATTATGCACCGCAGCTGCAGTACCCCATTACGTTGAATGATTACTTGGCCGTACGCTTGCTGCTGCTTTGCCAACTGCCTCAAGCGGCTTGGGAAGAAGCGGTTGTACCCCAGTGCGAATGGCTCACCTTGCACCACTGGGCTGCTCAACAGCTACGCCCCGAACCGGCAACAGACCCCCGTGCATGGGCGGACTTGCTTCAGGATATGCAAGAAGCCTGCCACCGCCTGCGCCTGTCGTTGCTGCAAAGCTGGGAAGCGGCTTTTCGCCAACATATCGGCCGGCAACTGCAACAGCAGATGGCCGCAAAGCCGGAAACAGCACGCCCGGACGCACAGTTGGCTTTTTGCATCGATGTCCGCTCAGAGCCTTTCCGCCGCCAAGTAGAAGCTTGCGGCGATTACGAAACGTTTGGCTTTGCGGGGTTCTTCGGCCTGCCGATCGCTTACGAAACCGTACTGGGAAAGCGGGTGAAATCGCTGCCTGTACTGCTCCAACCCGCCCACGAGTTACGCGAGCAAGCCAGCCCTTGCTGTGCCCACCAAGCCGAGCGCCATCAAAACGGCCTGAAGCTGCTCAAAGAACTAAAGCAGGCTTATAAATCGCTGAAGTACAATATCGCCACGCCATTTGCGGCCGTGGAAGCACTGGGCTTGCCCGCTGGCCTCATCACCGTTGGCCGCAGCATTATCCCCCAGCCTTTGTCGAAGTTGCGCCGCCTGGGCCGGCGTTGGTTCCGCCCCGAGATTGATACCGCCCCGGATATCAACCCCGCTGAAGACTGGGGCATACCTTTCGACAATCAAGTTGCTTACGCAGGCAATGCGCTGCGCATGATGGGCCTGACGCGCAACTTTGCGCCGCTCGTCGTCCTCTGCGGCCACGGTAGCCAAACGGAGAATAACCCTTACGCTGCTGCTCTCGACTGTGGAGCTTGCGGCGGCAGCCACGGTGGGCCGAATGCTGCTGCCATGGCCCGGATTCTCAATCAGGAGGCCGTCCGCGACGCCCTGCGCGAAGAAGGTATTGCTATACCGCAAGACACCTTATTTGTCGGTGCCGAACACAATACAACCACCGATGCAGTCCGTCTGATCGACTTGCCCTCATTGACGGAAGAAAAGCAAGCGCAGGCGGCACACCTAAAATCCAACTTGGAAAGGGCCCAAAAACGCAACCTGGCAGAACGCGCCGGGCAGTTCGGGCTCAAAACCAGCAAAGGTATGCTGCGGCGCAGTACCGATTGGTCGGAAGTGCGGCCAGAATGGGGCTTGGCGGGCAACGCCGGCTTTGTAGTTGCTCCCCGTCAGTTGACTGAAAAGCTGGACCTGCGGGGCCGTTGCTTCTTGCACTCTTACGATTGGGAGCAGGATGCGGAAGCTACTAGCTTGGAGGTTATCCTCACCGCCCCGCTAGTCGTGGCACAGTGGATCAACAGCCAGTATTTCTTCTCCACTGTCGACAACACGGCTTTCGGCAGCGGCAGCAAAGTGACGCACAACGTGGTCGGCAAAATCGGCGTGATGCAGGGCAACAGCAGCGACTTGATGCACGGCTTGCCCTGGCAGTCGGTCATGAAAAACGATGAGGAGCTCTACCACGAGCCCCTGCGGCTGACAGCTTTTGTGGTTGCTCCAAAGGAACGGGTGCAGATGCTGGTCGAAAAGCACGAGGTGCTGCAAAAATTGCTGTACAACGAGTGGGTCGCGATGCAGGTGCTGGACCCGGAGACGGAGCAGCTGTGGGCCTTGGGTGCCGATGGCAAGTGGGTGGCAGCTATAGTCTGACAACCCAAGATTTGTGAATCCTGCCCCCCCCCTGACGATAAATGTCAGGATCAGGGACCCGACGATGTTGACCCCGACGCTGCCGGTCGGGACCTTAGCTCGATAGCCAAAAAAAATAGCGGCGTTATGATTTTCACAACTCTCAAGTTGTCAGACTATATCTAGCAATGGCTGGATAAGTATATGGGCCTCCAATAGTACCGGATAGAAACATGTTTCTTATTTTTGTCTGTTTCCGTTATATAAATAGTGAATCGGTTTTCGGCTCATGGAGGCGTTTACCGTGCGAGCAAGCCGACAAAAGTGGAATATGATAGAAAAGTTGTCCTCGTATTGGCGCTGGTTTCTGAAGAATTGGTTCATTGTATTAGTGCTCATTGCCGGGTTAAGGGTTTCCATGACGCCGGGGCGCTTCATAAAGGGGATGATCTGGTCAGATGCCGAGGGGTACTATCTCTATTTGCCTGCTGTGTTAATCAACGGGGGGTTTGAGGATTTGGAAGTACGTACGGAGGTGCAGTTCCCCTTGTACGAAGGCACCAATAAACGGTTTACGAAGTATACCTACGGCGTCGCTTTGATGGAGTTGCCCTTTTTCCTGCTTGCGCATTTTGTGGCAAGCATTATGGGCCAGGCAGACGGCTACAGTTATCCTTACCTAATTGGCTTGCAGCTTTCGGGGCTATTTTACGGTTTGATGGGGCTTTATTTCATGAAAAAAATACTCGAAGAGCACTTCAGGCCGCTGGTAGTGATGATGACCGTATTCGGTTTTTTTCTGGGGACCAATCTGTACCATTACATCCTTCAGCATCCGAGTATGTCCCATGTGTATTCCTTTTTCCTGTTCGGCCTTTTGGTGATGATGACCCCTAAACTTTACCATTACCCAAGCTGGCGCGTCTTTGGGGTGATGGGGCTGTTACTGGGGTTGGTTGTACTAATACGGCCCACAAATATCCTGATAGGCCTTTACATCCTATTTTATGGCATTCGCAGTTCGGCGGCTATAAAAGAGCGCTTTCAGTTTTTGGGGGCACATGCATGGAAGGTGCTTTTTGCCGCAACCGCCAGTTTTTTGGTTTTCCTGCCTCAATTTGCTTATTGGAAGTATATCTCTGGAGATTGGCTCATCTATTCTTACGGCGATGAAGGCTTTAACTGGCTCAACCCCCGTATTGACATGGTTTTATTCAACATTAAGAACGGGTGGTTGCTGTTTAGCCCTATGGCGGGCCTTGCTGTAATCGGCGGTTTGCTTGGGAGCTGGAAGAACCCTTACAATATTGCCCCAATCACCGTTATATGGCTATTGACTTTATACATTACGGCAAGTTGGTGGTGTTGGTGGTTCGGCGGCGCGTTTGGACATCGCAATTTCGTGGAGTATTATATGATTTTAGCTGTACCTTACGCCTGGTTGTTTACAAAAGTGTTCGACAGCCCATACAAGCCGCTCAAAGTTTTTATGGTGCTATTATGGCTAGCCCTGCTTTATTACAGCTACTTTTTGGCGGTGTTCTACCACGGGCCCCACTACGACTGGGATAGTTGGAAGCTGGTAGTAAACTATATGTGGCACTTCAATTTTGGGGGTGAATTTCAGTAATCCTGTTCCGTTATGATTGGTTTTAAGCCTTCCGTTATAGTCCTTATAAGCGTCCTGTTCAGCCTGCTGTGTTTTTCAGCAAGTGGGCAGAAAGCATTCGATTGCAGCAGCAGCTACTATCCTGACGCTACACCCGTGTCAGCAGTGCTGATAGACAGTGGTATCGTTAAAGCAGAAGGCTGCACGGCGGGTCCGCCACCTTGTATATATGGAGGGTGCGAAACAGGCATTAAACGGTATTTGGCGAGGGCCGTAAAGATGACTGGGCTCGTGCAATTTAACAAGCCGGTGACCTGCTGGGGGCTGCCCGATCCACCCCATTTTAGTACGACCGGGGTTAATTGCGAACCGCCGTATGATTTATGCTACGGCTACTACTGCCCGGGTAAATATGCCGAAGCCATTAAAATGCTGGTTGATGTAAATGCGCAGTTGGTATTGCGTGCGTCGACAGCCTGGTACAGAGAGGAACAGTTTTCTCCTAAAGACAGCCACTCCGATAGTGCCAATGGATTAGGGCTGTGGGGGAGGTCCAAGCAACTCATTGTGGATATCAATGCCGCGTATGACTGTGCGGGCTTACGGCGCCCAATTGTGCAGGCCGGCATATTTGAGTCCGTTGGAGAAGGCGTAAACCGGCTGTATATTTCGGCTGAGGTGATTGAGTTTTTTCGCCGAGAAATCGAACAGCTGCCAGCACATCAACGAAGCCGCTACCTCAACAGCGACGGGAGTCCTAAGCAGGGCGTGAAGTACGATCGCATACTTATGCTTCAGGATACAGTGCCGCCGGTTCAACCCCAAATTGACATCAACCGGATAGAAGCAAAGCTGTGGGTTTTCTTTCAGGCTAAAACATTTATAGACTTTGGTTATAAAGCCTTGCACTTTGGCCAGTACTATTATATGGTAAGAGAAGAAGCCCCGTCTCGTTACGAGCCGCTTTACAGCTTATTGACTGCTATAAGAGGCTATGCGGAGCAAAAAGGCTCCTTTGTGCTCATCGCCGGGGAGAACCTCAATCGCCCTGTGGCCAAGGTGGGAGATCAGCTGCTTTTTGATTACGAAATGCGGGCCATGCGCCCGCGGGAGATATCCTCTCCTCCCGTACTAGGGGACGTGGAAGGGTGTGATATATTGCCCGACACTGAATTGTTTGAGGGGACGCCCTGCGAAAACGCACGTTATCCGGCTTATATAGACCCTTGCGTGGTACACGGGGGCGTCAATGGGGGAACTATTATTGGGACGGGCGGCCGTCATCCGTTAGGTTGCGACATAGCCCAACAGCCCTACCTGATCTACTTTGATTTTGGGCCGGGTGCAGCTTATTATGAAGAAGGAGGGGAGGCTTATGGCAAAACCTGCCAAGTGCCCGCTTATGATTTTATCGGGGAAGCCAAGTTGAAGTATCCGCCCGACTTTTATACTTACTTGGTCTGGGGGTATGATGACCAAAGGTGGTTTGGTTATGAATTGGGCCGTGCTTGCCGCTCCTTTTGGCTAGAAGACCATCAATGCAACTGGCGGCTAAGGCATTCACCGCACGGGTTTATACAAATACCCGGCTTGACAGTGGTGAACCGGCCGGAGAACTATTGTAATGTACACCATAATAATGCACTGATTGATTCGTCAGGGCAATGGTACAACACCTATTACAACCGCTTTGATACCATCCGTCCGGCCGCTATGGGGTTTTTCTTTATGGGGGACGACCCCGCATTACTCAATAACGTGAGTGACTACATGCAGGCGGCAACGCCCTCTATTGTTGTCCGTTCTGGTTGTAGGCGCAACCTGCCGCAACTTGCTTGTTCGCCTCAAGACCAGTTTATGGAAGATACTCGGGCGGAAGCTTTTGTGGTTCAGCTGGGGACGGGCAACAAGGACTGCTCGTCTATCTACGTTTGGGAAGTCGAATCTGTCAATAGCGGCTGGTCTGCCAAATTTTACGGGGCTAATGCTTGTTTTGAGCCGCCGGAGAGCGGGGCTTACCGCATCCGTCTTGCTCAGCACAATCTTGGGCTGCAGGCTGACAAGTATGCCAACAGCATGCTTTTGCAAGATACTATCGCCGTGTTTGACAAAGAGCACTGCCCGGATACCCGCAACGCACTGTCTTTGCACCCCAACCCTACAACAGGGCAGGTCAATTTGTCATACGATTTTCAGAGGGGGCAAACGTACACGGTACGCGTTTTTGATATCACGGGGCAGCTAGTATATACGAAAGATTACTCCAGAGGGTCGGATTGGGCCTCCGTCGAGGTATCGCTGCCTCTAAGTTTGCCGCAGGGGATGTATACAGCTGTTTTGCAAGAGCAATCCGTTTTTATTGGGCACGGCCGGTTCGCCCTTTTCAGGTAGCGCTAAGCCTTGGCCTTGCACCAAGCCCCCATTCTTTGTATCTTAACCCTTCATGACCACAACAGCCACCATACCTACCAGCTTTGACGAGCGCCTCCGGACCTTGGGGCCCGGCGAAACCTTAGTGCCTGCCAATTTTAGCGATTTCATTGCTTGCCTGGCCGAGTGTGAGTACCGTATTGAGTACGAACGGGGAAATATTGTTCTTATGAGTATCGCTTCTGATGAGCACGAGCAAATCGTAGCCAATTTACTTTATACCTTGGTCAGCCAGCTCAAGGAGAATCCTGAATTCAAACGCTACGGCAGCAACCGCCACGTTTTTATTGAGGCCTTAGAAAAAGCATACTCGCCAGATGCCGCTGTGGTAAAAGGGCAGCCGGTGCCCTTCACGTATTCAGCGGGCAAAGAAGCCTATACCAACCCTTGGCTCGTGGCTGAAGTTATCTCGCCCTCTAGCCGCAACCGTGATTTTGGCGATAAACTGCTGGGCTACAAGGCGATTCCCAGCCTACAGTACATTATTTACTTGGAGCAGGATCGCCCTTTCGCCACGCTCTTCGAGCGCTTGTCTGGCTCGGGGCGCTGGCGTAGCACCGATTACGACAGCTTGTCGCAAAGCTTGCCTTTAGGGGAATTTGCTTTAGAAATGAAGGATCTGTACGACAACTTGAACTTCGAACCTAAAGTAGGCTAATGCTTGTAGCGTTGAATAGATAGGAGATAATTGCAGGCTATTCTCCTAGCAATTCCGCCAGCAAGCCGGCAAAGGTATCCGAAGCGTACATGCCCACCCCATCATGGCCCACACCCGGCACAATCACCCGCTGATGCGCATGCCCACTGCCGTATATTAATTCCATATAGCGGTACATATTCTCGCCCCGCTGGTAACGCGAACTTCCGAGCAAAGTAGCCGAGCAGTCGGCATCGTTGAATGCGCCGTCCGGCCCTTCTCCGTTACCCAGTAAATAGGTGACAGACCGGCTGGTGAAGTGCTCGTTGAAGGTCATGGCATCGGTGTTGCTTAGGTAAGCCGGCACCACTTCGTAGCCAAAGGGCCAGATGGTGTAGCCGCTGCAGCTGCTGGGGGTGTAGAGTTGATTGTTGCTTTCGTTGACGCGCTGCCCGTCCGGGTAGTAGAAGTACTGGCTGTTGGCAACGATGTACTCAAATTCAATATCGGGATAAGCGGCTTCGGATGAATTGGCAGCGGCGAATAGGTGGGTGAATAAGCCCCCCGAGGAATGGCCCGTCACGACAATTTTTTCCAGTGCCGGAAAGTGCTCTTCGTCCGCCAAACGGCTGATGATCAGGTCGACCACTTCAAAGGCGCTCACCGCATTCGCACCCGCCGAGCCACGGCCCTCCCGCCAGCCATTCCCACTCCAGTACAGCTCGCCGTCCTGCGCAGTCGCCCCCTCCTGAAAGCCCGGGGCGATGAGTACCGTTTGCGCCGTTTGTTCCGTGTCCATCAGGCTGGAAGTCAGGTAAGAAAAATAGTCGTCGGCATTGCGGTTGGCACCGTGTACGACGATGACCGCCGAGGTAAGCCCCGGCCAGGTTTGCTCCTCGTAAATGGGGAAACTGGCGTAGAAAGGAAAAGTAGCTTGGTTGTCGAGCGTAAGGGTAGATACGCAGGCAGCAGTAGCTTCCGTACAAGCGGTACTGGAAGCCCCTCCTTCTTCCCGGGTCGTAAAGGTATAAGTCAGGGGGGCTTCCAATCGTCCGCCATCTAGGCCAATCGCATCTTCGCTGATGCGCAGTGTGTAAGTCGTGTTGAAATCAAGCGTTGCGGCTATCGTCACCTGCGAGCTTTGGTTGGTATAGCTCAAGTCATAGGCTACGGTAGGCGATAGGGACAAGGCGGATTCAAACGCCGCCGGATCTAGGCTGCTGGAAAACACCAGCCGGATACTAGCATCCGTGTCTACGTTCATCATACCCTCTGTCAGCGCCCCGCCATTGATGCTTGCGGAGCGTAGGCTGATAGTAGCTGGCGTGCGGTCCTCCTTGTTGCAAGAAGCAATCAATAGCAAAGCGGGCAGCAGCAAAGAGAAGATACGATTGGCACTCATAAGGGGTTAAATTTATTGAAGGCTATGCACAATAATGTTTTGGATTCGTACGCAAGAGAAATTGCCATACATAACCTCTATTCACAAAACGGGTACGGGCAAGGAGAAGTTTGCGTGGCCGTAGACCCGGCGGCGCAGTCCACACCACCGTAGAAGAACGAACCGCCATTTTTGTAACCCCAAGAACCGCTGTACTCCCAAAACTGGTCGGTGCCATCCACGTTGGCATCCCCGTAGGTCTCTATGACGTCTGAATTTTGGAACAGCTCTACGGCGTCGTCGCCGTTTTGGTTCATGGCATCAGACTGTACTACGTGGTCGAAGGCATCGTAGCAAGCGCCAAAGTAAGAAGCAATGGTTGCCGGCTCTCTAGCAATCAGGATGTGGTCGCCTTCTTCAATGGTCAGGCTGGGCAAAGCAAATTCCAAACCATCTGAGCCATTACCGTTATTAGCAATCCCTACACCATACTGCGTAATATCATCAATAGCACGGTTGGCCCGCAAGTGTACGGCTTTACCGCCGTTGGTGCCGGAGCCGTCCCACAGCAAGGCCAATGCGCCCTGTATCTGCAAGGGCACGCAGAACGGATAAGGGCAGTCGGAAGTGAAAGTGCTGGTGGAGCCCGTAGAGCAATCCACGCCCGCGTATTCCCACTCGCCATTGAGCTTGTACGCCCAGCTGCCGGTCCATTCCCACACTTCGCCGGTACCGTCGAGTTCTACATCGCCGTAGGTCTCAATGACGATATCCTCGTCGTACAGCTCGAAGGGGTCGTCTCCGTTGAAATTGACACTCCCGGATTCGATGACGTGGTCGTAGTCGTTGAAGAACTCGCCAAAATAGTCCGCGATATTCATCCGGTCTTGGTCGCGTACCAGCAGGATGTCATCACCACTGGAAACACTGATGGCAGGGAAGTCAATCTCCCGGCCGTCAGACCCGCCGCCGTTGTTGGCAATGCCGATGCCGTACTGGCTGAGGTCATCGATGTCTTCCAATACACGCAGGTGTATAGCCCGCCCGTTGTTGCTCGTGCCGCCAATGCGGAAAGACATAGCGCCTTTAAGCTCGATAGCAGGCGGGAGGTCGCCCAAGGTGATTTCCAAGACCTGCGGTACCATTTCCACGCCGTTGGTGATATTTTCCAAACTCACGCTGATCGTCTCTTCGCCTTCCAGCGTGCCATCACTTTGGGCCGTCAGTTCTATAGTCCCGCTTGTGCTTCCCGCTGGTATGGTAATGGAGTTGGCGCTGAGCGTGTAATCCTCGCCTTCCACCGCGGAGCCAGCGAACACGACATCCATGCTCACGTCCCGCAGTATGGCTTCTGGTATAGAGGCGGTGATCGTAATCATTTCAGTCTCGAACAGGCTGTTGCGGTCGCTCGTCAAGCTGATGGGCGGTGCTTCAAAAGCTGCTGTGGTGAAATCGAAGGCGTAGTCGGCTTGGCTTTCTTCTCCGTTGCTGCCGTAGGTGCCGGCGGGTAGCGACAAGGAGTAGCTGGTTTCGTACTCCAGCGGCTCGTCAAAGGTCAGAATCGCGATAGAGTTATTGCCCTCGTAGCTGACGGTATAGCCGGGCGAAGGCTCAAGTGTCAATGCGCCTTCGAAAGCCGTTTGGTCAACCGGGTGGGAAAGCACGAGGCTGATTTGGCTGAGTACGGATACGCCGGACACGCCCGTGGTTACCGCATCCTCGTCGATGCGCAGTTGCAGTACCCGGAAATCGTTGGTAATAGGCAAGCCGTCGTCTTCCATATCGTCACAGGACAAGGTAGTGCCCAGTAAAAACAGGAACAGCAAGAACAACTTTCCATTGGAATTATATATGAAGCTCATAACTTATTTTTTGTGTTCGGTTTCAAATAGATCTTCAGTTTCGAAATCGTGTGTTTCCACTAGTTGCTGCAAGAAATCAGCGTCTTCTTGGTGCATGAAGAGGAGGTAAAGCTTTTCGCCATCTTCGTCTTTGGTCGTCAGCCGCTTCGGGATATCCTCCAGGGTTGCCCCGCTGAAGTACTTGTAAAAGGCTAGCCCCAGCAGGTAAGTCCCGTTGGACGAGGGATGCTTGTCGTCAAAGAATAGTTCCAAATCCGGCCGTAGCGTGCGGGCTTCCGCAAAAAGCGGTCCAGCCGGCACCACATCGGCTTCAGCTTCCTCGCCAAGCTTGAGGTACATGCGTTCCACATCGGCTTGCATCAGCGGGTTGGATTTGTAGGCCCAAGTCATCATGAATACGGGTTTGGCCCCGTGCTCTTTCACGAGTTGAGCAAACTTCTTGCCGTATTCCATAAAAGACTCAGGCGTGTCTATAGAACTGAGGCTATGGTTGTTGAATACCACATAGTCCCAATTTTGCGACTCGATCAGCGCGCGGGTCTTGGTGCCGCGCTCTTCCTTCCAGTGCTGCTCCAGGTTGCTGCCGCCCACGGTGGATTGCCGGGTTTCCAGCTCCCAGCCCTGTGTGCGGGCCATAGCAGCCGTCACCTGTGGCAGGTTGAAGAAATAAGTAAAGCTGTTGCCGACAAAAAGCACGCGTTTGGGCGCTTCCTGCGGTTGCGCAAAGCCGGGCAATGCCAGCCCAAGCACAAGTACTAGCCAAAGCCCGCGTTTGATCGTATGTGTACGGTCCTTCAAATTCATGCTAGGCGTTTTACTGATTTACGGGAGTTGGTTCGAAGAAATCAGGGACCGGTGTTGGCACATTGGGGTTACGGTCGATCTCCGTGGTAGGGTACAAGAACCGCTGTGGCAACTGTGCGCCGGTATTCGGTTCTACTTGTACCCGGACCGTAGACTCTTTCAGCGTCCGGCGGGTATCGTTGAAGCCTTCGATATGGCCAAAAAAGGTCACGTAGCGCTCTTCCAGGATTTCCCGCAGCAGCGCGTCATCCGCCGCAATACCATCCTCGTTTTCCATGCCACCGCTTTCGAAATCGGCAGCCTCGTAAGCCTCGTACTGAATGTTAGCCATGTCGGCATTGGTCAGGTAGCCGCCGTTGGCCATGTAGGCGCGAAATTCATTCAGGTGCCCCAAGCCGGTATCAAAACCCTGCGTGCGGAAGCCGGCCTCTGCCAGCGTCAGCAGGTTTTCGTAGTAAGTAATGATGCGGGTAGGCTCTTCCTGTGCGGCAAAGCCACTCCCCGTATTGGGCTGTATGCCAAAGGAATTGATCTCAAAAAGATAGTTGTAGCGAGCGGTTTCATCCGTTTTGGCGTTGCCCCGGTAATTACTGAACATCGGGTTGTCTGCCTCATCGGGGATCACAAAGCTGGCGATAAAGTCAGCCGTCACCAAGTCCGCTTGCCGGGAAGCGATCGCGAAGAACTGGTAGTTCAGGTTAGCGTTGCCCAAGGCGGTGCCGTGTGGCGTGATCAGGTCGTTATCCGGGGAGCTGATGCCCATTTGCGCTTCTGCGTACGCCATGCCATAGTTTTTCGTATGCATGTAAAAACGCGCTTTGAGGCTATGGGCCACCTCTATCCAGGCTTCCGGGTTGCCGTCGAAGTGGATGTCAGACCCAACTGCCGGGCGGCCAGCGCCAGATTCTAGGTCGGCAATCGCGTCATCCAAGAGGCTTTGCAGCTTGTCGTAAACCTGAATTTGCCCTTCAAAAGCCGGGCTCTCGAAAGAAGGGCGGCCGGCTTCATCGAAGGGGATACCGCCCCAAAGCGAAGCAGAGGTGCCCAGGCCGAATGCACGGATGATTTTCGTAATCCCCAGCGTAATGCCGCCAACGCCTTCTTCTACCGCGGCTTCTTCGGCGACGATAGCGTTGGCAATGGTGTTGACGAAAGCATCGTTCCACTGTGCATCAAAGTCGCTGGTGGTCACCGCGTATTCGCTAAAGCCCTGATGCTGCCGGTCGATGCCGGTGTAGTAACCGCAGAAAATGCCTGCTTTGCGCGCCGCTTCCCCAGATTGGAAAAGCGTATTGCCGACTTCCGCGCCTGTCAGTATGTACTGGTAGGAAGAGGAAGTAGGGCTGTTTGGGTTTTCATTCAAACCGTCCACCAGATCACTGCAAGCAGTGAAAATCAGGGAGACGAAAAGAAGTATGGTAATGCGATTCATAATCTTTCAATTTTTGGACTAAAAGTTCAAATTGAGGGTGAATACATAAGACTGGGTAGCCGGGTTGTTGAAATAGTCGATACCCCGGGCTTTGCTTACCCCGCTCAGGTTGGTGTCCGGGTCATTCCCCTCGAAAGCCGTCCAGATAATCAAGTTGCGGCCGGTGACCGTAAATTGGGCAGAGCCGATCCCTGTGTTGCGCTTCAGCCAATCGGACTGGGCCGTGTAGGACAAGCTGATTTCCCGCAGGCGCGTCCAAGAGCCGTCTTCAATGTATAGCTCGTCGTTGCCGCCGCTGAAGAACCCGCCATCACCGTTGTACCAGGACTCGGTCAAAGCTACTGGGCCCGCACCGAAATTGTGGACTTTACCCCGGAAGGTCTCTCCGGCAAGGATTACATCGCCGTCGTAAGTCAACAGGTTCTGGCTAGCCGTAGACTCTTGATCCGTATCGCCCCAGGTACCCAGGTCGGTCATCACGGATTTCGTGCCCGCGAAAATGTCGGAGCCTTGCAACGTCTCGAATAATACGGACAAGGTGAAGTTCTTGTATGTCAAAGTACTGTACAGGGAGCCTTGCCAGTCGGGGTTGGGGTCGCCGATCACACCCTCTAGCTGGTCTTGTACCGGGAAGCCATTCTCGTCAAACACAATATCGCCATTATCGTCGCGCAGGGTACGGGAGCCCCAAAGCACGCCGATGGGAAAGCCGAGCAGCGTCCTTGCATTTACGGCCGACAAGCCACCGAGTATGATGGAGAGGCCTTCATCCAAGCGGGTCACTTCGTTGTTGACTTCGGAGTAGATCGCGCCTACATTCCAATACCAATTCTTGTTTTTCAGAATGTTGTATTGCAGGTCCACTTCCCAGCCGTCGTTCTGAATCTCCGCGCCATTGGTGTACAAACGCGTCACGCCCCGGGAGTTGGCGATAGGGAAGTCTAGGAGTACGTCCTCCGTGGTATTATTGAAATAAGTCGCATTCAGCGTGATACGGTCGTTGTAAAAACGCAGGTCTGTACCGATTTCAAACTCTTTTTTCCGCTCAGGACGGAGTGAAGCACTGCCCCGCTGCGAGCTGGGCACAAAGGAGCCATCGCCAAACAGCCCACCGTCAAGCGAGCCGCCGTATTCGTCGCTGTAGTTCGGTGCTATAAAGATATTGGTGGTATTGTAGCGTGCAGGCTGTACCCCCACTTCGCCGTAGGAAAAGCGCAGCTTACCGAAGGACAGGAAGCCTTCGCTGAAGGCCGGCACCTCTGTAAACTGCCAGGCCACAGAAGCAGAAGGGAACAAAAAGGTATTGTCCGCCTCGCTGCCAAATGTAGAAGCGGACTCTGCCCGCAGCGTACCGTTGATGAACAGCTGGTCATAGGCATTAAGCGTAGCAGAGGAGTATACCCCTACGGTGCGTTCTTGCCCAAAGGTGCTTGTCACCTCGGTGTTTTCCGGCAGGGCGTTGTCAATGTCACGGACCCCGCTGTCTACGTCGAAAAACTGTATGAAGTTAGAAATAGAGCTGCCATCGACGATCAGCTCCCGGTTGTTGTAGTTGAAACCGACCAGCATGCTGCCGCTGAAGTTAGGGCCAAAAGAACCACCCGCCTTAGCGATATAGTCCATGTTGAAAACCGTATTGCGGGCCAGTTCTTTCTGGAAGCGGCCCTGCCGGAATGCGCCCGCCGCAGAGCCGGGCGTAAAGAAGTTCTGCTGCAATTCCGCAAATTTATCCAAGCCTACGCGGCCGATAAGGTCCAGCCAACTCGTAGGGGAAGCCGTCAACTCCGCCGAAGTGATAAAGCGGTCCACATCCACCAAAGCTTCCTGCTCGTTGATGGTCCAGGCCGGGTTGTTGTAAGTGGCAGAACCGTCAGCGCCCAGCGGTTCCCGGTAAGAACGGTGGCGGTTGAAAACAGGAGCAGCATCCGGCCCGGCGAAATACTCACCTCGGTAGCCCGTGTTGTCAAAGTCGGCTGGCGTACGCAGCAGACCCAAGTGCAGGCCCGAGGAGCTGGCGCCCCGTCGGATACGGTTGGACTTGCTCTTGGCGTAGGTGGCTGAGGCTTTCAGCTTCACGTTATCGGTGATGCGGTGGCTTACATTCACCCTGGCTGTCGTACGCCGGTAATCGGAGTTGCTGCGGATGATGCCTTCTTGGTTCATATCGCTCAGGCTGGCGAAGATGGTGCTGTTGGCATTGCCGCCGCTGATGCTGAGGCTGTTTTCCCAAAAGTGGCCGTTTTGGAAGACTTGGTCGAAGTTGCTTTCGTCGAAAGTCTCCTGTGAGTTTTTAGAAACGACAGGGTAGTAGATATTACCTTCTTGGCCGACGTAAAACTCGCCGGAGGTATCAAATTCGTCCTGCCCGCCGGGTCGGTCTGTGATTTTGTCCCCCCAAGAGTCACGGGCACGCTGGTTGTACACGCCGTTGTCGCCTTGGCCGAAGGTGGTTTGCTTCGGGTACCGGCGGTTGATTTGGTCGACAGAATAGCTAGACTTATAATTGACCGACAGTGGCTTGTTGTACTGCCCGCCTTTGGTTTTGATGATAATCACCCCACCCAAGGCGCGTGTGCCCCAGAGGGCGGCGGCGGAGGCGCCTTTTAGCACCGTCACGCTTTCGATGTCGTTGGGGTTGATATCGTTCAGGCGCGATTGCGCGGCCAAGTTCTCCTGCGGGCCGCGGGAGGCATTACTGATAGGCACGCCATCCACCACAATGAGCGGCTGCGCATCCCGGTCGATAGTAGAAATACCCCGGATCTGGATGTAGGCGCCAGCGCCCGGGTCGCCCGAGTTTCGGGAAATCCTTACCCCGGATGCCCGGCCTTGCAGCGAGTTGATCACCGTAGGTTCAGCGGCTTGTACGACGGTAGAGCCGTCCACAGTAGAGCTGGCATAGCCAACCTCGTCTTCGTTTTCCTCGAAACCGAGGGCGGTGACGACTACTTGGTCCAAGACTTCCGCATCGTCCAACATGGTTACATCTATGGTGCTGCGGCCGTTGATCGGTTCCAGTTTGCTTTCCAGACCGACATAGCGGAAGAGCAAGGTGGCTTCGGGGCTCGATACATCAAGCGTATAATCGCCCAGCGCATCCGTTACCGTGCCGTTAGAGGTCCCCTGTTCCAGTACCGTCACACCGACCAGCGGCGTGCCGTCTGTATCATTGACATTCCCTTTTACGGTATGCTGTGCCAGCAGCGGGGTGCCGGCCAGCAGGGCACTGACAATGATTGTGCTTAGGAGTAATTTAAGCTTCATAACACAACTTTTTTAGTGAATGTATAAAAGCCTATTCATCGCATATTATCCGGAAAATCGTGTGGGTTGAACCCCCACAGATACGGAAGGATGAAGTAGACAATGATTGTGAGTATGGCTATAGAAATCAAGTTGAGCCAGACTCCAGTTTTTACCATTTCCGGGATTTTCAAGTAACCCGATCCAAAGACAATAGCGTTGGGCGGGGTGGCGACGGGCAGCATAAACGCGCAGGAAGCCGCCAGGGTAGCACCGATCATCAGCACGTAAGGGTGCACGCCAATTACCGCTGCCAAAGGGGCGAGTATGGGCAGCAGCATGGCGGTAGTTGCCAGGTTGGAAGTGATCTCTGTGAGGAAGTTGACCGCCGCTACCAAAACCAGCAGCAGCATCAGCAGCGATAGGCCTTCCAACAGCGATAGCTGGCTCCCAATCCATTCTGCCAGCCCCGTCTCGCCAAAACCTGCCGCTAGGGACAAGCCGCCCCCGAAGAGCAATAGTACGCCCCAGGGCAGTTTCACCGCTTCTTCCCATTTTACGATCTTCCGGCCCTTGCCTTTGCCAGCGGGCAGGAGAAACAAGGTCGTAGCGGCAATGATGGCGATAATGGTGTCATCCAGTGCTGGCACAAACACGTTCAGCAGATAAGAGCGCGTGATCCAAGCAAAGGCAGTAGCGGCAAATACCGCCAGCACCACTTTCTCCTCGAAGGATATGGGGCCTAGCGCATCGATCTGCCGCTTGATTTCCGCCTTGCCGCCCGGGAAAGACTGTTGCTTGAAAGAGGCCGCCAGGTGCGTCAGGTAGTACCAGCAGATGGCCAGCATGATCAGAGAGACCGGCAGGCCAATCATGATCCACTTGGAAAACGTGATTTCGATGTTGTACAATTCCTGCACAATACCTGCGAGAACGAGGTTGGGGGGCGTGCCAATCAGCGTGGCTACCCCGCCTATAGAGGCACTGTAGGCGATGGACAGCATGAGTATCTTGCCGAAGATTTCGTTTTCGTCTGCTTTGGTGATGGGGTTGTCCTTGAGCTGGGTGATGACCGCCATACCGATAGGGAGCATCATCACGGAGGTGGCGGTATTGGATATCCACATCGAGAGGAATGCCGTGGCGACCATGAAGCCGAGGATAATGTTCCGCAGGTTGGTCCCGATCAATTGGATAATATGCAGGGCTATGCGCCGGTGCAAATCCCACCGTTCTATAGCAATAGCGAGTATAAAGCCGCCCACGTAGAGAAAAATGTAGCGGTGGCCAAAGGAAACGGTCGTCTCACTAAGGCCAAGCGCACCCGTTAGCGGGAACAAAATGATAGGCAAGAGCGCTGTTACCGCGATTGGTATTACTTCCAGTATCCACCAAGTCGCAATCCAGAGGGTGGAAGCAAGTACCGCAATAGCCTCTTTGCTCAGTAGTACCGCATTTTCATCCTTGCTCAGTGCTTCGGGGTCGTCGGGGTGGACGAAGAGGAGGACAGCCGCAAAAAGGGCAGGGCCCAAGAGTAAGCCTATTGTCTTCTTATTCATGGCCGGCTGCTCTTTAGTACAATGTCTATTTGATCATTCCCAATGGATATGTATTTATTCATACATTTAGTTTTATTTTGGTTTCAGACTTAGTGGCACGCACAGTAACTGGCCGGCTAAAGACCAATTAGCGCTGCACTAAGGTATGTTTATGAAAGCGGCTTGTGAAATATTTTATGCTGTAAAACGATTGTTTTTTAAAATTTTATACCGTTTTACACTTTTTTACACCATAGAAATCTATGCAGGACAGTTTGCAAAACCAGTTTATAGAGCAGCTTGAAGCCCTATACGGGCCATGGGAGCGGTCGACTTCCCGGTTTGGCAACGCTACCTTTGGAAAGGTGGCTGCAGATTTGTGTGTGAGCGCCAGTCAGTTTAGCAAGTTAATATCCGGTGCCGCTACAGAGGGTATGTATACGCGCAGTATACGCAATATCGGCAGGTTGGAACGGGAGCGGCAGGCCTTGCAAGAACGGGAGGAGGCTGTGGCCAAATGGGAGGGGGTTGCCGGCAAGTTGCGGCGGCAAAGCAAGCGGGCAAAGCGTAGGCTGGTGTTGTTTTCCTTGCTGGCGCTGGTACTGGGCGGGGGAATCGCCTACTTCATTTTAAGCCAAAGCACGGCCTTGGAAACCGCAGCTGAGTTTGAACAGCGCCACCCGTTGACGCCCTATTTCGACCGGGAATTCAATGCGGCTTATGATTCGCCCTACCTCAGAGAGTCCGAGGTGCAAGCGTATTGCCCCTGTAGCGCCTACGAAGGGCGTTGGTCGCTAAGCGCGCCCTACAAGCTGCCGTTGCCGGGCAACAAGAAACCCGGGGTGTACTACCTGGGCAAAAGCGCGGATGTACGCATGAAGTGCTCCAAGAGCGACACCTCTAGGGCGGGCAAAGGCAATGTGTTGGTCGCCTACGAATACCTGGTCAACGAGATTTGGGTGGATACCAAACTGACGCCGCTGTCGCCTACCTACTTCGACAAAGAGCAGAAATCGTTCACAGCGGCATTCGACTCCCTGCAGTTCGAAGGCAACCCACAGTTCAAAAAAGTAGCTACCATCCATTCTTTTTTCATCGACAAGTTTGAAATCTACCCGGATGCTATTACCCGCAGCGGGGAACCCTGTGGCCGTTTTGCTACGGATATCGATGAGGAGCTTGTGCGCATCTACGAGATCGATTTGAAAAACGTGCTGCAAAATGTGCTGGGGGACCTCAATAAGACAGACTGCAACCCCAGCTCAAACCCTTATTGCGACCCTAATGACTTGCAAGAAGGAGAAAGCGTGATCAGTTTTGATTGCATGTACACTATAAAATCGGAAAACCTGGGTATGGGGGGCGGTTACCCGTACCGCAAGGGGTATCGCTTGGAGAAGCAGAGTTATTCGGACAACCTGACTTGTACCTGCAGCGACTGAAAAGGGGTAGATTTTGTTTGCAAGGCTACCGTACCACGGCTACCGTACCCGAGATTTGCCGTACTTCTAAGCTCAAACGGTCGCGGTACTCTAGTACATAAGCATAATGCCCGGCATTCACCGTTTTGCCGTTCGCCCGCCCATCCCAGCGGGCATTAGCTCCCATACCCTCGTACAGCAACCCGCCCCAGCGGTGGTAAATTTGCAAGCGTAGCGGCTCAATCCCTGGCCCGAAGGCTTGGAAAAAGTCGTTGCGGCCATCGTCGTTAGGGGAAAAGGCGGTGGGAACAAAAACTTCAGACTGGCAGTCGCCAGCTTCTACGACTATGGCTACCGTATCTTTACAAGCGGCGTTGGCGGCGATGAGGGAATACGTGCCCGGTTGGTCGGGTCGGAACGTATTGCCGCTGCTGCCATCTGGCCAAAGAAAAGTCAGGCTGTCCTTGCTTGCCGACCGTGCGTTCAGCAGGATCGGCCGGCCCGGGCAGAAGCTGGTATCGGAGGAATATCGAAATTGCGGACGGTCTAAGAGCGATACCTCTAGGCTGTCGCTACTGGTGCAACCCTCGTTGTTGGTCACGCTGAGGCGATAGGTACCGGATTGGGCAACGGTGGTTTCAGGAAGCGTGGCTCCCGTATTCCATATATAATCCCAGCTTGGGTCCAAAGTATTACCGATGGTCCACTCCGCCGCACATTCCACAATATCCTCCCCGAGGTCTACGAGTGGGATTGGCAAAGCGGTCAGTGCCGTGCTGTCGGTACTGCGGCAACGGGTAGAAAGCGAAGTAGCTGTCAAATGGTACAAGCCCGGTGCCGTCGCCCACCGTTCAGCTTGCGTGCTGCCGTCCTGCCATTCCAATTCATAACTATCGGGATCTAGCGCGGTGGATAGCAAAAGGCTGTCGCCGGGGCAGAGCGCGCTATCTGCCGGCAGGCTGAACACGGGTGCTTCGCCAATTGCTACTTCGGCGCTGGCCGTATCCCGGCATCCAAAGAGGGACCACTCGTATTGGACTTCGTAGGTGCCGGCTTGGCCGTAGACGAGCTGTATGCTGTCGGTTTGTAAGGGGATAAGGCTGCCACCGGGAGCCGTCCAAGCATCGTCGTCCACCGGGAGCGTATTTGTACTGTGCGAGGCCGTAGCGGTATCCCCAACGCAAAGCGGGTAGGGGGAAAATACGATCGAATCAGGATCGTAGCTAGAGGTACATGAATCCTCAATTTCCAAATTGACCGTTTCCAAGTTGACCTCATAGTCTATTTGCTCGCTAATCGGGGAACGGCTAAAGCTCACAGCGGTAAATGTCGGAGCATTGGCCTCTGGGGCTTCTATGCTGCAAATAGGAGTAGGAGCGCACATTGCCACTTCGCCTACGGAATCCGTCAAGATGATTCTTGTATCGGTATCATTAGACTCATCAAGTTTGGATACTACTACTCCTCCCGTGCTTAGACCAGCTAAGTCAGTTATAAAAGCACTGTCTCCGATATATAGCTTTCCCCAATTTAAACTTCCGTCTGATGGTGCTACATTAATGACATAGGTGCCAAAAGTATCTATGCCGCTTAGGAATAGTTCCTCCCCGTTCGCGGCCAGTTCAAATGCGTTATCATACGAGCGGCACCACTCTAACTCCAAGTCTGAGTTGTATTTGGCTAGCCTCGTACCCGTTGAATTTGAGACTAGCATAAACCTTTGCCCCGCCTCTCCCTGCGCTATTTTAAGTCTGCAGTCGTTGCAGTTGACTTCGAACACCTGCACCATTTCTCTTTGCTCGAGGTTGTACTCAAACAGATACTGCGGACCTTCTAATTGAATAGCAAAGACCAGCAGCGTGTCTTCATAGCGTGAAGTAGCTATGCGAAAATAGGGAAGAGCATCTTGTGTTTGGTAGATACTACCGTCAGACAAGTTTCCGTCTTCGGATAAATGCATGATTGCTAACCCATTGTTGCCATTGCCGTCTGCTGGGATATCCACCACAATGATTTCATCGCCTACTTCATGAACTGAAGTATAAGGGTTTAATAATAATGGATCTGTACCGGCTCTTAAGTGCCTAACTTCTGGAAAAGCTTTGCTCCATATCAGCTCCCCCTCGCTATTCGTCCTCGCAACTTCGAGGGTATCCATCGCTATATTCCATTCATTAACCGTGAACGTAAGGTCCCCATTTTGAAGCCCGCACATACTGAGCACGCTTCCAGAATCATCGGAATTGTATTGTTGGTTAGAGGTGTACACGCGTTGTGCCCATTCTACAGCACCATCAGCCCCCAATTTGGTAATGATACTGCCTCCCAAATCATAGCTGTTAACATAAACGTTGTCGTTGCCATCAACGGATACTCCTGTAGCACCAAAAAATGCGTTGCGCTCTGGGTTGGTATACACTTTCTGAAAAGATTGGGCTGACAGCTGTAGCGCAGTTGCCAAAATCGAGAACAACATGATTAATAACCTACCGTTAATCAACAGGTACAACAGGAGCGGTTTGCAAAAAGAGCGATGTGCTATCATAGCTAAATGAATTGAGCAATGAATTTACGGCAAGAATCAAGTAATCTCAAATATCCAGCAAAACTATGTCATTTATTTTGCAAAGAATATAGCAGTGTCGTTGAATAGGTTGCTTTTTGTGGGGAGTATTTTGTCCCACTAATTATCGCTAACGTAGATACAAAAGAAAGCCAGTAAACCATCCACCCCCATAAGCGTTTCCAAGTTGTTTTAAACCCCGCCCACTAGGTTTTTTATAGCATAAACTTTCAAAACCATTTTCATGAGCCCACTGCAAAGTGTCGCCCAAGGCTACCGCAATGTACCCCGGCACATCACCAACCTTATTGCCGCGCAGTTCTTTGTGCAGGGGGTGAATACCTCGTTTTTCCTGCTGCTGAATTACTATATGGCCAAGGAAGGGTTTGCCGACTATCAGGTAGCGGAGGTGCTGTCGTACCGCTTTTTAGCAGTCTTTGCGCTGGCGTTCCCGATTGGGCTGTTCATCAAAGGGCGGCGCTTGAAGCCTTTCTTCTATACGGCAACCATTGCTACGCCTTTGCTCTCCCATGTGATGTTGTTCGCCATCGACCACCATTACATCGGCCTGCTGAATGTTTCTACCATGCTGTGGGGGGTGGCGTATACCTGCATGCAGATCACCGTCTTGCCTTTTATACTGATTAACGCCAAAGCGGAGCACCACTCGGAGGCGATTTCCATGTCTTTTCTGTCGTTTTCGGGTACCATCTGCTTGGTGGGCTTTTTCAACTATCTACTGACGCGAATAGCACCTGGCTTTTTCTCGGAGCAGCGGGTGTTGCAGATCATCTCTACCTTGTCACTGGCGGGTGCCTATTTCGTTACCCGTATACGTGTACCGGAGCGGCTGTCGGAAAAAGTGCCGCTGCGCCAAGTCATACACGGTTACGACTGGGCGACGATATTCCGGGCGTTGACCCCTACGCTAATTATCGCTATTGGTGCCGGTTTTACCATTCCGGTGATCAACCTGTTTTTCCTGAATGTGCACGGCCTGCCTTCCGATCATTTTTCGCTGATCGGTTCGCTGACTTTTTTGCTAGTGGCTAGCGTCATTATTTTTATGCCCTACATCAAGCGGAGTTTTGGTTACCGCATTGCGATCACCCTGTTTCAGTCCGCCTCGGTGCTGGCGCTCTTTATCTTGGCTACCACGGAGTACTACTCAGAAACCGCTTTTGCACTAGGCATTGCCATAGCCGCTTACGTCATCCGGCAACCCTTGATGAGCGCGGCGGCGCCTATGACCTCAGAGCTGACCATGTACTACGTAGGCAAGCGCAACCGCGAGATCATGAGCGCGCTGAATGCTTCAATCTGGTCCGGCAGCTGGTTCATCTCCATGAAGCTGTTTGGGTGGCTGCGGCAGTTGGATTTCCGCTACGTCAGCATCTTCTTGATCACAGTGGCGATGTATGTCGTTGGCGTGGCTTGGTACGCGCACCTCATTCGTCAGTATGAGCGCAAACAGCAGAGGGAGGAGCCCGAACGGCAAGCTGAGCGCAAGCCGGTCTACAGCGAGTCCTAGCGTGCCTTGTGGGCTGATCAAGCTTGTTTTTTCAGCACTTAGTGTAAAAACAGCCTAAAGTCAATACCCCAAAATCTATTCCTTGGGTAGATTGCTAAGCGCTTTCGAAGTACTTTAGAAGCAGAACTAAAAAACCTCACTATGGTGGCTACTTCCAGACTCAACCGCTTTGAACGACAAACGGAGATACTGCGCTCGATCGCGCACCCTATCCGCCTGGCGATGATCGAATTGCTGCAGCGAGGACGCCGCCTGTCGGTCAGCGAAATTCACAGTGCCCTCAAAATCGAGCAGGCTACGGCTTCGCACCACTTGAAGATACTCCGGCAGGTAGGGATTGTGAAGGTGGAGCGCGAGGGGCGTTACTCTTATTACCTGCTGGCCGACGAGGTGTACCCGCAAATTGTGCAGTTATTGGCGTAATTCTCTATTTTTGCGGCTGCAAAAAACAGACTTATGCTGACTGCCATATCGCCGATCGACGGCCGCTACCAAAGCAAGACCGAAGAGCTCAAAGAGTTTTTCTCCGAATACGCCCTGATCAAATACCGGGTTTTTGTCGAAATTGAATACTTCACCGCGCTCTGCAGGCACCCTCTGCCGCAGCTGGCCGGCTTCCCGCCGGAAAAGCTGGACGAACTGCTCCGTATCGCCAATCGGTTTACCGTCAAAGAGGCCGCCCGCATCAAAGAGATTGAGCGGGTTACCAACCACGATGTCAAGGCGGTAGAATACTTTCTGAAAGAGCAGTTCGACCAGCTTGGGGTCAGTGCTTACAAGGAATTCATCCACTTTGGCCTGACTTCGCAGGACATCAACAACACCGCCACGCCGCTGCTGCTGAAGCACGCTATCGACCAAGTCTGGTTGCCGCAGTACCAAAAGTTGCACAGCAGCCTTAAGCAGCTGGGCGAAGATTGGTCAGGCATCCCTATGCTGGCGCGCACCCACGGGCAGCCCGCTTCGCCTACCACATTGGGCAAAGAGTTGCTCGTGTTCACCGCCCGATTGGACGAGCAGCTTCAGCAGCTTCAGCAGGTTACTTTCAAAGCTAAATTTGGCGGCGCTACCGGTAATTTTAACGCCCATTACGTCGCTTACCCGGATATCGACTGGCGTTCGTTCGGGGACGATTTTGTGCAGCAGCGGCTGGGCCTGCAACGGGCGTACCCTACCACGCAGATTGAGCACTACGACAACCTGGCGGCACTCTTCATGGCTATGAAACGCATCAATACCATCCTCGTCGACTTGTGCCGGGACATTTGGACCTACATCTCCATGGACTACTTCCGTCAGCGTACGGTCAAAGGCGAAATTGGCTCTTCCGCCATGCCGCATAAAGTCAACCCCATCGACTTTGAGAATGCTGAGGGCAACCTTGGCTTGGCCAACGCGGTATTTACCCACCTGGCTGACAAGCTGCCTGTCTCCCGCCTACAGCGCGACCTGACCGACAGTACTGTCCTGCGCAATATTGGCGTGCCAGTCGCCCACACTATCATTGCGTTCAAAGCCATCCAAAAAGGCCTGAGCAAGCTGCTCCTCAACGAAGCTAAACTGCAAGCTGACTTGGACAATAACTGGATGGTGGTGGCAGAGGCGATACAGAATATCCTGCGCCGGGAGGGCTATCCGCAACCCTATGAAGCATTAAAAGAACTCACCCGGGGCAAGGAGCGGGTCACCCAACAGGACCTACACGCTTTTGTGGACGGCCTGGAGGTTTCAGCCACCGTGAAAGCGGAACTGAAGGCGGTGAGCCCGCATAATTATGTGGGGAAGGTTTGAAGGTTGGCCCTCCTTCGCCTTGGCGTTTTAGCGGTTTAGCTTTGTCCAAGCGTTAGGCTTCGGCGGGTGGAGGAAGGTTGAAAGGTTGGGAAAGTTGAAAGGTTGGCCCTCCTTCGCCTTGGCGGTTTAGCGGTTTAGCTTTGTCCAAGCGTTAGGCTTCGGCGGGCGGAGGAAGGTTGTAAAGTTGAAGGGTTGAAAAGTTGGGAAGGTTGTAAGGTTGAAAGGGTTACCCTGAAGGCGGAACGACCGCAAGTAATGGAGTCCTTCGGGGTTGGCTGATGGCCAGCAACTTTACAACCTTTGAACCTTAGAACTTTTCAACCACTAGCTTGAAAGGGTTACCCTGAAGGCGGAACGACCGCAGGGAATGGAGTCCTTCAGGGTAGGGGGTTCAGTCTGGCATATAATCCACCCTACGGATTTTAGCATCAGGTGTTGCCTGTTATTCTTTTTAAAAGTATGGGGCTGCGGTGCGTTGCTTCTCCGCCCCACCTGTAGGCTGGCGTGTAGCCAGTCTACAGATAGGTCGGGCTGCGGGTTGTTGCTGACGTTACAACTGCTATGGCTTCCGAAAATGCAATGGCTTGGAGCTGAAGCTCGTGGGGCGAAAACCTCATCAGACTGAACAGCCTGTCCTTCAGGGTTGGCTGACCGGCCAGCAACTTTACAACCTTACAACCTTAGAACCTTTCAACCTTACAACCTTAGAACTTTTCAACCAAAAAAGCCCAAGCCACCGAAGCAGCCTGGGCATTCCATGTTTCCTTCAAAAAATTATTTTACCGTACGAACATCAGCTCGCGGTACTTGATCAGGGGCCACTCGCGGTCGTCCACCAGGTATTCCAGGCGGTCGGCGTAGGTGCGCGTTTCCTCCATTAGCGGTTTGACGGCGTTGCAGTAGGCTTTAGCCATTTCGTTGGCATCCTTGAGTTCGTTGGCTTCCCGGCGGGCGTTGGTCATTTTGCTGACGCACTCCTTGATGCCGCGGACGTTCTCGGAGATAAGCTTGATGATATCGAGCTGCGAGCTGTAGTCGCTCTCCGGTAGGCCAAGCTCTTTGAGCTGCATGACGTTTTCCGCAAGCTGTGACTGGTAAGCGATGGCAGCGGGCAGGATGTGGTTGATGACCATTTCCCCAACTGTACGGGCTTCGATCTGCACTTTGATGGTGTAGTTTTCGTTCATCACCTCGTAGTGGGCGTGCAGTTCTTTTTCCGTGAACACATCGCTGGAAGTGAAGAGCTCTATGGCTTCTTTGGCCACATAAGCATTCAGTGCATCCGGCGTGTTGGGCGTGTTGCTCAGGCCACGCTTGGCGGCCTCGCGTTCCCATTCTTCGCTGTAGCCGTCGCCTTCAAAGCGGATCGGCTTGGATTCGGCGATGTAGCGCTTCAGGATGGTCAGGATGGCGGAGTCCCGCTCCTTGCCGCCGTCCATAAGTTCAGACAACTCTTTGTGGAAATGCTCCAGCTGACGGCCAACGATGGTATTCATAATGGTCATCGGCGCTGCGCAGTTCATCGTGGAGCCGACCATGCGGATTTCAAACTTGTTGCCCGTAAAGGCAAAAGGGGATGTCCGGTTACGGTCCGTATTGTCCATTTCTAAGTTGGGAATCTTGCTCAGCAGGTCGAGTACGGCTTCCACGCCTTTCTCGTCTGGCGTAATACCGGCTTCGATATCATCCAGTACTTTTGTCAGCGTTTCGCCGATAAATACGGAGATGATAGCGGGTGGTGCCTCATTGGCCCCCAAGCGGTGGTCGTTGGAAGCGGAAGCGACGCTGGCCCGCAGGATATCGGCGTATTCGTATACCGCGCGGATGGTATTGACGAAGAAAGTCAGGAACAGCAGGTTCTTGCCAGGGTTCTTACCCGGGGAAAGCAAATTGCGGCCCGTGTTGGTAGACATGGACCAGTTGTTGTGCTTGCCCGAGCCGTTTACGCCGGCGAATGGCTTTTCGTGCAGCAACACCCGTAGCTTGTGACGGCGTGCAACCCGGTCCATAAGGTCCATCAACAGCTGATTGTGGTCGACCGCCAGGTTGACTTCTTCGAACATGGGCGCCAGCTCGTACTGCCCGGGCCCAACCTCGTTGTGGCGGGTGCGTACCGGGATACCCAGTTTGTGGCACTCCGTCTCCAAGTCGCGCATGTAAGC
>JAAAOU010000468.1 GCA_009908745.1 Bacteroidota bacterium
GCCATTCGCCCTCCACCTCGCCGAGCAGCGTACGGAAGTGGCTCAGTGCCCGGAAACGGATCAGCTCATCCCGAAAATCTATGGCCTCCCGGAACCACCCCAGGCGCAAGTGCCAGACCGAGCGGTCGCCCAGGTAGCGCCACTGCAGGGAAGTTCGCAGGGTGCTGTCTTGCTGTGTAGCCAAGCTCGTATTCTGCGTGCTTGTCGGCGGCAACTCGCGGTCGGTCGTTTGCCACCAGGCGTAAAGGGACAATTGATGCTTTTGATGGGGCTGCCAGTATACTTCCTGAAGCAAGCCCTGTTGCAAGAAAGCGGCATTAGACTGCCTTCTGCGGCCGCCGTTAGCCAGTGTGTAGGAAAAATCATTTTGGGCTTCCCGGTGAAACAGGCGGGTATTGAAGCCCCAGCGGCCCGATTTGTATTTGACCTTCATTTGCTGGTCCCACAGGCCGAAACTGCCCAGTACGGTCTGCGCATTCGCCTCCAAGCCTTGGTAAGACAGCGGCTTACTGCGCAGCCCCACCGTACCGCCTACCGCACCACTACCCCAGGAAGCCGTATTCCCGCCCCGCTGCAGGGAGGCTTGGTCTACAATCAGCATCGGCAGCAGGGAAAAATCGAGCTGCCCCAGCATCGGGCTTTGCAATGGCAGGCCGTTCCAGGTCACAGCCGTATGCCCCGCACTGCCGCCCCGTATGGAGGTCGTGGCGGAGCTGCCCAAGCCATAGCTTTTGACAAACACGCCGGTTTCCCGCTCCAGCAGGTCCGGCAGGCTGTACGCCCCGTAACGGCTGATGTCCGCAGAGTCCCAGCGGGTAGTAGGCTGCCCGGTAAAGTCGGACCGCAGCCGTTGCCCCATGACCTCCGCCTGCGGCAAAAGCAGGGCGGTGTCAGTCTGGGCGGCTGACCAGCTTACGCTAAGGAAGTACAGTAGAAAAAAACCGTAAAGACGCTGCATCCTGCAAGGTTTCCGGGCGTACCATCGGCAAGGCAGGAAGAAACAGCTAGGTAGGACAGGGCAAGGCAAGCTTAAGCAACAGCTTACCCGGCAGTATATTGACCAAACTTAGTGCTCCACCCCAGCCTTTCCTCCGAAGGCATGAATGAATACCAGTTGTGGCAGGTCTTCTGGCTTACTTCTTTGTTTTGCCGCCTTCCCATCATCTCCCGACAGTGGCGTAGTAGCAAAACATCATCGAAGCTTACAGCAGCGGGGACTGCCCAGGATTCTCACCCGGTTCCCTTTTAAACAGCAGCGTAGGCTCCTGTACCATAACTGTATGCCAAAGGTACAAAATATAGGACAGATGGCTGACCAAAATGCTTTTTCATCGCACAGAGCGACAAAGGTCACTGTTGGGAAATGGCAAGCGTATTATTTTCCCCCGCAAATAACGATTTATGAAAACAATCTACCACGCCACAGTACTACTATTCCTTTTAGGCCCGGTTTGGGGCTTGCAAGCCCAGACCGAAGACTTCGTTTGCAAAGACGGCCACGCTCTGGTAGCCATGGAAAAAGCAGCGGCAGCCCAGCAGCTGCGGTTCCGCTCCTCGCCCTTTACCGACAACTACGATATCAGCTACCACCGCATGGAGTGGGCCATCGACCCGGCCGAGTATTACATTTCCGGTACGATCACGACTTACTTCGAGCCGACGGAGGATAACTTTAACACAATCTACTTCGACTTTGCCAACGAGCTCCAAGTCAATGAGATAAAGTACCACGGCCAAACGTTGAGCGGCTATATGCAAAATGAAGAACGGCTCCGCATTGAGTTGCCAAATGCTATTCCAATGGGCCAACTCGACTCCATCAGCGTCCGCTACGAGGGTGCGCCCCCTTCAAACGGCTTCGGCTCCTTTGTGCAATCCAGCCACGGAGGCACGCCGGTACTCTGGACGCTTTCCGAGCCCTACGGCGCCCGCGACTGGTGGCCCTGCAAGCAGGACTTGAATGACAAGATTGACAGTATAGATGTGTATGTGACCACCCCCGCCGAATACCGCGTGGCCAGCAACGGCCTGCTGGTCGAAGAACAACCGGAAGCAGGCAACGAAATGACCTACCACTGGCGGCACCGCTATCCGATCCCGGCTTACCTCATTGCCATCGCCGTGACCAACTATGCTTCCTATTCCGACTTTGTACCCTTGGACGATGGTGGCAGCATTGAAGTCTTGAACTACGTATTCCCAGAAAATCTGACGTACGCTCAAGACGCCACTTCCGCCACGGTAGACATTATGGAGCTGTTCAACGAGCTGTTTGGCCTTTATCCCTTTGCAGAGGAGAAGTACGGCCACGCGCAGTTTGGCTGGGGCGGCGGCATGGAGCACCAGACGATGAGCTTTATGGGCGGTTTCTCGCATTTGCTGCAAGCGCACGAACTCGCGCATCAGTGGTTTGGCAACAAGGTGACCTGCGGCAGCTGGCAGGATATTTGGCTCAATGAGGGCTTTGCCACTTACCTCGAGGGCCTGACCTACGACTATGGCCTTGGCCCCAATACCTTCCCCGATTGGCTGGCTGGCAAGATCAACCACGTGACGAGCGAGCCCGGCGGCAGTGTTTTCGTCACCGACACCAGCAGCGTAGGGCGTATATTTAGCAGCCGACTGTCGTATTCCAAAGGGGCACTGCTGCTGCACATGCTCCGTTGGAAGTTGGGCGACGAGGCTTTCTACCAAGGCGTCCGCAACTACGTCGACGCGCCAGCACTCGCCTTCGGCTACGCGAAAAGCGAGGATTTGCAATTCTACCTAGAGCAGGCGAGCGGGCAGGACTTGCAGGGCTTTTTCGCCGACTGGCTCTATGGGCAGGGTTACCCGAGCTACGCTGTGCAGTGGCACCAAGAAGGCAGTACGGTGTATGTGAAAATAGCCCAATCTACTTCGCATCCCTCGGTAGACTTCTTTGAGATGCCCGTGCCCGTGCGCTTCACCTATACCGACGGCGATAGCCAAACCCAAGTTTTTGAGCACGAAAGCAATAACCAGATTTTCAGTTTTGAAGCCACCAGCGAGATCAGCGAGGTAACCTTTGACCCCGAGCTTTGGCTGCTCTCGGCCAATAACAGCGTAGAAGAAGCGGTATTCACCAGCACATCGACGGCCGCGGCGGCTTCGGTAAGCCTGTTTCCTAACCCCACATCGGGAGCCGTTTGGCTGGATACCCAGGCACTGCCTAACAGTGAGCCGGTAGTGCTGGAAATCTATTCTGCCACTGGCCAATTGCTAAGCCGCTCCACCCACCCGACAGGCCAACAGGCAGCAGTGCTGCTGGAAGATTATGCCAATGGATTGTATTTCTACCAACTATGGCAGAATGACAAGCTGCTGAAGCGCGGGCGGCTGGTCAAGCAATAATAGCTGTGGTGCAAAAAAGAGGAAGTCATCCCGGTTTCCCACTTTCGGCCACAGCCAGTTCCCCATGCAGGATATCGTACAGCAACTCGTGGTACTGCGGGAAGCTTGGCAAATTATTGTGGCCTCCATCCTCTATGGGCAGCAAGCGGCTGTTGGGCACAAGTTCGTGCAGCATCTTGCCTTGACGAAAAGCAATCAGCCGGTCTTTGGTCCCGTGGATGATGAAAATCGGGCAGTCTACCTTTTTGATGAAAAAATCAGTACGTATCTTATACCGCAGCAACCACCGCAACGGCAACCAAAAGCCGTACTGCCGCACTTGGTAAAGAAAGGAGTAGTAGGGGGAATCGAGAATCAACAGCTGCGGTTTATTCCAAGAGGCGATGCGCGCTGCGATACCGCTCCCCAGTGACCGGCCGTACAAGACGATCTGGTCCTCGGCGTAGTGGTCGGTCAGCCACTTGTAGACTGTTTGTGCATCGTTGTACAAGGTCACCTCCGTGCGCCGCCCCGAGCTTTTCCCGAACCCCCGGTAATCGATCATGAAGAAATCGTAACCTTTGCTCACAAAGTCCTTCGCAAACTTGCCCCAGCCCTTCAAGCTGCGGGAGTTGCCCTTGAGGTAAAAGACCACGCCCTTCGCATTCGGCACCCGGAAGTGCAGGCCATTGATGCGCCCCCCGTCCTCCATCTCAAAGTCAATCTCGTCGAACGGGAAGGGGTAGCGGTACTCAAAATGGCGCGGCAGTATCTCCGGCCGGAAAAAGAAGAAGTCTTGCAAAGTGTAAAAAATGATACACAGGGCCAGGTAAATAGCAGCGGCAAAGAGCGTATAGGTCAGCAAGTGCCTGTTTTTATTCCTCGATAATGGGCAAGATAACAAAAAGCTGTATTTTACCGGCATGGAGAAACGCCAGCCACTCAAACGCGACCCTGCCCTTGTCCCTTTGTCCCGCGAGCACCACAAAGGGCTGATCTTGGCACAATTGCTGAAATCGGATGTGCCGGACTACAAAGGCCTGCCCACCGATATCCCCGGCAACGTGGCTTACGCCAAAGCGGAATACGAGCAGCGGTTGAAAGCGCATTTCGAGCGGGAAGAAACCTGGCTGTTGCCCATCAGCAAGCGAGCCGGCGGCGAACTGGCTGACATGGCCAGGCGCGTCAGCAAAGAGCACCAGGAAATCCGCACGGCCATAGCGAATTTGCACGAAGCGTCAGCGCCGGAAACCCTCGATGCGCTCGGCCGCAAACTGGAGCAGCATATCCGCTTTGAAGAGCGGGAATGGTTCCGGGCATTGCAGGAAAACAAAGTGCTATAAAATGGTCTTGCTATGACGCCCCATGCTCAACATCGTTTGACGCCCCTGTTTTTCCTGCTGTTGCTGGCCGGGTTTTACTTTCCCCTATTTGTGCATTTAGACTCTTTTGCCCTGCGCATCTACGACGAGGCACGCCGGGCGGTCAACGCCTTCGAGATGTGGCAAACCGGCAATCTGCTGGTCACCACCTACGGGTTTGAACCGGAAATGTGGGGCACCAAACCCCCCTTGCTCATCTGGTGCCAAGCTTTGATGATGGAGCTGCTCGGCCCTACCGTACTAGCAGTCCGGCTGCCATCCGCGCTGGCCGGCCTGGCTACGGCGATATTGCTGTTTGGGTTTGCTTACCGCAAGCTGGGCGGCTGGCCGGCGGGGCTCTTAGCCAGTTTTGCGCTGCTCACCGCCAATGCCTATTTGAAGTCGAGCCATTCGGCCAGGACGGGCGATTTTGACGCGCTATTGGTGCTATTTTGCACGGCTTACCTGCTGGCGTTTTTCCTGTACCTCGAAAACAAGAAAACGCGCTATCTGTACCTTACTGCTTTGGGCATTCTGCTCGCCGTTTTGACCAAAAGCATTGCGGGTTTACTATTTGCGCCAGGCCTGCTGCTCTACCTGCTCCTCAAGTCGGAACTCTTACCCTTGCTGCGCAACCAGCATTTTTATTTCAGTGCTGTTTTGTGCTTACTGGGGATAGCAGCCTTTTACCTCAGCCGGGAGCAGTATAACCCCGGGTATTTGCAAGCGGTGTGGGAAAACGAACTGGGCGGGCGGTACGGGCAGACGCTAGAGGCCCACAAACACCCTTTTTCCTATTATTTTGGGCGGTTGCCGGAACGCTTTCCATACTTCCTCTTATTCACCCTGCTAGGTATGGGCTGGGGGTTCGCGCGCCTTCGCAAAGGGCAAAGCTTCACGCAGCGGTTTGCGCTCTACAGCACTTTGCTGACCGTATCGTACCTGCTTGTTATTTCCAACTCAGGTACCAAACTGGCTTGGTATGACCTGCCGGTATTTCCTTTTCTATCGTTGTTGGCGGCGGTGGGCTGGATAGAAGTGGCATGGAGAAAGCTAAGCCAAACCCGCAAAGTAAAAGGCTGGGTAGAATATGCCCCGTGGTTGCCCACTGCAATTACGATCTTACTGCTAACCGCCCCTTATATCGTCACCCTTAAATACTGCATGCGGCCCGACCCCGCCAAGTACGACGGCACCGAAGCCTACGGCCACTACATCGAAAAGCTGGAAACGGAGCGGGACTACCATATTACCTCTTTGTTCTACCGGCCCGACCTCCGCTTTTACCAACTTGCTTACCAGACGCGAGGGTACAACTTACAACCCTTCAACCCCAGCCACCCACCTGAACCAGGCAACAAGGTGATGGTCTGTGGCGACAAAGAGCGGCAACGGCTGGAGGAAGCAGGCAATTTCGAGGTCCTCCACCAAAGGGGAAAGTGCCTGTTTGTAAGGATGCAGTAAAAAGCAAGAACTTGCATTGCCGCTAAGCCGCTGTCGATCAGGCACTGCGTCCTACACGCGTGACACTCTTTTTTGAATACGCTTCAAACACGAGCCCCCCACCATAGAAAAACCCCTCCCGGTCACGGAAGAGGCTTTTCGCGTTTTCTGTTTGGTGGTCCAAACTACTCCTCGCCCATGTAAGGGTAGCGGTAGTCTTTCGGTGCCGTAAAGTTCTCCTTGATGGCGCGCGGGGAAATCCAGCGGTAGAGGTTCATGATGGAACCAGCTTTGTCGTTGGTACCGGAGCCGCGTGCCCCGCCGAAGGGCTGCTGGCCGACGACTGCGCCTGTCGGTTTGTCGTTGATATAGAAGTTGCCAGCTGCATGGCGTAGCTTCTCTACAGCCATGATAGCGGCAGCGCGGTCCTTGGAGAAAATTGCACCGGTCAAACCGTACGGCGAAGTCTGATCTACCAAGTCGAGGGTCTCCTCGTACTTTTCGTCTTCGTAAACATAGATAGTGAGCACCGGGCCAAATATCTCCTCCTCCATCGTGCGGTAGTTAGGGTCTTTCGCCACAATGATAGTAGGCTCTACGAAGTAGCCCTCTGACTTGTCATAACCACCACCGGCGATAATCTCTGCGTCCGCATCTTTTTTCGCCTGGGCAATGTACCCAGTGATCTTGTCGAACGCACTCTTGTCGATGACCGCGCCCATGAAATTAGAGAAGTCCTCCACATTGCCCATTTTCAGGGTTTCATGGTCCCGCAGCAAGCCTTCTTTCAGGGCGGGCCAGTGGCTCTTGGGCAGATACGCCCGGGAAGCTGCGGAGCATTTCTGGCCTTGGTACTCGTAAGCCCCGCGGATGAGGGCCGTCACCACTTGGTCTACGTTGGCCGAGGGGTGCATGACCAGAAAGTCCTTGCCACCGGTCTCGCCGACGATGCGCGGGTAGCTTTTGTAGGTATTGATATTTTTACCGATGGTTTGCCAAAGCGTTTGGAAAACCTTGGTACTGCCCGTAAAGTGCAGACCGCCGAAGTCCGGGTTAGAGAAAATGATATCCCCAGCTACTGGGCCGTCGACCAACAGCAGGTTGATCACGCCGTCGGGCAAGCCCGCTTCTTCCAAGATTTCCATAAGCACACCCGCGGCGTAGACCTGCGTCTCAGCGGGCTTCCAGATCACCGTGTTGCCGCACATGGCTGGAGCTGCTGGCAGGTTGCCGGCGATAGCGGTGAAGTTAAAGGGCGTGATGGCTAGGATAAAGCCTTCTAGCGGGCGGTATTCCATGCGGTTCCAGATACCGCTGCCCGGCTCGCTCAGGGGTTGGTCTTCGTAAATTTCAGTTAGGTACTGTGCGTTGAAACGGAAGAAGTCGCAGAGCTCCGCCACTGCTTCGATCTCCGACTGATGGGGTGTTTTCGACTGGCCCAGCATGGTCGCCGCGTTCATTTTGGAGCGGTAGGGCCCGGCGATGAGGTCCGCTGCTTTCAGGAAAATGTTTACGCGGTCTTGCCAAGGCATATTCTCCCAAGCCGGCTTGGCTTTCATAGCTGCCTCGATCGCCATATTGACGTGCTCAGCATCGCCTTTGTGGTAATGCCCCAAGGTGTGCTTGAGCTCGTGCGGCGGGTGGATGGGCACTTTGTTGTCGGTCGTTATCTTTTGGCCGCCAATGGTCATGGGGACGTCCATCGTGCTGTTTTTCATAGCTTGCAGCTGCGCCTTCAGTGCTTTCCGCTCGGGAGAGCCCGGCGCATAGTTTAGAGGGACTTCGTTGACAGCTGGCGGGACAGTATAATATGCATTTGCCATAGCTTATGCTTGGTTTTATTGGTTGATAATTGTTTTGCTCGCGCGAATTTAGGCTTTTAGGCGGTAAAAGAGAAACCCTATTGACGCGCCTTCCGCCTTATCACACATACGAAAAACAGCTTGCTCCGATGCGAAGTTGGGCCAGAAAGGGGTGAAAAATATCATGCGCCCTATATTTGCAGTATGCTAAGTGTATTCAGTGACGAACATTTCATGAAGAAAGCGCTACAGGAAGCGCAAATGGCCTACGAGGCGGGGGAGATTCCAGTGGGAGCGGTAGTGGTCAGCCAAAACCAGATCATCGCCCGGGCGCACAATCAGACGGAGCTGCTCAACGACGTGACCGCCCACGCCGAGATGCTCGCGCTGACGGCGGCAGCCAACCACCTTGGCAGCAAATACCTAAGGGACTGTACGCTCTACGTCACCTTGGAGCCCTGTGTCATGTGTGCTGGCGCGCTGTATTGGTCACAGATCGGGCGGCTGGTGTACGGTGCGGAGGATGAGAAGCGGGGCTATCTACAGCACGGCCGGGAGCTGCTGCATCCTAAAACCAAGGTGGAGTACGGCGTGCTCATGCCGGAATGCCAGGCACTGCTCAAAGCGTTCTTCCGGCAACGGCGTTAATATGTGTTAATCCGGGTTAAAGTGTTTTAACTTGAGGCCTTAACGGGCATCTAAGGCCAAATACCGGGTGTTATTGCTACAAACCCTTATTGCGATGAAATCAATCTTCTACCTCCTGCCGCTTTTGAGCCTGCTGCTTTTTAGCAGTTGCGGCCCTACGCTCAGCCCATTCACAAAGCGGGTATACGAGCAAGGCAACTTCTCCACCAGCGACCTGGAACGCATTCAGTTTTACCTGTCGGATGACATCGTGCTGCGGCGCGAGCTGACCGGCGGGCGCTCGGAAGTGATTTCCGGCGAGATCAAGATCATTGACGGGCGAAAGGTCGAGCAAGTGGTCATCCCCAAAGGGACGCCCGGCGTGCTGGCTTTCCAGTCGGATGGCGGCCGGCTGGCTGTTTCCTTTGAGGATGGCGAGGACCGCTACCTGATGTTCGGGCCCAACCCAACGGTAGACGGCCGGTACACGCTGCTGGCCTCCTCCCAAAAGAAGCGGTTTAGTGTTGTCACCTATGAGGGTAAAAAGTGGCGTGTGCAACGCAATGACGCTTACACCAACCTGATGGTAGACCTGAAGAAAATCAACAAAGTAGCGGTGCAATCCCGCACGGCAAAGGGCAGGCGGGTTGACTAATCTTCGAGCAGCGCCTCATAAAGGGCATAGTTCTCTTGGTCGAAGCAGACAAAGACCACCTCTTGTACTGAGGAATTGGGGTGCTCCTCTTGGTAATGACGCATGGCGGCTACTGCAACCATAGCGGCTTTATCCTTAGGGTAGCCATACACGCCGGTGCTGATATTGGGAAAGGCGACCGTCTGCAGCTTGTGTTCATCGGCCAGCTGCAAGCTATTGAGGTAGCAGTTGCGCAGCAGTTCTTCCTCGCCACTTGCTCCGCCTTTCCATACCGGGCCCACTGTATGTATGACGTGCTTAGCAGGCAATTCGCCGGCTGTAGTCACCACCGCTTCCCCCGTGGGGCAGCCCCCTTGCCGCTCCCGGATAGCATCGCATTCCGCCATGATAGCAGGGCCGCCGGCACGGTGTATGGCACCATCCACGCCTCCCCCGCCCGCTAGCCGGCTGTTGGCTGCGTTGACGATAGCGTCTGTTGCCACCTTAGTGATGTCGCCTTTTTGGAGATGAATTTGCATCGTTTGATTTTAGAATTTGCCAGTTTGCAGGAAAGCTCCCGAGTGTGAAGCTATAAAAAAAGCCCTATCAAACGATAGGGCCCTACTAAAATATAAAGCTATGAAAACTAAATTCTTTAGTTTCTTATGTTCTGATGCGTGAGGCTTATTTTTCGTCTGGCTCGCGGCCGCCGTCCAGGTGGTCCTGGAAGGCTTCCAGCTCCTCCCACTTCGCTTCGTGCGCCAGTTTCGCCTGCTTCGCCCAAGTAGCGGGGCTGTGCATGCGGTAACGTGGCCCTGCTTCGTCGAGGATAGCCTGCACTTTTTCGGTTGGCGCGTTCGCCAGCTCTTCCCAAGTCGTGATGCCGCCGTCCTTCAGCAAGCCTTCGATTTTTGGCCCGACGCCCTCGATCATTTTGAGGTCGTCCTGCTTGATCTTCTTGCCGGAAGGTAAGGTAATTTTTTCAGATTTGGAAGCTTTCGCCTTTGCTTTTGGCTTCTCCTCCTTGGGCGCTTCGGCCTTGGTATCCTGCTCCGTGGCCGGTGCTTCTGTCTTAGCCGCCTGTTCCGTAGCCGGTGCTTCCGGTTCCGGTGCTGGTGCTGCTTTTTTCTTAGGCGCTGCTTTTGCCTTCGGAGCCGCAGCAGCAAGCGTCTCTTCTGCGCCATTGGGCAGTACGCTTACGTAGGTGCGGTTCTTGCGGCGGCGGCGGAAAGTAACGACGCCATCCACTGCCGCGTGCAGGGTAAAATCTTTGCCCTTGTATACGTTTTCGCCAGGGTGGAACTTGGTACCGCGCTGACGGACGATGATGTTGCCCGCTTTGGCAGCCTGGCCTCCATATAATTTTACGCCGAGTCGTTTCGAGTTGCTGTCCCGGCCGTTATCCGTACTACCTACACCTTTTTTGTGTGCCATGGTTCAAACTATTTTGAGTTCTAAAAACAAACCGTACCCCAAGCCGGGCTTATACGGCGATATTGTCAATTTTGATCTTTGTAAAACGCTGACGGTGGCCGCTCTTGCGGCGGTAGCCTTGACGGCGTTTCTTTTTGAAGACGATAACCTTGTCGCCTTTCACGTGCTCCAGCACGGTAGCGTTTACATTGGCGTTCAGTACCGGCGTGCCGACGGAAACCTTGCCTCCGTTGTCAACTAGAAGGACATCTTCCAGCTTGAGGCTGTCCCCCTCCTCGGCTTCTAACTGGTGGACGAAGAGCTCCTGCCCTTCCTCGACTTTGAACTGCTGACCAGCTATTTTTACGATTGCGAACATTGATTCTTAGTTGTAAAAGTGAACTATTGTAAAATTGAGGGGCAAAGATACATACTTTTGTGGAAAAGAAGAAATTAGAATAGCGATTGACTTGATAAGTTTCTCGTGCGGGAAATCCAAGCGCTTGTCAAGTCTTCTCTTGCAGGGCTTAGGCTTGACAAGGGCAGGCGTATCCGCCATAGAAACTTGTCAAGTCTTGGCTAATCCGTAATTTCGCCTCGACACATAACCACACCCATGCAAGACCACCCACTCCTCGCCGCCGCCCGCCAAGTCCTGGAGCAGAACTGGAACGGCCGCTTCACCAAGCCCGCCCCCAGCCTCTACCCCCATCAGTGGAATTGGGACGCCGGCTTCATCGCCCTGGGCAATGCCCACCATAATATGGACCGCGCGATGGCGGAACTACGCCACCTCTTCCGGGGGCAATGGTCGAACGGGATGCTGCCGCAGATTGTGTTTGGCGACGACCCGCAGGCCCGCTATTTCCCCGGCCCTGATTTTTGGCAAACCGAAAAGGCGGAACATGCGCCGCAGGGCATTCAGACCTCAGGTATTTCCATGCCGCCCGTCCACGGTTTTGTCCTTTGGGAATTGTACGAAATAGCGGAAGACAAGGAGGCGGCCCGGGCATTCCTGCAAGAGATGTACCCCAAGGTGATTGCCCTGCACCGCTACTTCTACGACTACCGCGACCCGGAGGAGGAAGGCTTGGCTTACATCCGGCACCCCTGGGAAGGCGGCACGGACAACTCGCCGATCTGGGACGCCGCCCTGGCCCGTATGGATACCAGCCAATTGGACATCCCGCCCTACGAGCGCAAGGACTTGCAAAACCCCAAAGCCGCCGCGCACCGGCCTACGCAGGCGGATTACGACCGCTATGTGTATTTGGTCGACCTGTTCCGGAAGAACGCCTACGATGATGCGCGTATCTACGAGCAGTGCCCCTTCCTGATTCAGGACCCTCTATTTAATGGCATCCTCTGCTGGTCTAATGAAGCCCTGATCAAAATTGGCGACTTGCTGGGCGAGGACATCAGCGAGCCGATGCAATGGCACGAACTGACCATCTGGTCGATGAACGACAAACTCTGGGATGAAGAACGCGGCCTGTACAACGCGTATGATTTGCGGCAGCAGGAGCTTATTCCCGTGTACACTTCCTCCGGCCTGATGCCCCTGTGTGGGGAAGTACCCACGCAAGAACAGGCGGAAGCCATGCTGCTAACCCTGGAAAGCGGACACTTTGGGGGCAAGCGCAAGGATATCCGCCTCTGCCCGACTTACAGCCTGCAAGCCGAAGACGTCGACTTCAAAAAATACTGGCGCGGCCCAGTTTGGATCAACCTCAACTGGCTGCTCTACCGGGGCCTGCTGCGCTACGATATGGACAAAGTAGCGGAGCGTGTCAAGCAGGACAGCTTGGCGCTGCTCTCCGAACAGGGCTTCTACGAGTACTTTGACCCTAGGAAAGAGGCGGAAGGCGAAATAGGTTGCGGCACGGATAGCTTCTCTTGGTCAGCGGCGCTTTGCGTAGAGTGGCTAATGAGGTGATTAGCTGCTAAATCTCCCAAATGTCGCCCCAAAGACGCGATCCTCCATCTATATATAAGGTCTCCCCCGTCACGTAATCCGCCAGAGCGAGGTAAAGCACCGCCTCGGCCACTTCATCCACTTTGCCCAGCCTTTTGACCGGTATAGACTTGCTCACCTGCGCCACCATTTCCGGCGGGTAGTTGTCCAAGCCAGAGCTGTGGATAATGCCCGGTGCCACGCTGTTGACCCGCACGTTGCGGTTGGCCCATTCTACGGCGAGCGACTTAGTCAGGTTATCTACACCCGCCCGCGCCGCGCCGGTATGCGACATGCCCGGGAAGCCCCGGTAGTGGTCCACAATAATATTGACGACGCAGCCTGACTCCTGCGGCAGGAAAAAGCTATTGGCCATCTGCTGCGTCATGAACCAAGTGCCGTTGAGGTTGGTGTTGATGACCGCCAGCCAGCCCTTGGCCGGAATGGCCTCCGCGGGGGAAGGGAACTGCCCGCCGGCGTTATTGACCAGCAAATCGAGCTTGCCACTCTGCTTTTTGATCAAGGCCGCCAACTCCTCAATTTTCTCCGGTTCGCGGATGTCAAGGGCAAAGGCATGGCAGGGGCCATACTCTTGCAGCTGAGCAGCGGCCGATTGCAGCTCTGATTCTTTCCTGGAAGCAATGTAAACCTCAGCACCGTACTGCAGCAGTTGACGGGCAATTTCGTACCCAATACCGCTGCGGCCTCCGGTGACTAATGCGGTTTTGCCTTTGAAAATCTCGGGTTGAAACATCATACAGGGTGTTTTTGCGGCGGCAAGATAAGGGGAATGGGCAAAATAAGTCCACCTAAATTGACCAAACAGCGGCTTTTAGGATCAAAATCAAACGTATTGCGCCACTATGTCAGCAACAAATTGCAAAACAAGCCATATTGTCACTTGCAGCCAGCCTTGCCAAGCAAAATCGGCAGCCGTCTTGGCTTGGTACGCCGATTGCATATAGAAGGGTGAACTTGCATTAAAAAACCACACAAAACATAAGCAGTTATGAAACTCGTGAAAGTAAATCCGAACCAATTGGCGAACACTTCAATTTTTGACGATTTCGACCGCGTATTCGATGGGTTCCTGAACAGTAAGCCGCTGACCCGGGATTTCAAGCCCGGCGTGAACGTCATCGAGGAGCCGGAGGCTTTCCGCCTGCAGCTTGCCGCGCCCGGTTTGGCGCGTGAGGATTTCGAGATCGAATTGGACAAGGACGTACTGAACATCTCCGTCAACAAGGAGTTCCAATTAAAAGAAGGTGAAACGGCACGCCGCCGGGAGTTCGGCGACTACAACTTTAAGCGTTCGTTCCGCCTGTCTGAGCTGATTGAAACGGACCGCATCAACGCCACTTATGAAAATGGCGTGCTGAACATAGAGCTGCCCAAAGCAGAAGAGGCAAAGGAAAAGCCTGCCCGCAAAATTGAAATTGCTTAAGGTTTTGTCCTTTCCGCGACCGTCCTACGTGGCAAAAGCTGGAATGATTGAATTGTCTTTTTTGTTAACCTAAATGAAAACGTATTATGAAAAAGTTAGTGAATTATAACCCGTTTGGCGTCAGCAAATTCTTTGACGACTTCTTCAACCGTGACATCACGGATTTCTTCGGCAGTGATGGTTCACTCACCTTACCTTCCGTTAATGTGGTCGAAAACGAAAAGTCGTACCGCATCGAGGTAGCCGCGCCAGGTCTGGAAAAAGACGATTTCAACCTGGAAGTAGACGGTAACATGCTGATCATCTCCGCCAAGAAAGAAGCCTCCGACGAAGTCAAGGAAGACAAGTACATGCGCCGCGAATTCAACTACACCTCTTTCAGCCGCACTTTCCAATTGCCGGAAGGGGTGGACGCTGACGAAATCGGCGCCAAGTACGACAACGGCGTATTGCACGTGACGCTGCCCAAGCTCGAAGAAGCACAAGCAGTGCCCACAAAACGCATTGAGATCAGCTAAAAAGCTTAAAGTTCTCTAAATGTTGGGGTTAGGCCAAACTTTTGGCAGCAACAACACCTTTTACAAGTAGACAGAGAACTTGAAATGAGCACTGAAATCGGCAATGACTGATAAAGCTCAAAGAATAGTTAATAGGGTTTTAGGTGTTTATTTTGGTGGCCGGCACATTAATTTGTGTCGGCCCTTTTTGTGTTAAGTTGCCTCGCCGCCAAAGTTTAGGTACTTTCGCTACTCAATTTAGTGGGTATGACAATTTTAGTAACGGGGGCCTCCTCCGGTTTGGGGCAAGCGGTAGCCCGTCAGCTCAGCCGGGACGGCCACAAGGTCTTCGGAACGAGCAGGCAGGAACGCCGGGTCGAATCAGGGGTGGACATGTTGAAAATGGACCTGTCTGACAACGACAGCATACAGCAAGCGATAGAACACATTCGCAGGAACGCCGGTAGCTTGGACGCAGTCGTCAACAACGCTGGCATAGGCATCGCCGGCCCAATGGAAGAAATTGATCAGGCTGCCCTACAACGTACTTTTGACATCAACACCATAGGCACAGTGCGGGTATGGCAGGCGGTACTGCCCCTGATGCGGCAACAAGGCCACGGCAAAATACTCAACATCAGCTCTATCGGCGCGCGGGTCGGCCTGCCATTCCGGGGTGCCTACTGCGCTTCCAAGGCCTCTATTGACCTTATGACGGAAGCCTTGCGCATGGAAGTCAAACCCTACGGCATCCAAGTCTGTTGTATCCATGCGGGTGATATCCGGACAAACATTAATGACAATCGCGTACAGAGCTACCGGAAAGACGGGCCCTACCGCGATCGTTACGAACGGGTTTACCAACGTATCAATCAAGAGGTCAAAGAAGGGGTCAGCCCGCAGTTTGTGGCAGCCCACATAGCCAAACTGCTGCAAAACGATCAGCTGAAGCCTTACTACGCCATTGGCAAACCTCTACAACGCCTGTCGTTGCTCTTGAAAAAAGTGCTGCCCGCCCGGCTTTTCGAACGCCTGATTTCCAATTATGCCAACGCCTAGCCTACGTTTTTTGGCACAAAACCTTATATTCTTGTAATTTCATCATACCCAACAAAACTTATAACCAATGAAAAAACATGCCCTTTACCTCATCCTGCTCGCGCTCACCGGACTGTGGGCCTGCAGCGGCGAATCTAAAACCGAACAAGACCAACTCGAAGAAGAAATTCTGGCCCTCGAAGGCACGCTCGTAGAGCAGATGGAAAACCCGGTCATCGACACGGGTTCCGCAGTCACGCTGATCGAAAAAGTAGAAACCTATGCAGGACGCTATCCCCAAGACAGCATCACGCCTTACTTCCTCTACCGTACCGCTGATGTCGCCCGCGGTATCGGCCAAGCCAAAGACGCGATCTCTATGCACAATACCATCATCCGGGAGCACCGCGACTTCCCCAAGCTGCCGGAAACCATGTTCTTCCGGGCTTTTATCGCGGACAACGACCTGGAGGATAGGGACAAAGCCATCATGTACTACGAAGCTTTCATCCGCGCCTACCCCGACCACCCGCTCAAAACGGACGCGAAGGCGCTTTACGACGTGCTCAAGAGCGGCAAATCCCCTGACCAACTGATCGAAGAATTTCAGCAACAGCAACGTCAAACCGGAGAGTAAAAAATGAATACCATGAAGTACAACCTATTGCTGCTGGCTTTACTTACGCTTAGCGCAAACAGCCTGACTGCCCAAGGCATCGAGTTTTTCCACGGCAGCTGGGAAGAGGCGCTGGAAAAAGCCAAAGCCGAAGAAAAAGTCATTTTTGTGGATGCCTATGCCGAATGGTGCGGCCCTTGCAAGATGATGGCCCGCAATGTATTCCCCAACGAGAAAGTAGGCGACTTTTACAACCGCCACTTTATCAATATGAAGATCGACATGGAAAAAGGCATGGGGCTGGAATTTCGCAAAAAGTACCCCGTATCCGCTTTTCCTACCCTCTTCTTCATAGACGGTGAAGGCGAGCTGGTGCAAAAAGCGAAAGGCGCTAAGAAAGCAGACGGCCTGATCGAATTGGGGCAACGCGTGCTCGAAAAAGCCGACAAAAGCGAAGAATACGCCAAGCAGTACAAAGCGGGCGAACGCGACCCTGCTTTTGTCTACAAGTACGTCAAAGCCCTGAACCGCGCCGGCAAATCCAGCCTGCGGGTAGCAAATGAGTATTTCGATACCGAACCAGACCTCAGCACAACCTTCAACCTCCGCTTTCTGCACGAAGCGGCTATCGAAGCGGACTCCAAGCTCTTCTCTATGATGACAGAGCGCCGTGAGGCTGTAGAAGCCATTGTAGGCAAAGCTGCTTTTCAGCGAAAGGTGTACGAAGCCTGCAAAGCCACCGCAGCCAAAGCTGGCGAGTTCAACAGCGAGTTCCTGCTCGAGGAAGCACAAGACAAAATGAAGGAGCATTACCCCGAGCGGGCTAAAGCTTTCCAACTGGAAACCGATGCCGCTTTTTTCCTATCCCAAGACCAAGCGGAGGATTACGCCAAAGCCTGCAAAAAATACGCCAAGAAGGTACTGGATGATGATGCCGCCGCCCTTTATGAACTGGCGACAGAAATGGTCAAAAACTTCAAAGGCCAGCCTGATGTAATGGAGGAGGCGCAAGATATTGCAGAAGCGGCTTCCGAAGAAGGCAACGACTACAAGTACGATGTAACCTACGCCGAGATACTGCGCCTCAACGGCGAACCGGAGGAAGCACTGGAAGTTGCCCAGCGTGCTATGCAAAAAGCTCAAAAAAAGGGGCCTCTGGCCGTGCGCAGCGTACAGTATATCATCGACCAAATTGAGAAACAGATACACTAGGGGCTGTTTTCAGCGTTACACAAGCAGACTAAAACAACAAGACCGATGAAAAGAATCACCGTACTCGCGTTCAGCTTGCTGCTCATGCTTACCGCCGTGCAAGCGCAGGACGGCATCGCCTTTGAGCAACAGAGCTGGGAAGACATTTTGGCGAAAGCCAGCAAAGCGGACAAAATCATTTTCCTAGACGCCTACGCTTCTTGGTGCGGCCCCTGCAAAATGATGTCCCGCAACGTTTTCACAGACGAAAGCGTAGCAGATTTCTACAACACCAAATTCGTCAATGCAAAAATTGATATGGAAAAGGGCGAGGGCGTTGAGCTGGCCAACAAATACAAGGTACAAGCTTACCCCACCCTACTCTACATCAATGGTGAGGGAGAGGTCGTCCACCGCGCAGTAGGCTATCACGACGCGGAAGGCTTCGTCGGCTTGGGGAAAACGGCCCTCGACCCCTCACAGCGCCTAGGCGCCCTCCGGCAGCAATACGAATCGGGCAAGCGCGACCCGGAACTGCTCGCCGCTTACGCCAAAGCAGCCATGAGCGCTATGTCCCCCGACGCCGAGGCGGTAGTGAAAGACTACCTAGATACGCAGGACGACTGGACAACGCCGGAGAACATGGAGATGGTACTGAGCGCCATCAATAAACCGGAAGGCAAATTGTACCAGTTTTTGCTTGACAACCGCTCCGCCTACGAAGAAGCTTACGGGGAAGATATGATCTCCAGCACGATCAACCGCCTGATCATGGGCAGCCTTGACCCTTCTATGGGGGAGGAAGCATACCTAACCAAAGCTGAAGAAAAACTGGAAGCGGCATTTCCCGACAAAGCGGGCAAAATGATGGCGGAGCTGAAGATGAATTACTACAGCTACGCCCAAAAAAGCGACCAATATGCCAAAGCCGCCGTGGCCTACTTCGATACTTACGGCAGCGACAACTACAATCAGCTCAACAACGTGGCTTGGTCGTTTTACGAAAACGTAGAGGACGAAGCCATGCTGCAAAAAGCGCTGGGCTGGGCCAAAAAATCGGTGGAGCTCACTGACGCTTATTTCAATAATGATACCTTAGCGGCGCTGTACTACAAGCTGGGGCAGTACAAAAAGGCGGAAAAAGCAGCCAAGCACGCCATCGAGCTGGCCAAGCTGCGCAAGCAAGACTACAGCGGCACCCAAGAGCTACTGCAAAAGATACAGCAGGAAAAGAACTAAACGACACCTTTCACATTCATGGCAGAAGAACAACAGCCTAAGCGGACCGACGTCAATACCCTTGGGGAATTCGGGCTTATCGACCACCTCACGCAACGCTTTCCGCTGCGCAACCCTTCCTCCGTTCTCGGCGTAGGGGATGACGCAGCGGTCATCAATAATGGCGATTTACACACGGTAGTCTCCACGGATATGCTGGTCGAGGGCATCCACTTCGACCTCATGTACACCCCGCTGAAGCACTTAGGGTACAAATCCGTCGTCGTCAACCTGTCAGACATCTACGCCATGAACGCGCAGCCCAAGCAGATCACCGTGTCTATGGCACTGTCCAACCGCTTTTCTGTGGAAGCGCTGGAAGAAATCTACGATGGCATCCGCACGGCATGCGAACTGTACAAAGTAGACCTAGTGGGGGGAGACACGACTTCTTCCCCCAAAGGGCTCATCATCAGCGTGACGGCGGTGGGGCAAGCCGAGCCGGATAAGATCGTGCGCCGCAGCACAGCCCAAGTCGGTGACCTCATCTGCATAACGGGCAATGTGGGTGCTGCCTACTTAGGCTTGCAAATACTGGAGCGGGAAAAGCAGGTGTACCTTTCCAACCCTGACACCCAACCGGAGCTGGAAGGCCACGACTACCTCATCGAGCGGCAGCTGAAGCCGGAAGCCCGGCGCGACATGATCGGCCATCTGGCCAAAGCGGAGGTGCTGCCGACTTCCATGATCGATATATCAGATGGCGTAGCTTCCGAAATCTTCCACATTTGTAAATCCTCCAAAGTGGGGGCCTTGCTTGAGGAAAGCGGCGTCTCTATCCACCCGGACGCGGAGTACCAAGCGGTAGCGTTCAACCTCGACCCCATCACCTGCGCCCTGAGCGGCGGCGAGGATTACGAGCTGCTATTCACCATCAAACCGGAAGATGCGGAAAAAGTAAAATACCTACCTGATTTATACATTGCCGGCGAGATTGTCCCTGCTGAAGACGGGGTGATGCTCAACAGCAAGGGCGGCAAGCTGCACCCCCTGACCGCACAGGGCTGGCAACATTTCAATCCCAATCAATAGCGTCGTTTTGCCATGATTCAACGATACTCTACATACGTCCTCTTTGCGTTGCCGCTTCTACTGCTATGGGCCGGCTGCCAAGAGGATGTTTCCTCTACCACGGCCAACAAAACTAAGAAAGAGAAGGTGGCCGTCCCCCGCTTTGAACGCGACTCTGCTTACGCCTTTGTGGCCAAGCAACTGTCATTTGGCCCCCGGGTGCCCAATTCGGAAGGGCACCGCGCTACCAAAACCTGGCTCGTGAGCAAGTTCCAATCCTACGGGGCAAAAGTCATTGAACAGGATTTTGAAGCCAAGGCCTATACCGGCGAGACGCTGCAGGCCACCAACATCATCGCGCAGTACAACCCGCAAGCCAAAAAACGCATACTGCTAGCCGCCCACTGGGACACCCGCCCCTTTGCCGATTCCCCCATCAGCCAAGCGCGGCAGCAAGAGCCTATACTCGGTGCTGATGACGGGGGCAGCGGCGTGGCGGTGCTGCTGGAAGTCGCCCGGCAATTGCAGGCAAACCCCATTGACCTCGGTGTGGATATTGTGCTTTTCGATGCCGAAGATTACGGGGAGAGCGGCGGCAACCAACCGGACACTTACGCCCTAGGCTCACAGTACTGGTCGCGCCACCCGCATGTCAAAGGCGCGCAGCAACCCCGCTACGGCATTCTACTGGATATGGTGGGGGCTAGAAATGCGCGCTTCCCCAAGGAATATTTTTCTTCCCAATTTGCCCCTAGGTTGCTCAATAAAGTGTGGAAACTCGCCCAAAGCATGGGCTACACCAACTACTTCGTGGATGCACAGGGCGGCGCCATCACAGACGACCACTACTACGTCAATAAGATCGCCCGCATCCCCATGATTGATATTATCAACCGGCCAGTGGGTACACAGACCGGATTCGGGGAGCACTGGCACACCCACAGCGATAACATGGATATCATCGACAAGCGGACCCTGCGCGCGGTGGGCCAAGTGGTGTTGGCCGTGCTCTACCGGGAGCACAACGGCGATTTTTAGTCAATACAGCTGCAATTTATAAGCAGAACGCGCCCCTTCTACCCCCACTTCCAATTTGTAAAGCCCCGCTGGCAGGTCACCAAGCCGGAGCGGCAATCGCTGCTGGCCCGCTGTAAAGCCCTGCTGCCCCGATCGCAGCGTCCGTCCTAAGGCGTCGTAAAGCTGCCAATTTAACGTTCCCGAGCGGGGACTGAGCACCTCGAGAAAGACCTGCTCCCGGGCGGGGTTCGGAAACAGCCGCAACGACAAGCCGGCCTCTTCCAGAGAAGCTGGCGCGCTATCCGGCATCAGCTCGCCGATGTCCACTAGATCAATGTATATGTTGTTGCCAAAATCGCCCACACTTTCAAATTCAACGGTAATACCCTGCCCGGCAAATGCGTCAAGGGGCAAAGTCACGCTTTTCCAATCGGAGCAATCCTCGGGGACGAAGGGCACCACTGAGGGGTCAGTGCTCGCCAACTCCTCGCCAAACTGTTCAAAAACCGTGGTTTTTTGCCCTTCGCAATCAATAATGTGCACCCGCAGTCCATCTTGGAAGAAGCTTGCTTTCATCGCGTAAGCCAAGTCAAAAGTCAGCGCCGGCTTCTCTAGGCCGCTCAGGTCAAAATTAGCGCGGAAGAAGTCGCTCGTGCCCCTAGTGTCATTGAAAAAGTGCTCAATGCGCATGGCACCGGGGTCGCAGCTTCCACCTTCCACCCGCTCCCAACGGGCCGCATCCTCATCCGGGTTCTCCACCGCCCAAATATCAGTTTGGAAGCTGGCAGAGAAATCTTCCAGATAAGGAGGGTAAAGAGACTTAACCGTGACGGCTTGCTGACGCTGCAAGGTATCGGCAATGCCCTCGCCGTAGGCTATGAGCAAAACATCGTACTGCCCCCCCTCTGTGTAGATGACGGCAGGGTTTTGCTCCGTTGTTGTGGATGGGGTACCCCCCGGAAAGTGCCAGCGCAGGCTGTCGTATGCCCCCTCGGTGCTATTGCTAAAGGTGATACTGCCCCCCGGGCAAAGCGTCTGCTGTGCCGGGCTGAAAGCAGGGCGCAGCGCATCCACTTTAAACCGGAAGTACCCCTCCGGTGCCACAATGGGGCGTACCTGCTGTTTGCCGTTGTGGGCTTCGGCAGCGATGTAGTACTCGACAACTGTATTCTCCGGCTGGGCAGGGATAGCGGCGGACCATCGTGCAGCAGTGGTATCCGTTAGGGCCATAGGGATAGCGGTATAAGCATCTTCCCCTGCTATCCGGTAGTGCAAATTGGCGCTGACGATACCCGACCGGTGCTTGATAATGGCGTAAGTCTCGTAATCTTCCTCCGTGTTGTCGGTATCCCGCAGCCGGGGGTGGGCAATCCATAGCGGGTCAGCTACCCCTACGATCTTGGTGATGCAGTGGATGGCCCCAAAGCGCGGTATGATGTCGTTGCAATCGATACCCACCACATTGTAGCCGGGCAGGTTCTCCCGATAAAGGCGCAACGCGGTGGTGTCGTATTTTTCTTCGTAAATGGGTACCATGACCGTACCGTTGAGGAAGAGGGAATTGGTATAGGTGCGGTAGTCGCCTCCTTGGTCCGGGTAGCGGTCGTTACCGTCCGGCGGCATCGGCAAACGCAGGATGTTGTAATGATTCCCAAAAGGCGTGAGCACCTCGTTGCGCAGGTACTCGATATTGGCCTCTATCTGCGGGCCATCAGCCACCCCTTCCGGGTATTGCCCAATAAACACGGTCTCCTCATCGATAAACCGCATGTGCATATCCAAGTGGGAAATGACATCATAAGGCAGGCGGGGCAGCTTGACGTAACGGCCCGCGCCGAGAAACAGCTCCGCCAGTTCATCAATCTCCGCCTCTGTCTTGTCCGGGTTTTCCTCCAACACCAAATCGGAAGAAAAAATCGTCCCCATGCCATCCCGCAAATTATTGCCGCCGGCGTGTACCCAGCGGTAAGGCGGATCGGCCGCTTCGAAGACAGGCAAGCCAAGGTGCTCGGCAATAAAAGCGGGTATTTTGTCATCGTCCTCCCGGGTGGGCCGGTTGTACCGCCAGTCGGCGATCATCAAGCTATCCACGTCATTATGGTAGATGGTCCAAGGGCCGTAGTCTCGTATCCAGATGGAATTATAGGGCGCCTGCAACAACACCACATTATCCAGCGGCACCCCGCCGGCCTCTAGGTAATCCGCTACCGCGTCAAGGTTCTCCTTCACGAAGACGTAGACGGTACACTCGTTTACGCCGTGGCGCACAATTTCCCGCAGCAGCTCGGTATGCTCATTACGCCAGCTGACAAGCAATGCCTGCGCCTCCTCCCATTCTGCCATCAAACGGACCGGCGCCGGCGGGGGCGTATTGGGCGTGTCCAGCAAAGTATAGTCTAGCAGGCTCTCTTCCGCCGGCAACTGCACAGGGGTGCCTTGAGGGTAGGAAAAGGGTTGTTGAGCTGGCAGGCTGATAGCCAAGCCCAAGTATAAGACTAGGGTGATGTAGCTTGCTTTCATAGCTTCCTAAGGTATTGCGATAAATCGAGAAAGCAAAGCCTACCGCGCCGAGGAATTGTCAACCCCATACCAATTGGTTATCCTTTCAGTTGATCCAGGCGATTGCGGTAGATGAATTTGGGCGTGGAGTTATACAGCTTTTCGTAGAGCCGCAGCGCATGCTGTTGGTAAGCGGTTTCCTGCGGATGGACCAACTGTAGTTCGTAGTAAATGGCGGCCAGGTTATCTTCCTCCTCCGTAGTGTCGAGCAAAGCGTTGAGGATGTGCAGCGCGCCGGCTTCGTCATCGTGCGCGTGATGCTGCTTGGCGGCGAGCATTTGTGCCTCAAATATCAGGTCAGGGTTGCCGAGCTCTTCGGCAATGCCCAATACTTCCTCTACTACCTTTTCCAAAGCCGCCAGGTCTTGTATAGCCAACAAAACCAAACCTTTTTCCACTAAGCTGCTGCCGAGCACCAATTTGTTGTTGATGCGGCGCGTGACTTCAATGGCACGGTCGTAGTAGTGCAATGAGCGCTTGTACTCCTCCATCAAATAGAATACGTCGCCCAGGGTATTCAGGGCTTTGGCGATCCCCTTTTGATACCCCAGCTCTTCGCAGAGCATCAAGTTTTTTTGCAGGTATTCAATAGCTTTGTTGAAATGCCCTTCAATGCTGTGCAGCTCACCGATCAGGCCGAGGGCGATAGCTGTCCCCTGCTTGTCGCCTAGCTCCTCGCACAATTCCAAGTCGCGCTGAAAGTTCTCCATTGCCCGGTGGTAATCGCCTTTGCGCTCGTACACACTGCCAATACAGCCGATAGCGATGGACGTCAGCAGTTTGTTACCCAGTTCTTCGCTCAGGTCCAGCCCTTTCTGGTAGCTTTCCAAAGCCGCGTCGTAGTCGCCTTTTTCAAAGTAAACGATGCCTAGGTTGGTGTAGAGGTTGGCCATGCCCTGCTTGTCGTTGCTACGCTCGCTGACTTTCAGTTGGAGCCGTTGCGACTTGATCCCCTCATCGTAGTCGCCCTGATTCATGTAGGTCAGCCCCAGGTTGGAGGCCACCTGCGCGCGGCTGCTCGGGTCTATGCTATCGTCTTCGATGTCCAAGCTTTGCCGGAAGTAAGCTTTAGCCTCATCGTACTTCCCTTGCCGGAAATAGAGATTGCCGAGGCTGCCGTAGACCCGTGCCAACCCGCCCTGATCGTCCACCGACTCAAACAGCCCGGCGGCGATCTGCAGGTAATTCATGGCTTCTTGGTAGTCGCCCTTGAGCAGCAGCAGCCCGCCCAAGCTGTTGTTGGCTTGGCCCAGCAGCAGCACATCGCGTGACTGCTTGGCGATGGCCAGTGCTTTTTCGTAAGCCGTTTGGCACTCCTCCCAGTTGCCGATGAGTTCCAATACCTTGCCTTTATTGAGATAGGTATGGATTTGGTCGGCGGTGTCTTTTTGCTGGCCCAGTTTTTTCAGCAGCTTTTCGTAGTAGTCCAGCGCCTGCTGATTTTGGTAGTTGCTGCGGGCGTAATCAGCCGCTTTTTGCAGGTATTCACAGGTCTTGTCAAATACGCCAGCCTGTTCGTAGTGGAAGGCCAGGTCGACGTAGCGTTCTTCGATATTGTTGCCGTACAGCCGCTCGATGGCTTCCGCGATCAGGCGGTGCAATTGCTCCAGCCGGGCCCGCAGTTGCATGCTGTATACCGCTTCCCGCAGCAGGGAGTGCCGGAAAATGTAGCGCAATTCGTTCATCGCGTGCCATATCTGCCCCTCTTCGGCGTGTTTGATCTGCTCTTTCAGCAAGTGGGAAGCCTTGCCGTTCTGTTCATTGAATTCTGCTTGTTGCTTCATCACCTCCGACAAGATCGGCACTTCAAATTCCCGGCCGATCACCGCCGCCGCCTTTACGGTTTCCTTCACCATGTCCGACAGGCGGTCGATGCGGGCGGTGAGAATCGTATTGATGGAACTCGACAGCTGAATATCTTTGTCCTTCATCGTCCACTCCCCGTTTTCCTTGTCCAGCAAATGCCGCTCGGAGAAGTACTCCAAAATCTGCTCTAGGTAAAAGGGGTTGCTGTTGGAGGTGCGCAGCAGCATCTCGAAAAAGCCCTTACTCAGCGAGCCGCCCAGCCGCAATTCCGCAAACTCCCGCACGGCTTCCGGGCTGAGGGTATTGAGGTCAATTTCGAGCACCGGCAAGGTTTGCTCCTCTTCTACCATGCCGTTGAGAATAGGCGGCTTGGTGCCATCGTCCAGATAACGGGAGGTGATGACCATAAAGATGGGGAAACGCTCCATTTGCCGGACAAACTCCGAGAGCAGTTCCCGGCTGTTGTCATCTACCCAGTGCCCGTCTTCCAACTCCAGCACCATAGGCTGAATGAGGGACTCGGCGACGAGCAGGTTGATAATGGAAGACAGCGTATTTTGGTAACGCCCCTTGGCATCCAGCAAATCCCAGATGGAATCTTGGTACTCGAGGCCGATCAGCGCCGCTAGTATGGTCTTGGTCCGCACCAGTTCCCGGCGTACAGATTTGGCCTCGACGTTATTGACGGCGTCCAACTCTTCTACCAACTGCTGATAGCGCTCCTCGAAGTGCTGCAGATTGGCCAGGGGGGTGCTTTCCGGGTATTGCTCAAAGTAGTTTTTGAGGAAATAGATGAAAGGGTTGAACGGCTTGCGCAAAATCTGATCGGCCTGGCAGGTGTGCCATTGTACGAGCTTTTCGCCGTAGAGCACATCTTTGAGCTCGTATACCAGCCGCGTTTTGCCGACTCCAGCCTCACCGTATACATAGGCGATACCTGCGGGCCGCTCATCAAATATAGGCTCTGCAAAAGCAATGAGTTTTTTAAGCTCTTGTTCCCGCCCTACCATCGCGCTAATGTAGGTCGGCCGGGTTTCGTAATTGCGCCCGATCAGCTTGTAGGTCGGTACGTTGCCCTTGATGCCCTTGTACTGTATGTCGCCACGGTGCTGAAAATTGAAGTGGCGGTTTTTCTGTATGTCGCTGTCTACCAGCACCTCGCCCCAGTTGGCGTACGTCATCAGCCGGGCCGCCAGGTTGACGCGGTTGCCCACAGCAGCGTACTGACAGCGTTCCTGCCCGCCGACGATGCCGGTGTAAGCCGTTCCCACAGTGATCCCTACGCGGTACTGCAGCTTGCTTTCCATCTGTAATTCCCGCAAGCTTTCGCGCAGGGTAAAGGTAAATTCCAAAGCCCGGTCGCTGTTGTTTTCAAACGACACCGGCGCGCCGAAAAAGCCGACCATCACGCCGCCTTTGTCGCCAAAGTCCACCTCCTTGAAATAACCGGAAAAGCTATCGATTTGCTCCAGCACTACGGAGGCGAAGCGGTCGAGCTGCTCGTGGCTGTCCACTCCACGGAACGACAGGAAGATCGAGATAACGGTACGGAATTCCCCCTCTTGATTGTAGTTGGCTACTGCTTGCGGCAGGAACTTCAGCACCACCTCCTCGTCCAGCGGTGCCATATCTTTCACTGCCGGCGCTTCGGCCTGCCCTTCCGGGAGCAAGCCCCAGACCTTGTAGTAGCCGTCCTCTAGTTTTTTGATGTAAAAACCTTCCTCTTTGAGCAGCTGGCACAGCGCCTCGTCAATGACGATATCCTGATCCTGCGCTTTCGTTTGGCATTCGGCGCAGTTGTCAATCGGCACGCCCCGGAAGTAAAAGGCTTTGTGGCTTGGTTTTCCGACAACGCCCCACTCCACCTCGCCAAAGGAGAGCCCAAACTTGATGCCGATGGTAAAATTGCCAAAGCGGAACTCCCGCCGGCTGAACAGCTCCCGGGCCAGCATAGCGACTTGCACGATGTCCCGCCCTTTTTCGGCTGACTGTTCGGCCGGGAACACCGCCGTGAAAGCATCGCCGGCGTAGTAGGGTATGAACCCGCCGTTGTTGTAGACGAGGCTCACCAAAGGTTCGAATATCTCGTTGAGCACGTTGGTCAGCTGCTCGGCACCACGGCTCCCTTCCCGCATGAGGGCCTGCGTCAGGGGGGTGAAGCCGGACAGGTCTACGAAAAGGGTGTATGCTTTTACATGCCCGTGGCTTTGGCCTTTCAGGTATTGCTCTTGGATGTAGTGTGGAATAAGGTTCTTCACAGATCGTTGTCCTCGTTCTGTATGATTAAGGGGGTTAAATTACAAATTTTTGCGTCGGGTTGCGGCAATTGATCGTTTTCAATCAGCAGCGCGGACTCGTTGTCAAGGCTTTTTCGGCACATAAGGTGGAGCGTGCATCCTGCACATTAACGCGGCAAGGGGCAAAAAATTACACCCTGCCCCGCAGCTTCTTGCCATTTGCCTAATCCATTTCCGTAAGCAGCCCCAGCAACTCCTCGTTGAGCTTATTGTGGCGCACCTCAAGCTCGGCGGGCATGGCAGTGGCATTGAGCCGGTCATCTTTGAGGGCTTTCCAGCGTTGTTCCAGCAGCAGGGCACGTTTGAAAAAAGCCGGCTGCCGCTCCGTGATGCTGATCAGCTCTTGAATGAGCCGCTCGGTCTTGCCGTCCCGGAATAATTGAATAAGGACGTCGGTGTCATAATCGAAGCCCTCGTGCTGCCCGGGGCGGGGCGGCGGCGTGGCTTCGGAGACCGCATCCTCGGTGTAATCGAGTTGATCCCGTATGGTATCGACAAGCTGGCCGAGCTCGCGGCTGATGCCCGCGAAGGCTTCGTCCTCGCTGTCCCAAGACGTGATAGGCTGCCCACTACGAGGCAGCGCTTGCAACTGGCCGATCGGCAGCTGCTCTAAATGGGCGGTAGGCGCGTACAAAATGGGGACCAAAGCCAAGCGCTGCTGTTGCTGCCGGGTATACGCTCGCTGCTGCAGCTCTAGGCATTCAGCGGAAGCTACAAACTCCCGGCTGATTAAGGGGAGCACAATCTCTGCTTGCGACAAGGCTTGCTGCAAGGCTTTTTCGCGCTGCCCATGCGCCACTTGGTGCTGCCCAAATACTTCTACGCGCTTGAGGTGGCGGAGCAGGGCCATGCTTTTGACCAATTCATTCATGCCCGATTCGTCAGCCGCAGCGTGTAAGATCATCAGGTTCACCGGGCCTTGCCCGCGCGCACTGCCGAAAGGTGGGTCGTAATGGGCAGCATTCGCCGATACAGCACCGGTTTCGTCTTCTGAGACTAGCAGTCGTTCTTCGATAGCGTCTGCCAGCTTGAGCAGTTGGCGCTTGAGGCGATTGCGGCGTTCCCGAAGCGCGGTGTCGTTGCCTAGTTCCAGTTCCTCCCGCTCAATCGCGAGGAGTTCCGACTTTTGCATACTGACTGCCGTAAGGTAAGTTTCGCTGTAAGTCTTTGCCAGCGCCCGCAGCGCTTCGATAGCGGGGCCGAGTTCGCCAGCTTCAATTTGCTGCCGGATTGCGCTAACCCTGGAGTCTGCTGAGGCCATAGTGTAAATGCGTTTGCGGTAAAAGTATCGAATTTTTGATCGCCCGGCTCAGAATGTGTATTTTTCTTGCGGAATTGCCATGCCCGCTCTCCGCCGGGTCACCTATTAGGCAAAACCGCCGCCTCTCGAAGGGCGTTTAACAATAGTAGGTTACCTGATTCCACTTCACCAACTGATTGCCGTATGCAAAAATTGCTCATCGCCGTCGACTTTTCCCCTGCTTCCCGCAATGCCTACGAGTACGCCGCCTGGCTGAGCCTGGAACTAAGTGCGGAGGTCCACTTGGTATTTGTCAACAAAGCGGTTCAGGCAGAAACCACACTGCCCGAAAAGGCCCGCCGGGAAATGGTCACCCGAGAAAACCTGGAATACGAGCAACGCCTCCGCCGCCTGGCCACCGCTTACCCCGACCAATCGCCGGAGGAGTGGTCGAAGCTGCAGCTTCAGTCGCTGATGGTGCGCAATGGCCCAGTGGCAACGACCTTGGCCGAGACCGCAGTGGAAGTTGGAGCCGACTTGCTCGTCGTTGGTGTTCGCGAAAAGCACCAACTGCAAGAATACCTCTTTGGCAGCGTCAGCACCCACCTTGCGAGCAGGGTGCCCTGCCCCCTGTTGATCGTCCCGGAACACGCCCAGTACGAAGCAGTCAAAAACATTGCTTTTGCCGTGGATATTACGCTGGACGAGCAATTGATCCTCCCGCAGCTCCGGGCATTCGCAGCACCATTGGGCGCCGAAGTCCTGCCCTTCTTTGTGAATATGCTCCCGGAAGAGCAAGACAAGATCAAAGTAGAACGCCTGAACGCCGAAGGACAACGCATCGACATGGTGCGGGACGAACGGGTCAGCAGCGGTATCAACTACTACCTCGAGCACTTCCCCTGCCAAATGCTAGCGATGTACTTGCCCAAGCGGGCGTTTCCGGACAATTTACTGCGGAGGAACTTGGTTAAGCGCACGGCTTGGCGGAGCCCGTTGCCGTTTTTGGTGTTTCGGGAGCAGTAGGGTAAACCTTTCACCCCTTCAACCTTCCGTGCCCGCCGTTGAAAAGTTCTAAGGTTGTAAAGTTGTAAAGTTGCTGGCCGTCAAGCCAACCCTGAAGGACTCCACTCCCTGCGGTCGTTCCGCCTTCAGGGTAAACCCTTCAACCCTTCCCAACCTTTCAACCCTTCAACCTTCCGTGCCCGCCGTTGAAAAGTTCTAAGGTTGTAAAGTTGTAAAGTTGCTGGCCGCTAAGCCAACCCTGAAGGACTCCACTCCCTGCGGTCGTTCCGCCTTCAGGGTAAACCCTTCAACCTTTCAACCTTTCCAACCCTCCAAACCTTTACCCCTTAGCCTCCTCCCGCAGTTCACGGCGCAATATCTTACCCACATTCGTCTTGGGCAGCTCTTTGCGGAACTCAATATGCTTCGGCACTTTGTAACCCGTCAGTTCGCCCCGGCAGTATTCGATCAATTCTTTCTCCTTCAAGGATTTGTCGCGGCGTACTACGAATAGCTTGACCACCTCGCCCGACTTTTCATCTTCCACACCTACCGCAGCACATTCTAGCACTTTAGGGTGGGCAGCAGCCACTTCCTCGACTTCATTGGGGTAGACGTTGAAGCCCGAGACCAGGATCATGTCTTTCTTGCGGTCTACGATGCGCATGAAGCCGTCTTCGTCTATCGTAGCCACGTCGCCCGTACACAGCCAACCGTCTACTACCGTTTTCTTGGTGTCTTCCGGCCGGTTGTAATAGCCTTTCATCACCTGCGGGCCTTTCACTTGCAGTTCCCCCGGCTGATTGTACGCCAGGACGTTGCCCTGCCGGTCGACGATGCGGACATCCGTAGAAGAAACCGGCAAGCCGATCGTGCCGATGCGCCCCGTATCATCTAAAGGGTTGACGCTTACGACCGGGGAGGACTCCGTCATGCCGTAGCCTTCTGACAACGGGCAGCCCGTGGCTTTCTGCCAAGCTTCCGCCACTGAGCGCTGTACGGCCATACCGCCGCCGACGGTCACTTTCAGGTGGCTGAAATCTACCGAGCTGAAGTCCTTGTGGTTGACCAAAGCGTTGAAAAGCGTATTCACGCCCGTTACCAGTGAGATCGGATAGTCCTTCATAGCTTTTATGACGGAGTCGAGGTCGCGGGCGTTGGTCACTAGCACATTCGTCGTGCCGAAGCTCATCAGGGCCAGGCAATTGACGGAAAAGGCGAAGATGTGGTAAAGCGGCAGCGGGTTGAGCGCTACCTCATCGGCTTCTTTCAGGAAAGGCCCCATCCAGGCCCGTATCTGCAGCATGTTGGCGACGAGGTTGCGGTTGGTCAGCATGGCCCCCTTGGCTACGCCGGTAGTGCCGCCGGTGTACTGGTGCAAAATAACGTCATCGGGCTCCCCTTTGTGCTCCTGCAGGGAGAAGCGCTTACCTTGCTTGAGTGCGTCCGAGAAGGTCACCGTATTGGGAATGCTGTAGGACGGCACCATTTTCTTGACATTACGCACCACAAAATTGACGATGTGCTTTTTGGGGAACCCCAACATCTCGCCTATGCTAGTGGTGATGATAGCCTGGATATTGGTGTCGCCTAGTATTTTTTGCAGGTTGGCGGCAAAATTCTCCGCTATGACGATGGCTTTCACATCCGAATCTGTAAACTGATGGCGCATCTCCCGCGGCGTGTACAGCGGGTTGGTATTGACGACGATCAGGCCCGCCCGCAGCGCGCCGAACAAAGCGACGGGGTACTGCAGCAAGTTGGGCATCATCAAAGCGATGCGGTCGCCGGGCTGCAGGCCGCGAGAATGCAAGTAGGCCCCGAAAGCCCTGGATTTTTTGTCGATTTGCGTAAAGCTCAGTTCCTTGCCCATACAGGAGAACGCCGTGCGGCTCCCGTACTTCTTGAAGGTGTCGTTGAACATATCGACTAGCGTCGGATATTCGTCAGGGTTGATGTTGGCTGGAATACCGCTGGGGTAATTCTTGAGCCAAGGCCTTTGATCACTCATAATACTGGTCGTATCTGGTTTTACGTTTATTAACTATACAGCCAAAGTACAAACTTTATCGGCAATTTTGCCCTGCTGCCCCCATGAATCCGCGAGCGGCAGCGTACCGTGGCGTAAGGAAAATACAATTGCTGCGGAATTTTGTTCCCCAGCTCCCTGCCTGCCGCACTTAACCACATAAAAGGCCAGCTTCGCCTTTACATTGCTGAATATTTGCCGTACCTTTGCCCCGCTATTGCGGAAAGTAGTAGTCAAAGCTTTGATTATCAAGCCTTTCGCACTGGTTTTTATCCTATTTTTTCACCAAAAAGCATTCTTTCAATGCTAGACGACAAAGATTTAGAAAAAGAAGAAGGGCAGGAAACGCCCGAAAATCAGGCCGAGGAGACACCTGCCGAGGCCGAAGACAAAGCAGCAGCGGATAAAACCGCGGAAAGCGAAGCCAAGGCCGAAGCTGAGGAAACCACCGAAAGCGAGGCCAAGACTGAAACGGAGGAAACTGCCGAAACGGCAGCCCCCCAAGCGGAAACGGCTGAAGAAGAAGCCAACGAGGCAGAAACACCGCAGGCGGAAGCAGACAAAGCGGACGAAAAACCAACCGCTGAAGAAGAAAAGGAAACGGCGGCCCCACAAGCGGAAGCCGAAGCAGCCAGCGAAGAAGAAGACGATACCGACGACAACGACGAAGCCGGAGCAGCCGACGAGGAAGACAAGTCGGATGACGAGGACAGCGATGACGAGGAAGAAGACGAAGAGGAGGAGGAAGAAGAAGAGCCTGTCGTTGCCGAAACCGCGCACGACGACTTTGACTGGGGCGTAGACCGCCGTTCTGGCCTCTCCTATACTGAGGACAAGCGCGAAGAGCTGGAAAAGCAATACGACTCCACGCTTACTTCCGTCATCGAAAACGAAATCGTAAAAGGAAAAGTCACTTCCATCAGCGACGGTGACGTAGTACTGGACATCAACTTCAAGTCCGATGGCCTGGTATCCCTTTCTGAATTCCGCGACACACCGGACTTAGACGTGGGCGACGAAGTAGACGTTTACGTAGAGCAGCAAGAAGACGCCCGCGGGCAGCTCGTATTGTCCCGCCGCAAAGCGAAACTGCTGCGCGCTTGGGAAAACATCGTCGACTCCTACGAGAACGGCACCGTCATCAAAGGCACCGTCATCAGCAAGACCAAAGGTGGCCTCATCGTGGACTGTAGCGGGCTGGAAACCTTCCTGCCAGGCTCACAGATCGACATCAAGCCGATCATCGACTATGATTCCTATGTGGGTAAAACCATGGAGTTCAAAGTGGTCAAGATCAACGAGCAGATCAAAAACGCCGTGGTCTCGCACAAGGCACTCATCGAAAGCGACCTGGCCGAGCAGCGCGAAGCTATCATCGCCAGCCTCGAGAAAGGACAAGTGCTCGAAGGCCTGGTCAAGAACATTACCGACTTCGGTGCCTTCTTGGACTTGGGCGGCGTAGACGGCCTGCTGTATATCACGGATATCTCCTGGGGCCGCATCAGCCACCCGAGCGAAGTGCTTTCCCTCAACCAGAAGATCAATGTGGTGGTACTGGACTTCGACGAGAACAAGAAGCGGATTTCGCTTGGCCTGAAGCAGCTGCAGCCGCATCCTTGGGAAACACTCGGAGAAACCATAAAAGAGGGCAGCGTTGTCAAAGGCAAGATCGTCAACATCGAAGACTACGGCGCTTTCTTGGAGATCAAGCCCGGAGTAGAAGGCTTGATCCACGTCTCGGAAGTCAGCTGGAGCAATCAGCCGATCAACGCCCGCGAGTATTTCAAGCTGGGACAGGAGTACGATGCGAAGATCGTCACGATCGACCGCGAGGACCGCAAGATGTCCCTCTCCATCAAGCAACTGTCCCAAGACCCATGGAGCGACATCGAGCAGCGCTTCCCCGAGGGCAGCCACCACAGCGGCGAGGTCAAAAACCTCACGCCCTACGGTGTGTTTGTGGAACTGGAAGAAGGCATTGGCGGCATGATCCACATCTCCGACCTGTCTTGGACCAAGCGTTACTCCCACCCCTCTGAATTCACGAAGGTGGGCGAGACCATCGACATTATGATCTTGGACATCGACAAGGACAACCGCAAACTGTCGCTTGGCCACAAGCAACTGGAAGAGAACCCTTGGGATACCTTCGAAAACGTATTCCCCGTTGGTTCTTACCACGAAGCTACGGTGGTGCGCAAGGACGACCGCGGTGCCATCGTGCAGATGCCCTACGGCCTGGAAGCTTTTGCTCCCATCAAGCACATCCGCAAGGAGGACGGGCAACTGGCAGAAGTGGAGGAGACGCTCACGGTCAAGGTGATCGAGTTCAACCGCGACGACAAGCGTATCTTGGTATCGCACTTGCGCTACTTGGATGATATCCGCCGCGAGGCAGAGACCGAAGTACGCCGCGAGAAGCAAGAAGAGCGCAAGCAGACGCGTAAAGCGGTCAAGAAGCAGCAATCTTCTGTGGAGAAGTCTACCCTGGGCGATCTCGATGTTTTCAACCAACTGAAGGATCAACTGGAGGACGAAGACGACAACAAGGACGAGAAGAAAGAGGATTAAGCCCTGCCGCTTAGTTAAATATTGAAAGGCTTGCCTCCGCGCTGCGGAATGGCAAGCCTTTTTATTTTTTCACCCCCTAACACTGGACAAAATGGAGGAAGTTTTATATTTTGCTTTATAAACACCTCCCGCTATGAAACCTCCACATAACTCCTTTTTGTCTTTTTATCTTTTGATCACACTCCTTTTTGCGCCTTTTTATTTTACATACGGTCAACACGACTCCATACTGGAAGACTACCGGAGGCGCCTAGAGCAGCAACAGCGGCTTTCCTCCAATGAATGGGCGCAGTACATTGAAAAACTACACGACCGCATTGCCGCAGCCTACGAAGAGGATGATGAATCTCCCGAAATCGCGGAGGCCTACACGAAATACCTCCTTCCTTACCAAGAGCAGTTCTTGGCGCAGAGACACCCCTTAACCCCCAAGATTGTCTATAACAGCTGTTATGCGATTTACAGAAACAAGCAGTACGAGGCTACGTCTAATCTTATCGATCAGCTTGATCGAATCAAGCCTATTGAACGACTGACCATGCTCACATCAACCGAAAGACACCACATACTTACTGTGTTGGCCGATGCCTATGGAAAGCTTGAAAAGCTTAGCTTATCCATAAATACCTGTAAAAGGAAATTGAGTTTTCTCAGGCAAGAGCAGGATATTGAAGACCGGATTTTACACATCAACTTCAATTTGGAACAGATAGCTCTGTGGGAATATGATCAAAACAAGGATTGGGAGACCGCCTTTAGACTATGCCAGAAAGCAGAAAACAACTGTAAGAAAGCAAAAGACAAAAAATATTGCTATATAAACAACTACTTGGTCCAAGGTAAGCTGTTTGTCAAAAAATGGGACTATGACCGGGCCAAGCAACAGTTTAAAAAATGCTTTGAAATTTTAGCTCGTCATCCTGAAATCACAGACGTCAAAAAAGCCCAAGTATACTCAGCAGCTGCTAAAGCCTATTACTACTCCAACGAGATGCGAACGGCAATTAAATACTTCAAAAAGGCTACGGCGTATGGTGGCGACAGATTCCAAGAACACCTCAATATTGGAAGTTGCTACACCTATTTGGAAGAGTACGACAAGGCGGAAAAGTATATCAACAAAGCACTGAAACTATATGGCTACCAGTTTGGCAAAAAGCACCCCTATGGTCATTTAGAGAGACTTAACTACAGTCACTCTGTAGCGGCATATATGCAAGCGCAAAACCACCAAATCGCCTTTCAAAAAGGAGAAGGCACACCCTATCTTTACAAAG